>DJSQ01000071.1:0-3462 GCA_002438075.1 Clostridiales bacterium UBA6330
GCAGGCGGGATCTCGGCACCCGAGTAAGGGCGAGCCTATTCCGCCCCCGCAAGCGGGAGTTCATCACTCGAGTAAGGACGAACATCTACAGTCCCCCAACAGGGTGGAATCCCGATACCCATGTAAGGTCAATCCCCCTACTCCCGAAACGGGTCGTTTCGCCTTTTCCGCTCCAGCAGGATACCGACAATGGCAAGCCCCCGCTTATGGGCGCGGTAGGCGGTCCTGCGGGAGATGCCCAGCACGCCCGCCGCGTGCTCCACGCTCTCGCCGCGGATGTAACGATGGTACAGAATCAGCTTGTCCCGCCCGTTGCGGAGCGCCGCAATCGTCCGCTCGATTTCATCCATCCGCGCGCGCCAGAACGCCTCGTTTCCCATCAGGACCTCCTCGCAACGGCATGGCTCGTCAAATTTCTCCGCCCGTCGGCGCTCGTACCGCTTCAGCTTCAGCAGGTCCAAACAAAGCTGATACCCCGCCAGAAACTCCCGCGCCTCGGCTTCCCGCGCGTCATTTCGCTCCGCCTCTGTCATATCGCACCTTCCTCTCTCATGCTTCGGAAACCCGAGCCTTTCCGCACGGCGGCATTTCGGTTTTCCGTCCCTTCAAGTCTTGCATTTTCAATCGAAAGCCCCTTGAAAATCATACTTTTTCCTCCTTTTTTGATTTTCTTGTTGACTTTTTCACATTTATCGTGTATACTGTATGTGTACGATGATATTATATCGCATTTCCGAAGTATTGTCAAGTATTTATTTAAGATTTCCGAAATATCGGCACTCTGTCCAAAGCGGAAGGTCGAACATTGTCAAAACACAGGCAGATTTTCCCTGTCTGTGGCAAGGAGGAACAACATGGAGTATGCAAGGCTCGAACAGCTGCTCGCGGCAAATCATGTGACCGTTTATCAGGTGGCAAAGGCAACCGGCATTTCCGCCTCGACCTTTTCGGATTGGAAGAGCGGACGCTCAACCCCGAAGGCGGACAAGCTCGCCCGCATTGCCGACTACTTCGGCATCGGGCTGGACGAATTGCTCGGCACCGACAGCGGCGAGCGGCGGACCGCCTCGAGTCTGCGCAGTCTGCGCGCGCAGAAGATGGTCCCCGTAATCGGTGTCATCCGCGCGGGCACGCCGATTGTGACCAACGAAACCCTGCTCGGGATGGAGTTTGCCGACGTGGACGACCCCGAGGACTATTTCTATCTGGAGGTCTGCGGTGACAGTATGCGGGATTGCGGCATTGTGGACGGCACCTATGTCCTCTTCCGCAAGCAGCAGTACGCGGAGAACGGCGACATCGTTGCCTGTCTGGTTGACGGTGACAGCGCAACGGTCAAGCGCTTTGAAAAACGCAACCGCCGCATTGTCCTCTCCCCCGAAAACGATGACTACGACCCGATCATTCTGACCCCCGAGGATTTTGAAACGGGACGCTCCCGCATTCTCGGCGTGGCAGTGGAAGCAAAAACGAAATTCTGAGGAGTAACCCTATGCTTTGTCTGTCTGTCAGTGACCTCTCCCTGTCCTTCGGCACCGTTCCCGTGCTGGAAAACGTTTCGTTCTCGCTGGAGGAGAACGACCGCCTCGGCATCATCGGGGTCAATGGGTGCGGCAAGTCCACGCTGTTCCGCCTGATCTGCGGTGAGGTGGAGCCGACCTCGGGAGCTGTTTATTTATCAAAAGGAAAAACCGTCGGCATTCTGCGGCAGGACGATGCGTTTGATGCCGCAGACAGCCGCGGGACGGTGCTGGAGCGGATGGTCCACGCCTTCCCCGATCTGCTTGCGGCAGAAGCGCGGATGGCGGAGCTGGAGGTCGATGGCTTGAAGCGCGGCGACGAGGCGGCGGTCCGCGAATACACCGACCTGCACGACCGTTATGTGCGGGACGGCGGGCTGGAGTTCCGCGCCCGTTGCACCTCGATTCTCTCCAAGCTCGGCTTTGACGAGGCACAGCGCAACCAATCCGTTGGGACCCTCAGCGGCGGTCAGCGGACCCGTCTTGCGCTTGCGGTCCAGCTTTCGCGCGAGCCCGACATCCTGATGCTGGACGAGCCGACCAACCACCTCGATATTGCAACACTCTCATGGCTCGAGAGCTTTCTGATGGGCTATAAGAAGTGCTTTATGGTCATTTCTCACGACCGCTATTTTCTCGACCGCGTGACCAACAAAACGCTTTCCATCGAGCATTGCCATGCCACGCTCTACAAGGGCGGCTACACCAAGAGCATGGCACAGCGGGAAGCCGACCGCGAGATAGCCGAGCGGCACTGGCGGAACCAACAGCGCGAGATTGCCCGTCAGAAGGCATATATCGCCCAACAGCGGGCATGGAACCGCGAGCGGAACATCATTGCCGCCGAGAGCCGACAGAAAATGCTGGACAAAATGGAGCGGCTCGAACGCCCGACCGCAGACCCGCGCGCGATTAAAATGTCCTTTTCCGAGGCGATTGCTTCGGGAAACGATGTACTGGACGTGCGCCGCCTGACCTTCGGCTTTCCCGGCAGGACGCTCTTCCGCGACCTCTCCTTTCTCATCAAGCGGCAGGAGCGCGCGCTGATCATCGGACCCAACGGGTGCGGGAAATCGACCCTCATCAAGCTGATTCTCGGTCAGCTGTCCCCCACCGAGGGGGTGATTGAACAGGGGTATCATGTGGAAATCGGCTACTACGATCAGGAGAATCAGCATCTGACCCCCGAAAACACCGTGCTGGACGAGCTTTGGAACGCCTACCCGACGCGGACCGAAACGCAGATTCGCCAAGCGCTGGCACTCTTCCGCTTTACGGGCGAGGACGTGTTCAAGGAGGTCTCGGTCCTCTCGGGCGGCGAGCGCGCGCGGCTGACGCTTGCCAAGCTGATGCTTTCCAAAATGAATCTTCTGGTGCTGGACGAGCCGACCAACCATCTGGACATGGATTCCCGCGAGGCGCTGGAGGCGGCGCTGGAGCAGTTTGAGGGAACCATTGTGATGGTGTCGCACGACCGCTATCTGATTGACAAGCTCGCAACGCGCATTCTGGAGCTGCACCCCGGGGACTGCTTCCCGGGCGACCTGCTGGACTACCATGTGGACCATGCGGGGCACGGGTACACCGAATTCACGGAATACAAGAACGCACGCATTGCCGAGCGGCAGGCGGCAGGCGGCGGCACAACCGCTCCCACTGCGGCGGCAACCACGCAGAAGGAGCAATACCTGAAGAACAAGCAGGCGGCGGCAGACGAGCGCAAAAAGCGCGCCCGCTTGGAGCGGTTGCGCGCGGAATGTGCCTCACTGGAGGCGGAGCTGGAGACGCTGGAGCAGGAGCTGTACGGTCCTGCGGCATCCGACTATGTCCGTGCCGCCGAGATTGACGCACGAAAGCAGGAGGTCGAAGAGCGGCTTCTGGAAATTTACGGGGAATTGGAGGAATAAATCCGAAAAACCGTCCCCCTCATCCGTCGCCTTCG
>DJSQ01000071.1:3554-12910 GCA_002438075.1 Clostridiales bacterium UBA6330
TCGAAGGGGAAGGCTATTGTGGGAATTTCTTTCGTGATGGTATAAAATTTTGACCCACCAAACGCCGAAAGCACCTTTTATCATGTTTGCAGAGCTTACGGAAGCCTTCCCCTTCAAGGGGGAAGGTGTCGCCGAAGGCGACGGATGAGGGCGTTCCCGTGCAACAATCATCTGTGCCCCCCACCAAAAAAGCCCCCGCAACGCGGTCATTCAACGCGTTGCGGGGGCATTTTTTACTTTTTCGGTCTCGCGCACGGCAGCTCGGTCATGCGGAGCATGGTGCATCCGTAGGGAATCAGCGTTCTTGTTTCCGCCTCGTCCCGCTGTCTGCGGCTCACGGGGACCCTTGCGGGGACCGTCTCCAGCCCCTCCGCATAGCCCCAACCGATATGGCAAAGCGGCGCTTCCACCGTCAGCGGCGGGTTGCTCTCCGAGAACGGGATGTCCCCCACGGGATGCTCGGTCACGCGGAAGTCCTTCCCCGCAAACGCGACATTCCAGTCGGACACGCCCTGATAGTCGTAGTCGCAATACGGATATTTCCGCTCTATTCCACCCCGCTCGTACTCCACCCGCTTGACCTCTGCGCGCACGGGCAGGGAGAACACCAGCGAGCCGTAGTGCAGGACCGACATGGCGTGCGGTCTTGCGCTCAGGTGCGGCTCCGCTTCAAAGGAGAGGTCCATCACGGTCTCCCCCGCCTTGAAATCGGAGAATTTCAGAATTTCCCGCTTTGCCCTCGGTTTTCCGTTGACGGTGAGCTTCTTTGCAAAGGACGGAATGCGCACCGACAGCACAAAATCGGTCTTTTTGTCCGCGATTACGCGGTACCGCATGGAATTGCGGAACGGGTAATCGGTTTCAAGGGTGACGGTGACGGGTATCCCCTTCCATTCGGTTTTCAGCTCCGAGGGAAGCGCGACCGCCGAGAGGACACCGTCCCCTGCCGCCATCCATGCGGAAAGCGCCAGCTTGGGGAAGCCCTGCCCGAAATTCGCGGTGCAGCAGCCGAAGTTCGGCTCCAGACCGAAGCGGTGCGCCTCGCTGTTGGTGGTGCGGAAGTGCGACCGCCACGGGAACGGCGTACAGTCAATCTGGTTGACCATCTGCACATACTGGTGCGCCCACATATCCTCGGTCAGCGTTGCGGGGAGCGCGTTGAAGGCAACCACCTCCAGCCGCTCCGCCCATTCCGCCTTGCCCGTGTAGGCGTAGAGCTGTTCGAGAGAATCCATCAGCTCGACCACCGCGCAGAGCTCGGTCCCCTGCGTGGGACTGATGCCCGAAAGACATTCATCCCCCGTGAAGGTTCCCACCGCCGTGCCGTTGAAGCGCTCCAGCCTCTCCACATAGTGCTCCGCAAGCCCCTGCACCTCGCGCCCGAGCAGGTCGCAGGACAGGACCTCGGATTTGAGCATCTGGCAGAGGTTGACAATGTGCGTGTTCATGGTCCACTTGTCGAGCGGGCGTTCCCAAAGGTGCTCGACCTTGCGGTAATCCATCCCGTCCCTTGCCAGCCGTTCGGCAAGCTCGCGTATCCACGGCTCATGGTATTCCGCCCACAGATAATTCAGCGCGGGAAAGCCCTCGTACCAGCGGTGCATCCCCCAATGGTGCAGGGTCAGCTTGCCCGAGGTCAGAAGTGCGTGATAATTCTTCATCAGGCGGTAGAGCGCATCGGGGATTCTTTCGTCCCGCGCGCATTCGTAGTACCGCACAAGCACCTTTGCGATGAGCAGGACCGCCCAGGTGTCGTATTTTTCCCGCTCCTCGGGCGGGACGGGGCAAATCCAGCCGTCCGATTCCTGCCGTGCGAGGATGCAGTCGATGTAGCGGCGGGTGCGGGCGATCAGGTCCTCGTCCTCCAGCAGGTACGCAAGCGGGACCGCACCGTCCAGCCAGTACGGGACGCGTTCCCAGCCCTCGCTGTCGCCGCCGATCCATGCGCTGTCGCGGACATCCCGCCACACGCGGTCGAGGTTGCCGCAAAGTCCCTTTGCCTGTATTTCCAATTGCCTGCGGAGCCAGCCCCGCGGCTTGATTTCATTCGTTGTAAAAAAGGTATAACGTGCCGACATGGTGTAATAATCTCCTTGTTCCTGCCGACGGCGGAAGCGGTGCCTCCGCCGCCCGGCTCCGTCTGTCAGACCTGCTCGCCGTCCTGCGGGTGGCTTCTTGCCGCACTGCGCGGACTGACACCGTAAAAATCGAGAAAGGTCCGATAGAAGGACGTGTAATTCGCATATCCGACAATCCTCGGGATCTGCGTAATGGGGGTGTCGCTGTTCTGAATCAGCCATTGCGCCTGCTCCATGCGGACGGTTTGCAGGTAACGGTGCATCGTCATCCGAAACCTGTGCAGGAACAGCTTGGAAAGGTACTCGCGGGTGTAGCCGAAATGCTTTGCCACATCGTCCAGCGAGGTGATATTCATATAGTGCGAGCCGATATAGTCGCGGACCGCAGAGAGCAGCTGCGTTCTGCGGCGGTTGCCCGAGTTGTCGGCATAGAGCATTCCGAAAACGCGGTACATATGGGAATTGAGCATGAAACGGTTGACATCCGCCTGCGGGTCGTTGGTCTGCTCGCAGACCCGCAGAATGGATGCCATCGCCTCGGCATCCCAGGTTCCGCGCAAAGGGATGCCGTTGTCGCTTTCGGAATCGCTGTAGATTCCGCCTTCAAATTCAAAGAAGAAATACACGGGCACCTCGCCGGGGGGCGGGAGAAGCGGCTCCTTGCCGAGGTATCCGTTCTGAAAGCAGTTGGCGCGCTGGATATAGTATTCTCCCTTTTTCAGCTCGACCGGCGTACCGTTTTCGCAGAAGCGGAGAACGCCCTCCATCATCAGAATCAGCACGCTGTAGCCGTAAATGCGCGTGACGTGCACCTCGTTCGGGGCAAATTGCTTGGTCGCGCAGATTTTGAGGTCCAGAGTTCCGGATTCGGTCAGGACCGTCATGCGAGTGCCCCCGTCGGATTCATCGAAAAGGTGTCCTCGGGCAGGTCGATGCCGTCACCGTCGAAATCGTCGCGCTCCTCAACGGGCGGCTTGACGACCGACATCTCGTAATCGCCCGGAGAGAGCACCCAGCGCCCCGCATTCTCGCCCGCGTTGGCACCGACCTTGCGGTAGCCCGCCTGCGTGTAGCGGTCGGGGTCAATCAGCTCATCGGAAACCGCCGAGAACGCCGTGGAAACGAGCACCAACTCCGCGAGCTCGCCGCAAAGCGCCTCCTGCGCCGCGCGGATGGTCTGCACGCCCGCCGCCGCATCGGTGCGGGAGCCGCAGGAGATGAGGAAGCAGGCTTCCGCGCCGCGGCGGGTCATCGTGCGAACCACCGTGCGCAAGCCGCTTTGGTAATCCGCGGCGGTCACGTTCTCTGCGGCATCGGTCTCGCCGTGGGACCAGACCGCAAAAATATGCCGCACGGAATAGGTCTCCGAGGCGGCGAGAAACGCCTTTGCCGCCTCCAGACGGTTGACGGCATCCTCCAGAATCCCGTTTCCGCTCCTCCAGCCCGCAATGTTCACGCCGCCCACACTCGCGGACACCGCAACCACGGGAACGCCCGTTTTTGCATAGTACGCCTCGCAGAAGGACGGAACAAGCGAGCCTGTTTTGCTCTCGCCGTCATCAATGCCGCCCTCGCGGTTCTCCGCCGCGCCGAAATCGGCGGTCAGCGGGTAAAGCCGCGTCGGGTCCGTGACCGCGCGGAACTCATAGGCGTGCCCCTCGGGGACCGTGATATCGGCGGTCTTGTCTCCCCTGCCCGCCATGTTGCGGTCACCCATAAAGAGCATGAGGTCCACCTCGGTTTTGGGCGCGGAGGGGGTCGGGGTCGGCTCGGCGGTGAGCGCGGAGGTCGGCGCATCGGTCGCGGGGTTGGTCCCCGTGGGGGTCGGGTCGCTCTTTTCGCCCGCGCAGGACGGGAGAAGCGCAACGGAAAGCAAGAGCACAAGGGCGAGCAAGGCACAAACTGTTTTTCTGTTTCGCATGGCAAAGCCTCCTTTTATGCACAGACAGGACTGCCGCACACTTTTCGCGGGCGGCAGTCCCCTGTTCGGTCAATCAGTGAATTCCGAATTTGAATTCGATTTCATCCAGCTCAATCGAATTTTCCCCACCGCCGCTGGCGGTCAGCAGGTCGGTGTCGGAAAGCGTCAGGAACTCAACCTCGGGAATCGCGTAAATCTGTTGCGTTTTCATTTCAAGGTCCTCCTTTTACGATTCGGAGACAGCCTTAGCGGATTCGCCGTAGCTCCAGAGCGCGCGAACCAGCGCAAGCGTCTTTTCGGTGGTCGACTCGGCGGCAACGGCTTCGCGGATGTATGCCGCAACGCTGTAGGTCAGGGTTTCGGCAATCTGCGTGCCGTCCTTTTCCATCATTGCCGTAATCGTGTCGCCGTATTCGGCGGCGCCGATGTTGTTGAAGAGAATCGAGTAGTAGCCCTCGCCCTCATCGGTGATATCAGCCTCGGTGTAGGTCACTTCTCTGCCGTTCATGGTCACCTTAACCGTCAGCCCCTCAAGGCTCGGCGCGGCGAACTTGATGCGGACCGCCACGGCGTTCTCCAAGCGGAGCGCGGCGGAGAACCACTTGTAGTTCTCGTCTGCCGTTCCCGTCACACCTGCGGTCGCAGTGATATCTGCGGTGGTGTCGGCGGACTTGAGCGCCTTTTGTGCATCGGTCAGATTCTTTGTGGCAAGGTCATCGGTTTTGTAATTCGCATAATTCTGCGCGGCTTCGGCGTAGTAGAGCAAATCGACCAACAGCTTCTTGACGCTCTCGGAGGTCTCCTCTTTCGCCAGCAGATTCTCGCAATATTCGCGGATGCTGTAGGTCACGGTCTGCGAAACTGCCGTGCCGTTCACCTTTGCGGTGAGGGTGGCGGTGATTTCATCGTTCACCTTCTGCGGGAGGATGCCCGAGCAGACGAATTTCACTCTGCCCTCCGTAGCCTCGGTTCCCTCAACCTCGTAGGTCTTGGAGCCAACGGCAAAGGTCATCTTCGCGTCGGTTGCATTGCCGAGCTTGGCAAAGAAGTTGACATCAAGAGTGTTTTTCAGCGTCACACTTGCGCCGCTGATGTAAGTCTCGGGATAGACCAGCTCAAAGTTGCTGTAGACAACCGTGCTGTCGGTCGCCGTGCCCGAAATGGCGTGGCAGACGGCAAGCAGGTCAATCGGATAGAGCGGGGCGGCTTCTGCAAAGGGCAGAGAAAGGTTCAGGCTGGCATAAGAGCTTGCGCTCATCCAGAAGCTCTCAAACGGGATATAAATATCGCCGTTATAGCCTGCGGGAAGTGCGTCAAACAGGTCTGCCTCGTTTGTGCTTGAAACATTGGATGCAACATGGAGTGCTACAGGGTTTCCGTCCGCATCGTAGTAGTAAGCCACGCTGTTATCCGCACGGCAGACATACTGTGCATTACTAACATTTGTAAGCTCCGCATATCCAAGTCCACCCGTTGCAAAAATACCCGTTTCTTTATCCTTATTTTTTCCGACATTTGTACCGGAAGTGGACGAACGGAGGCGGAGGCGCAGTTGCAATTGCGCGCTACCAAGCGCGGTAGTGTCAACATGGAAGCGGATACCGCTTGCACCATTCGCAAGGTTGGTCTGCGCAAGACCCCTGAGCCAGATTCTATTATTGGAGACAGTTGCACTGTTCGGCATTGCAGTCACAGTCAGCGTGTTATTGGCAATTGTTCCTGCTGCACTTTCCTCAGGGTTACCGTTCTGTGCCATCGTTCCGAACAACGGCGTGGAGGCACCAGTCTCTGCGGCTTCGGGGTTGGTGTACACAAAGTGGATGTCGCTGAATTTCAAGCCAACATAATCCGATTTAACACCGATTTTCCAAATTCTCTGGTCTTGAAAACGTGCGGTAAATTCTTCAAAATTCATTCCAAGACAAGGGTCATTTGCGGTGTAAGCATAGCCGTTTGCCGAACCGCCATGATAATGGAAGCTGGTAAGCGGAACATAATACCAACCGGAATTTGCAGCGCTGTTTTTCAAATAGTAACTGGGATAAGAAACACTGAAATCAGTCCATGCGCCGTCCTTATAGGTATAAGCAGTACTCTTCGTCCCCTCTACCCCTTTGGGTCCATCCGCATAGATAGTCGGAGCAGTTTGAAGCTGTACACATCCGCTTCCGGATGCACTGTTGGAACGAGTACCCGCCATCAAAAATGTCAGAATGAAATCCACACCGGTAGCTTCGCTTGCGTCAACATAAAACATAATTCCGCTTGCGCCGCGCCAGCTTGTGGTATAGGCATCTTTTTGTGTATAGACATTGTAGTTACCGCTGGCAACCTTAAAATATCCATCATCGGTAATCGTTCCGCCCTTGGTATCAGCGGACCCTGCCGTGCTCCAGTCCACCCACAGCTTCGAGCTGTCGACAGAGCTACCGTCAGGCAGGGTTGTTGGCAAAGTGGTCGGTGCCTCCTCCGCATAGGAGGCAAGCGAAATTGCGGGAATCAGGGAAAGGCAAAGGATCATTGCGAGACATAGCGATAAAATTCTGCGTGTTTTCATTGCGATTGAACCCTTTCTCAAATTTTTATTTCCATCGGGGTCCGCCCCCGAACGGATTTAACCTTGATAGGTCTTGATTGGTCTTACTCGGTCAATTTGCGCTGTTGCGGTAGCCCTGCAACACCTTGAGCAGGCTTGCCTTACAGCTGTCACCGTCGCTTTCGATAACCGACAGGAAGTTGTTCTCCCCAATCTTGACACCTGCGGTGTAGTTCCAGAAGCACGGGCGGAAGAATAGCCCCGCCTCAAAGGAGGTGCCTCCGTCCATCAGTCCCGCAACTCTGCCGAAGTTGTAAATCACAGAGGAACGAACCAGCCGAAACATTGCCGAGCTCTTCTCGTCCGAGGAAAAGCGCAATCTCATGTACTTGTCAAAGTAGAACGGCGCGATTCCGCGATAATCGGCGGATGCGATTGCCTCGATTACAATGCCCGAAATTTCGGGGTCTGCGGCGCTCGTCGGAACGCACCACACATCGTAGCCGTTGTTTTGAATAACCTTGTAGTCCTTCTGCGTGCTGTCCAGCTTCGGCGAGGGCATCGGCGCGTAGTCGGTGTCGTTCAGCTCGGTCACGTTACCGAGCGAGGCAACCATCAGCGCGGTTTTGTGCTCCTTCATCCAGTCGCGCTTATCGCTTGCAATCCCCGTTGCGGTCGTCCCGAAAATCGGAATCAGCTTGTCGATAAAGTCGGAAATCAGCTGCTTGTCGCTCGCGGAGGTATATGCCAGCTCCGCAACGCCCTCGCTGTTGTTTCGGGTGGTGAGGAAGCCTGCGCCGTAGTACAGCGCATCCGCGCGGGAGTGGTCGTCAATCGTCAAGCCGTAAATATGGTTCGGGTCGCTCTCGTCAAGGTCGTTGTCAAACGCCTCCACCAGCTCCAGCATTTTGTCAATCGTCCAGTCCCCCGCCAGCGCAAGCTCCACAGGGTCCTCCAGCTGACGGTCGGTGAACAGCGTGCTGTTGCAGAACATGACCTCCATCGACTTCAGCGCCGTCAGCGACGAGTTGCTGGAAACAAAGAACAGCTTGCCGTACTGCGACCACTCCTCGGTGGAAGCGGGCCACCACGGTTTATTGAGGTTCGGGTAGCTCAGGGTCTTGACGTCAACCAGCAGGTTCTCTGTTGCCAGAATCGAGGGCCAGAGCGAGAAGGAGCAAATCAGGTCAATGTTATTCTCCCCCGACTTGCGCGCCGCCTCCATAAAGGCTGCCTTTTCCTGAAATCTTCCGTTCACGCGGCTGATGTTCAGGCTGACATTGAGCCGTGTTTCCAGCTCCACCATCTGATAATAGGTCTTTTTCAGCACCTCGTCCTTCGTGTTGGTGACATCGAGCGGCACGGCAACGTCCGCGCTTTCCTTCCACCAAAGCACGTTCAGCACCTTGCCCTTGTAGTCCACGGCGGGGATGTTGTCGATGACGTAGCCGTTCTCGTCGGTCTCTTCGGGCTCTTCGACATTGGTAACAGGCTCTGTGGTCAGCTCATCGTCTGTGCCGCCCGAGGGCTTTGGAGTCTCCTTTTTACAGGAGGCAACCGCGCCGAGCAGCATCAGCAATGCCATGACAAGAACCGCAAAGCGAAGTCCTTTTTTCATGTTTTCTTTCCTCTCTTTCTTATTTTATTGCCTCGACCGTTTCAACCGTGGTGTTGTCCCCATCAAGATGAATGATCGCGGTAACCGAGTTGTGCAGGTGACGGCGCACGCGCACGCTGTCGTCCCGAATCCATTTGTTGAACTCATAGCCGCTCTGCGCGCCTGTACAACGGGGATCCTTCAGGAACCGCCATTCGTCCCCCGCCCAGAAGCAGATTTCGGGGTCGATGTTCTTGTAAAGCTCCAAATCGCCGCCGTTGTAGCCGTGGTGCGCCAGCTGGAGAATGTCGCTCTTGACCGCCGTGCCCCAAACGTCGCGCATGAATGCGCAGGAATCGAGGTCCCCGAGGAACATACAGGTCCTGCCGCCCAGCGTCATGCGGAATACCAAACTGGTTTCGTTCGCCGTGCCGGGGATGGTCGGATATCCGTCCTCCTGCGTGTAGAAGATTTCCAGATACGCGTCCCCGATCCAGAAGCGCTGCCCCGTGTGTGCAACCATCTGCCCCGCCTTCGGGTAATAGGCGCGCACCAATGCCTGATATGCCGACACCGCGCCCGCCAGCGCCGTTGCGTTGTCGTACTGCATCGTAATTCCCTTGAGGTACGGGAAGTTTGTAATCGACATTTCCACAACCACCCGATCGTGGAAATCCCTCAAAAAGCGCGTGGGCAATGCGAGATGGTCGCCGTGCGCATGGGAAATAATCCACGCGGCAATGATCGGCTTCTCGTGCGAGGCAGGCTTGTTTGCCACCAGATAATCCAGAAGCGCCTGCGGGTCCTCGTCCTTCTCATCCACGGGACCGCCGTCCAGCAGGATGTATCTGCCGTCCGAGAGCTGGATGACGTACCCCATCCCCGGCGCACCGTTCGGTATGCTTTCCTCCACCGCCTTCCGCGCAAGCTGTGTGATGCTCGGCCGGACCAGCTGTTCGGTCTCGGGCTTGGTCAGGCTCGGGAGCGTTCCGAGCTTTCCATAGAGGACCTTGCAGGTCGCTCTTGCGGGGTACAGGCAAAGATTGACCTGCGTGTTCCCCTTTGTGTAGGTCCCAAAGCGGTTGCCGTTCACCGTGCTTTCGTCGTAAGCCGTAAAGCCTGCGGCAGTCAGCTTCGCAACGTAGGCGGTATATTCTGCATCGGTCACGTTTTGGTAGGTTGCAACGTAGCGGTTGCCATCGTCGCTCTGCATCACGCCCGCGG
>DJSQ01000071.1:12951-13886 GCA_002438075.1 Clostridiales bacterium UBA6330
GCATCACGCCCGCGTCGGTCCCCGCCGTTTCAAGCATCGGCAAATCCGCGTCCAGCGTGCCCGCATCCTTTGCGTATGTAAAGTCCATTGCGATTTCCCATCCCTTTTCGGTTTTCGTCATCGCGGAGAGAAGCAGATTCAGCATGGATGCCAGATACATCTCCGACCGCGTGTTGACATAAATTTTATTGCCGACAATCCGAATGTCCCGCCCGCTCCAGCGCAGTCCGTTGTAAACCGTCACGCTTTCGGGTCTCGCCTCGGCGGTCCCCACCACGATTTCGGGCATGGACGCGTCCGCATTCGCCGAGGAATACCCGAGCGTGCACCCCGTTTTCTCGGTAACGTCTGCCATGAAGTCCAGAACCACGTCCTTTGCGCTGACCGTGCTGTAGCAGTTCAGAATGCGGCAGTTGACCGCATCGTCAAAGAGCGTCAGCATTTCGGCAGGCGGCTTGGGCTCCTCGCTCCCACCCGTTGTCGGCTCGGTGTCGCTCGGCTCGGTCCGCGTTGCGGGCTTCTGCCCCGTGTCTGTGCTCCCCGCTCCGCCCCCGCCGAGCCCGCAGGAAGTCAGCGGCAACAGCAGGAAAATGCAGAGGAGGACACAAAGAAGGCTTCGTTTTTTCATACATTTCTCCCCTTTCCCCGAAATATTACAAATTCCATCTGTCAAGAATTTGCGCCCATCGGTTTCCGCCGCGGCGCGTGCGGTTTGCTTTTTGGTCGGTTTGACCTAACTCTTTCGCAAAATCCCGCTCTTTAGTGCTATTATACCAATTTCTCAGCCGTTCGTCAATTGCAAGAAAAGGGTTGTATATTACAAAAACAGGGATACTCGCACAGTATCCCCGAAAACGCAAAAAAGCACCCTCCCGAGGGAGGGTGCTTCGTTATTCCATTATTCGTACAGGTGCCCCATCTTGAGCAGTCTCTGA
>DJSQ01000073.1 GCA_002438075.1 Clostridiales bacterium UBA6330
AGTAAAAACTCCCCTTGTTCAAGGTCTTGAAGGTCCTTAGGGGACTTCTCCGCAAGAAGTCCCCTAAGCAGGGTTCGGGGCAGAGCCCCGAGGTCTTAGGTCTTAGGTCTTAGGTCTTAGGTCTTCCCTCAGCTACCGCAACGCCGAGGGCTGTCGGAGCAGCCGCAGGACGGGCGCGGACTGGAAGCCGCAGGAGCCGTTCCCGTGGAGAACTCACCGACAGGGAAAGGCATACTGCGGAATACGCGGCAGGGATCGTCATCCTCAACCTCGTGGCATTCCTTTTCGGGAATCGCGTACTCGGTCGCGGAGACAAGATACTGCGCGGGACGCGTGATGCGAACCACCGAGAAGATGCCGAGAGAAACCGTGAGGAACCGACGCGCGCGGTCGTTGCTCGGGTCGGCAAAGCTGATCGGGGAATCAAAAGTCGTCATCACCGTCTCGGGCAGGTCGTTCTCGTGGCAGCAGCAACAGCAGTTGCACTCCTCCGCCTTTTCGAGAATGCGGGTACCGAGCAGAACGGGATCCACAGCCTCCACCACAGCGGTGGGAACACTGCGACTGCCGCAGTTCGGCTTCGGGAGCGAGCAGAAGCTGTCACCGCAGCCGTCGGAGCGGTAGGTGTGCGTGTTGGTGTCGCCGCCATAAAGAATGACGCGCTTCTCCAGCACCGCAATGCCCTCCACCTCCTGCGAGCGACCGCCGCCGACGCAAGCCTCACAGGTCACCCTGATATAGAATCGGATCGTCACCGCGTAGAAGCCGCGGTTGAACTGAATCGGGTCAATACCGATGTTCGTCCACAGAATTTCCGCGCTCTTGGCACGGATGGCTCCGGTACGCTCCAGAATTTCGTTTCCGAAATCAGACAGATACACGCGTACATTCTCGTAGCAGTCTCGATCCCGACAGGAATCCAGAACGCGATTGGTCTCGATGCACACGGTCTCTCTGGAGGTTCCGCCGCCACACGGGAATCTGTTTTCCGCCATAACCGTTTTCTCCTTTGATATACTATCGAGAGGGTCTTTCACCTCGTTATCATTCTATGCGCCCCGCGCTTTTCTGACACTTCCCGACACAAAAAACGGATGCCCGCGCCGCCCTCGGCACCAAGCACCCGTTTTTTTCAGTTTTTCTCCGCCCGCGCGGGGATTTTGGACCGACAATGCCGCCAGACCGCCGCCGCCCCCACCTCAACGGCAAACGGCAACAGCGACAGCACCCCGAACGCGGCATACACCGCAAGCGCGAACGGCGAGCGGTCAACCTGCCCGATGCGCGGATAATAGGAAAAGGAGGTAATCCCCCGCGCCATGCCGACAACCGTCAGCCCCATCAGCAAAACGCTGACCGAAAGCATCACGCCGTCCCGCGCCGTGAAGCGGAAGATTGAAAAGTTGGTCCGCTTTCCCCTGCCGTACCCCCGCGCGCGCATGGACGCGGCAGTCTCCATCGCGTTTTCCAGCGACCAGCCGATGACCGCAAGGAATACCCGCCCCGTGCTTCGGATGCGGTCGACAACCCCGCGCGCGGAGTAAAGCCCCAACGTTTTCTGCGCGGTTTTCACCTGCTTCATCTGCCTGCGGAGCATCGGCAGGAAGCGGAGCGCCATGGAGAGCACCAGCGCGAGCTTGGGAATCACCCGCGCGAACAGCCAGAGGAATTTGTCGCTTGTCATAACCGCGCTGTAGCACTTGCACCACAGCATCACGCCGATGACCGTGACCGCGATTGCCGCACCGTAAACAAACGCCTCCAGCGTGACGGGATTCCCGTTGAGAAAAAACAGCGGCGTGACCCCGTTGTGCGAAAAGAGCGGGTTGGTAATGGCAACCAGCAGAAACATCGGCAGATAGAAGCCGATATCCCCCGCCACCGTGTCGCGCCGCGCCACCGCCGAGGAAAAGAGAATCGCGCCCAAGAGAGCAAGCAGGGACAGCACGGGATTCGTGACGAACATTGCCACAATCAGAACCGACAGAAAGTAAATCAACAACACCAACGGATGCAAGCCCGCAAATGCCTTCACCGTCCCTCACCTCCCTGCGGCACAGCCGCGCTTTTTTGGTATCGGTTCAGTATACCACATTTTCCTTACGATTTCAAGAGAAAAGCAAAGAATTTTGAAAGCAACCGTCTTTTCGGGTCGGATTTTCGCTCTCTTTCATAAGTACCGACGAAATCCCTCCCGATTTTTGTAAATAATCGGGAAAAGGTCTTGCAAAAAAAGCGAAAGTGTATTATAATGAAGAGGATTAAAACTTGTGAGGTTCCGCTATGAAACGAAAACTGCTTGCAACACTGGCACTGACGCTTGGAGTGTCGGTGCTTTCCTCCTGCGCATCGGTCATCACCTTCCCCGAGCCCGCCACCGACCCGAACGTCTCGCTCTGGGAGGAGCCGCAGACCGAGGCACCGAGCGACCCTGCCGCGCTCCTCGGCATCTGGTATTCCGACAGGCTCTCCAACGTGTTCCGCTTTGGCGAGGGCGGCGTGCTGACGGTCTGGGGGCTGACCCCGGGCTATGAATACGAATACAGCAACACGGCAACGGGAAGCTACACCTATGACGGCACGACCCTGACCATGACGCTCGGTGACGAGCACGTGACCAAAACCTGCCGTGTCAAGGACGGGACCGCCACGCTGGACGGCTCTGTCACCATGACGCTTCGGACCGATGCGCCCGCCGAGCATCCCTCCTTCCCCTACCCCGATTTTGAGGCGCTTGCCGCATCGCTCCCGCTTCTGTCCGCCGATGCGCTGACGGGACTGACCGTTTCCGCCGCGGGAAAGCGCTTGCAGGCAACGGTGCAGATGAAGCAGACCTACTGGCAGGGCAAGGACCTTGAAAAGCGCGCCGAGGGGACTGCCGCGCTCGGCGATATTGTCAACATCGACTTTACGGGCAAGCTGAACGGCGTTGCCTTTGAGGGCGGCACGGCGGCGGGCGTTGACGTGACCGTTGCACCCGACACGGGCTACATTGCTGGCTTCTGCGAGGGCATTGCGGGGCACGCGGTGGGCGAGACCTTTGACATCACGGTCACCTTCCCCGAGGACTACGGAAGCGATGAGCTGGCGGGCAAGGAGGTTGTCTTTACGATGACGCTCAACGCCGTCTACGAAACGGCAATCACCGACGAGATGGTTGCCGCCTACGAGGGCAACGACTACGCCACGGTCACGGAATGGGAGGACGCGGCTTGGAACGAGCTGATAACGAGCGAGGTCTGGTCGCTCATTCCCGCGCTCGCCGATTTTCAAGACGAGACCGATGCGTACCGCTACTTTTATCAGGATATGCTGGATGTCTACCACTACTATGCCGCAGGCTACGGGATGCAGTTTGAGCGCTTCCTGTCCTTCTACGGCTTGACCGTTTCGGCGCTGGAGACGAGAAGCCGCGAGACCGCGCGGTCCTATCTGCTTGCCGCCGCAGTGGTCCGCGCGCTGGACCTCACTCCCGAGGCGGAGTGGCTGAGCCACTTTGAAGCCGACTATATTGCGGACTATGTGGCAGGCGGATATAGCGAGGAGCAGGTGCGCGAGCGGATTTCCTCGGGCGAAGGACGGCTTGCCTACCGCGCCGCCATGCTGTCGGAGCTTGCCGCCGCGCATCTGGTTGCCTCCAACACCTTCACCGACTGACGCACCCCATGGATTACCGCGAAAAGACCGTTCACGGCAACGAGGGACTGCCGATTGCGGTCTATCGGGTCGGTCCCACCCACATCCGCTATCGGATGAACGCGCACTGGCACCCCGAGCATGAAATTCTCTACGTGGAGCGCGGGAGTCTGCGGCTGTTCCTCAACAACAGCCCGATGGAATTGCAGAGCGGCGATGTGGCGTTCATCTGCGGCGGGACCATACACTCCGCAGAGCCGACCGACTGTCTTTACCACTGCATCACGGTCAATCTGCCGCTGATGCTGAAGAAAAGCGATGCCTGTATGCCCTTTGCCGACCGCATTCAGAGCGGTGCGGTGCGGGTCCGCCCCTATCTCGGCGGGACCTCCGTTGACTTTGCCGCAATCTGCCGCCGCATTCTTGCGCTGGAGGAGCGGCGGGATGACGGCTACGCCTTTTCCGTCAAGGGTGAGCTGTTCGGCTTTTTCGGGGCGATTCTCGGGGCACATCTCTACACCGACGGTGCCGAAACGGGCGGAAACGACACGTCAATCGGCAGAATGAAGCGCGCGATGACCTACATGGAGGAGCATTACGCCGCCCCCGTTCGTCTTTCGGACCTTGCCGCGCTCTCGGACATGACCCCCAACTACTTCTGCCGGTGCTTCCGCGTGGCGGTCGGACTTTCGCCGATGGAATACCTCATCCGCTACCGCCTCACCAAAGCGCAATACGCTCTGCGCAGTACCGACCGCAGTATCACCGAAATCGCGCTGGACTGCGGCTTTGGGGATTGCGGCTACTTCATCCGCACCTTCCGCGCCCGCTTCGGCATCACGCCCAAGCGTTACCGCACGCAAACCTCGGAAGCAGGCGAATAAAAAGCGCCCCGCCCGCTGCATTTCCGCAACGGGCAGGGCATTCTTTATTCAATTTTTCGGATTTGCCGGATACAATTCTCCCCAACGCATATCGGTGTCTTCTACGACAACCAAATTGCTTTTTCCCGATTCGGGTGCTTCGGTTTCGGCTTTTGTCGGAACACTTTCGCGTTCAATCTCGCTGGGGTCCTTCGTGCAGGATACCGCCGACAGAAACACGGTAAGCAGCAAGAGCAGAATGAGCAATTTCTTCATGATGTAACCTCCACCAGCCGATATCAACCGTTGATGGGGTACAGTATGCCCCATCTGTCATCGTCATTATTCCCTGCATTTTTTATTCTGGAATTCTCTGTAGCAAGGATGCTTTCTTCGTCAACAGGGAGCCACACTCCCTCGGGCGCGGTATAATACTTCATAATCGAACTTCCTTTCACAAAATTCGGTCTCTCTTTGTACATTATACCATACTTCCCCCGCCTTGTCAACCATTTTCGCGCATTTTTTTACAAAAGTTTAAGACCTCGGGCTTTGCCCGAACCCCATTTAAGGGACTTTTAAAAAAGTCCCTTAAAAATCCTCAAAAACTTTCCCCCAAGGACGGGATTCCGCAGAGAATCCCGTCCTTGGGGGAAATTCTTGAAGGTTCTTAGGAAACTTCTTCTAAGAAGTTTCCTAAGTAGGGTTCGGGGCAACGCCCTGAGGTCTTAAGCCTTGCCGACAGAGCCGAAGAGCTCCATTTTTTCCTTGACGGTTGCCTTGATTGCTTCCACGCCGGGCGCGAGCAGCTTTCTCGGGTCAAAGCCCTTGCCTGCAAGGTCCTTGCCCGCCTCGATATATTCGCGCGTAGCCGCCGCAAAGGAGAGCTGGCACTCGGTGTTCACGTTGATCTTGGAAACGCCGAGGGAGATTGCCTTCTTAATCTGGTCTGCGGGAATGCCCGTTCCGCCGTGCAGAACCAGCGGCATTGCGCCAACCTTTTCGGAGACAGCCGCAAGCGTCTCAAAGGACAGACCCGCCCAGTTTGCGGGATACTTGCCGTGAATGTTGCCGATACCCGCCGCAAGCATCGTCACGCCGAGGTCCGCAATCATCTTGCACTCGTTCGGGTCCGCGCACTCACCCATGCCGACCACGCCGTCCTCTTCGCCGCCGATGGCACCGACCTCTGCCTCCAGAGACAGCCCCAGCTGGCTTGCAACATGGACCAGCTCACGGGTCTTTTCCACGTTCTCCGCAATCGGGTAATGCGAGCCGTCAAACATAATCGACGAGAAGCCCGCCTTGATGCACTTGTAGCAGCCCTCATAGGTGCCGTGGTCCAAATGCAGGGCAACGGGAACCGTGATTTTCAGCTCCTCAATCATCGCCTTCACCATGTCGGCAACCGTCTTGAAGCCGCACATATACTTTCCCGCGCCCTCGGAAACGCCGAGGATAACGGGAGAATTCAGCTCCTGCGCGGTGAGCAGGATGGCTTTTGTCCACTCCAGATTGTTGATGTTGAACTGACCGACGGCATAGTGACCCGCCTTTGCTTTTTCCAGCATTTCTTTTGCAGATACGAGCATTGTTTCAAACCTCCGTTATTTTACCATTCTAACGCATACATTATATACCATTTCCGCGAAAAAATCAAGCCGTTTTGCGAAAATACGTGGTTTTTTTCTTATTTTTCTTCGCTTGCCGCTCGTTTCAGCCCCTTGCGGTCGATTTTTCCGTTCGGTGTCAGCGGCAAAGCCGCCAGAGCGCGGCAGACTGCGGGCAGCATATAGCGCGGCAGATACGCGCGCAGGGTTCTTGTCAGCGCGGCGCTTTCCGCGTCCCCCGTGTAGTACAGCACAATGCGCTTGTGCTCGTCGTCATAGACGCAGCAGCACTGCCGCACGCCCTCCGCCTTTCCTGCGGCGGCTTCAATCTCGCCCAGCTCAATCCGATGCCCCTGATGCTTGATCTGTGCGTCGGCGCGGGTGTGGAATACCAGCTCCCCGTGGCGGTTATAGCTTGCGAGGTCCCCCGTGCGGTACACGATTTCGGGATAGTGCGACTGCGTGGGGTTCTGCACGAATGCGGCGGCGGTGCGCTCGGGGTCGTTATAGTAGCCGAGCGTGACGCAGGTTCCGCGCAGGTAGATTTCCCCCGTCTCCCCCGCGCCCACGGGGTGACCGTTTCCGTCCAGCAACAGCACGCCCGTGTTGCGGAAGGGATGACCGATCGGAATCGGCTCGCCCTCCTCCAATTCGCGGTCCGCCCGCCAATAGCAGGACATTCCCGTGGCTTCGGTGGGACCGTAGAGGTTGAAAAAGGTTGCCTGCGGGAGCGCCTTCCGCCACAGCTCGTACTGCTTGGGCGGAAAGACCTCGCTGCCAAACGCAACGGTACGCAGGTACTTGGGCGGGTTCTTTTCGAGCACGCCGAACGAGGAAATCATAGTCAGTGCCGAGACGACCCAGCAGACCGTATTGATGCGGTGCTCGTTGAGGAAGTCGCACAGCTTCATGGGGAACAGAAACAGTGTTTTGGGGACGAAATAGGCGGTTGCGCCGAATTTGATGACGGGCATCAGCTCCTTGAGCGGTGCGTCAAAAAACAGCGGGGTCTGGTTGGCGAACACGCAGGTTTCGTCAAAGCCGAGCGCTTCGGAGAGGGCTTCGGTATAGTCGATGACCGAGCGGTGGCAGGCGACCACGCCTTTTGGGGTTCCCGTAGAGCCGGAGGTAAAGACGACGTAGATGGGGTCGGTATCCAGCTGTGCGCGGCGGACAGCCGCAAGCGCGGCTTCGTCCTCGGTTTCCTCCGCCAGCTCCTTGTAGCGGTATTGTTTCCCCTGCCAATTCAGCTCTGCGGCGATTTTTTCGCCCTTTTCGTCGGCAATCAGGCATTCCGCGCCGACGGTTTCAAGGATGCTTTCCATGCGGTATGGGGGCATAGCGGGGTCAAGTGGGACGTAGAACGCCCCGGCGCAGACAACTCCCCAGAATGCGGCGGGGACAGTTGGGTGCTTCTCCATGAGGACTGCGACGGGCTTTCCCCCGCCCGCGCCTCGGTGCAGCAGTGCGCTCCCGATGCGTTTTACTCTGTTCAAAAGCTCTCCGAACGTGATACTGTCGTTACCGTCCGAGAACGCGATTTTCTCGGGGGTCCGCGCGGCTGTGTTTTCCAGATATTCCAAGATATTGGTTTGCATATTCGTTTCCTTTTTTAAGACATCGGGGCTCTGCCCCGAACCC
>DJSQ01000074.1 GCA_002438075.1 Clostridiales bacterium UBA6330
TAGGGGACTTCTCCTAAAGAAGTCCCATAAGCAGGGTTCGGGGCAGAGCCCCGAGGTCTTAACAGAAAGGAGCACCAAATGTTTTTTGAAAAACTCGAGCAGTACGACAAGGAGGTCTATGGCGCCTGCGAGCGGGAGCTGCACCGCCAACAGCAGAATATCGAGCTCATCGCTTCGGAGAATATCGTCTCGGAAGCGGTCCTCCTCGCCGCAGGAACCGTCCTCACCAATAAATACGCCGAGGGCTACCCGGGGAAACGATACTACGGCGGGTGCCAATACGTCGATGAGGTCGAAAACCTTGCAAGGGAGCGCGCCTGCCGTCTCTTCGGCGCGGAGCACGCAAACGTCCAACCCCATAGCGGCGCGAACGCAAACCTCGCCGTCTTTTTCGCACTCCTCAAGCCGGGGGATACCGTCCTTTCCATGAGCCTTGCACATGGCGGACACCTCTCCCACGGCTCGCCCGTCAATATCTCGGGAACCTACTTCAATATCGTCCCCTACGGACTGAACCCCGAGACCGAGACCATCGACTACGAGGAGGTCCGCAGACTGGCAAAGGCGCACCGCCCGAAGCTGATTCTTGCGGGCGCGAGCGCATACCCGAGAAGTATCGACTTCGCCGCATTCCGCAGCATTGCGGACGAGGTCGGCGCATACCTCATGGTCGATATGGCGCATATCGCGGGGTTGGTCGCGGCGGGACTGCACCCAAGCCCGATTCCGTATGCCGATGTTGTGACCACCACCACGCATAAAACCCTGCGCGGACCGCGCGGCGGCATGATTCTCTGCCGCGAGCAGTACGCAAAGCAGATTGATAAGGCAATCTTCCCCGGCACGCAGGGCGGACCGCTCATGCACATCATCGCCGCAAAAGCGGTGGCGTTCGGGGAGGCGCTGACCGAGGACTTCCGCACCTACCAGAAGCAGATTATCGAGAACGCCGCAACGCTGGCGAACGAGCTGACCGCAAGAGGCGTGCGGCTGGTTTCGGGCGGGACCGATAACCACCTGATGCTGATTGACCTGCGCGACACGGGCGTGACGGGCAAGGAATTCGAGGCAAGACTGGACGCGGTGCATATCACGGCAAACAAGAACACCGTGCCGAACGACCCCGCAAGCCCGTTTGTCACAAGCGGCTTGCGCGTGGGAACGCCGGCAGTGACCTCGCGCGGCTTCGGAACGGCGGAAATGAAGCAGATTGCAGGCTTCCTCTGCGACATTCTGCGCGACCCCGAGGGAAATTCCGCTCGCGTGGCGGAGGAGGTCGCGGCGCTCTGCGCAAGATTCCCGATTTATAACCGCTGAGAAGCCGAGAAGCTGAAAAGCCGAGAACATGGATGAAAAGGGAGGGACGGGCAATGCGTTCGGACATCGAGATTGCACAGGCGTGTGAAATGAAGCCCATTGAGGAGATCGCCGCGCGCGCGGGCATCGCCGAGAAATTTGTGGAGCGGTACGGGCGGTACAAGGCGAAAATCGACCTGTCCTGCCTGTCGGGGCAGACCACCGCGCGTGCGAAACTGGTGCTGGTCACCGCCATGACCCCCACGCCTGCGGGGGAGGGAAAGACCACCACCACCATCGGGCTGGCGGACGGGCTCCGCCGCATCGGGAAGCGCGCAACCGTGGCACTGCGGGAGCCATCGCTCGGTCCCGTGTTCGGCATCAAGGGCGGCGCGGCGGGCGGCGGATACGCGCAGGTGGTCCCGATGGAGGACATCAACCTGCACTTCACGGGCGATTTTCACGCCATCGGCGCGGCGAACAACCTGCTGGCGGCTATGCTGGATAATCACATCCAACAGGGGAACGCGCTCGGCATCGACCCGCGAAAAATCACATGGCGGCGGTGCGTGGATATGAACGACCGCCAACTGCGGAGCATTGTGGACGGTCTGGGCGGGAAAGCCAACGGGACCCCGCGCGAGGACGGCTTTGATATCACCGTTGCCTCGGAGGTCATGGCAATCCTCTGCCTTGCAACCTCCCTCTCCGACCTCAAAGCGCGCCTCGGGCGCATCATCGTGGGCTATACCTATGACGATAACCCTGTCACAGCGGACGATTTGCACGCGGCGGGCGCGATGACGGCGCTTTTGCGTGACGCGCTCAAGCCGAACCTTGTGCAGACGCTGGAGGGAACCCCCGCGTTCGTGCACGGCGGACCCTTTGCGAACATCGCGCACGGGTGCAACTCGGTCCTTGCCACGCGGCTGGCAATGGAGACGGGGGAGTACGCCGTAACCGAGGCGGGCTTTGGCGCGGACCTCGGCGCGGAGAAATTTCTGGACATCAAATGCCGCGCGGCGGGGCTTGCACCCGATGCGGCAGTGGTGGTTGCAACCGTGCGGGCACTGAAAATGCACGGCGGTGTTGCGAAGGAGGACCTTGCAGGAGAGAACCTCACCGCCCTGCGCGCGGGGCTTCCGAACCTGTTGCGCCATGTGGCGAACCTCCGCGAGGTCTACGGGCTTCCCTGCGCGGTGGCGGTGAACCGCTTCCCGACAGACACCGATGCGGAAATCGCCTGCGTGCAAAGCGAATGCGAGCGCCTCGGCGTGCGCGCGGTGCTCTCCACGGTCTGGGCGGAGGGCGGAAAGGGCGGCGAGGCGCTGGCGCGCGAGGTCGTGCGGCTGTGCGAGGAGGAGCGGGCGGACTTCCGCTTTGCCTATCCCGATGACGCGCCGCTTGCCGAAAAGCTGGGGGCGGTGGTGCGCAGGGTCTATCGCGGGGACGGGGTAACCTTTACTCCTGCGGCGCAGAAGCAGCTGGAGCGGCTGGAGGCAATGGGCTTCGGTCGGCTTCCCGTCTGCATTGCGAAAACGCAGTACAGCTTTTCGGACGACCCGACCAAGCGCGGCGCGCCCGAGCACTTCACGGTCACGGTGCGGCAGGTAAAGCTCAGCGCGGGCGCGGGCTTTGTCGTGGCGCTGACGGGTGATATCATGACGATGCCGGGACTGCCGAAGTCCCCCGCCGCAGAGCGCATTGACGTGGATGCGGACGGAAAGATTACGGGTCTGTTCTGACCCCGAGGAGGAAACGATATGCGAAACAGAGACCGCTTTCGCGGATGTCTGTGCGGCGGAGCCGTCGGAGACGCGCTCGGCTATCCGGTGAAGGACACGGAGGACAGCGAGATTTTCGCGCGTTGGGGCGAGAACGGCATCACGGAATACGAGCCGAACGCCGCAGGCATTGCGGAGGTGTCGGCAAACACACAGCTTGCCCTCTACACCGCCAATGCCCTGCTTGCCGCCTCCACTGCGCGGCGGGTGACGGGCGAGAAAACGCGGACCTATCGGCAATACCTGATTGACTGCTACCGCGATTGGTACCTTGCGCAGGAGAGAAATGACGGGACCGCCTCGGCGGGGGCGTGTGCGTGGCTCTGCGGGATACCCGAGCTGAACAACCGCCGCGCGCCCGATGGGGCTTGCGCCACGGTACCGGCGGGAGACCGCTTCGGCAGTGTGCGGAGCCCCGTCAACGCCGAAAAGGGGAGCGGCGGTTTGGTACGCGTTGCGCCCGTTGGACTGTTCTTCGGGAGCGGCGAGGGGCAACTGCCGAAGATTGACCTGCTGGCGGCGGAAGCGGCGGCAATCACGCACGGGCACGAGCTCGGCTACCTCCCTGCGGCGGTGCTGGCGCACATCGTGCATCAGGGCGCGTACTGTGAGGCGGAGCTGGAGGACGCAATCGAGGACGCGATGGAAACGGTTGGGGACCTCTTCCCCGATGCGGTGCATTGGAACGAGCTGGAGGCGCTGGTCGACCGCGCGGTCGAGCTTGCCGACGAGGAGCTGGACGATCTTGATGCCATCCGCGAGCTGGGGCAGGGCGATGCCGCCGACGAAGCGCTGGCAATCGCGCTCTACTGCGCGCTGAAGTATCGGGACGATTTCGGGCGCGCGATGGTGGCGGCGGTCAACCACAGCGGAAACAGCGCGGCAACGGGCGCGGTGACGGGGACCATCCTCGGCGCGTTCCTCGGTGTGCGGGCGATTCCGCTGAAGTACATTCGCGGGCTGGAGATGCTGGACGTGATTGTGGAGCTGGCGGACGACCTGTTTAACGGTTGCCGCCCCGACCCCGCGACGGGTGAAATTCCGCGGGAATGGCTGGAAAAATACAGGATTGAAAAAACGGAAAACGAGGCGTAAAAATGAAGGATTTGTCAAGAAATCTGACCATGCTCTGCGACTTTTACGAGCTGACCATGGGCAACGGGTATTATGTAAAGGGGATGCAGGACCGCATTGTGTATTTCGATGTGTTCTACCGCAACAACCCCGACAACGGCGGCTTTGCGGTGGTCGCGGGGCTGGAGCAGGTGGTGGAGTATATCAACAACCTGCACTTTACGGACGAGGACATTGCCTATCTGCGGAGCAAGAACTGCTTTGACGAGGGCTTTCTGGAGTTTTTGCGCGGCTTTCACTTCGAGGGCGACATCTGGGCGATTCCGGAGGGGACGGTGGTGTTCCCGGGCGAGCCGCTCCTGACCGTGCGCGGGCGCGCGGTGGAGGCACAGTTTGTTGAGACCTACATTCTGATGATGCTGAACCACCAGTCGCTGATTGCGACCAAAGCGGCGCGTCTGACGCGTGCGGCGAAGGGGCGGGCAATCAGCGAGTTCGGCTCCCGCCGCGCGCAGGGTGCGGATGCGGCGATTCTGGGCGCGCGTGCGGCGTACATTGGCGGGTGCAATGCGACCGCCTGCACGGTGACCGACCAAGCCTACGGTGTTCCCGCGACGGGGACGATGGCGCATTCGTGGGTACAGATGTTTGATTCCGAGTACGAGGCGTTCCGCGCCTACTGCGAGGTTTACCCGACGAACGCCACGCTGTTGGTGGACACCTACAACGTGCTGGAGTCGGGCATTCCGAACGCGATTCGTGCGTTTAACGATGTTCTGAAGCCGCGCGGAATCACGAAGTGCGGGATTCGGATTGATTCGGGCGACATCACGTATCTGACCAAGCGGGTACGGCAGATGCTGGACGAAGCGGGCTGGACGGAGTGCAAGATTGTGGTATCCAACTCGATGGACGAGTATCTGATTCGTGAGCTGATTCGTCAGGGAGCGGAGATTGACGCATTCGGGGTTGGCGAGCGGCTGATCACGTCGAAGAGCGACCCTGTTTTCGGCGGGGTTTACAAGCTCTGCGCGGTGGAGGCTGACGACGGGACGATCATTCCGAAGATTAAGATCAGCGAGAATGTGGGCAAGATTACCACGCCGCACTTCAAGAAGGTATACCGTCTGCGCGGGCGCGACACGGGCAAGGCGGAGGCGGACCTGATTTGCGTTCACGACGAAGTGATTGACGACACGAAGCCTTTGGAGATTTTTGACCCCGAGTACACGTGGAAGCGCAAGACGCTGACGAATTTTACGGCGACCGAGCTGTTGGTTCCGATTTTCCGCAACGGCGAGCAGGTATACGCGTTGCCGTCACTGGAGGAAATCCGCGACCACTGCGCGGCTGAAATTGCGGGGATGTGGGACGAGGTTCGCCGCTTCAGCAACCCGCACAACTACTACGTTGACCTCTCCCAGCGTCTCTGGGACATCAAGCACGAGATGCTTCGGTCGAGAGGCGTTTGGAAGAGGTAGGGGAAAGACCTCGGAGGGGAGGAAGACCTTGGAGGCGCAGGACCCCCTCTTTCGGAGAGGGGGTCCTACCCTCCAAACCTCCCTGACCTCCCGAGAACTTCCCCCATGTCCCCGCCACTTAGGAAGCGGAAATTTGTTTCGCTTTTCTGGAAGTGGCGGGGACATGGGGGAAGTTTTTGGTTATTTAGGGAGGTATAGAATTTTTACAGAGTGCGGCTTCGCGCCCCTTTGGTGGGTGGGACGCGCGGAACGACACGC
>DJSQ01000111.1:0-9939 GCA_002438075.1 Clostridiales bacterium UBA6330
AGCGGAGCGGCACCGCCATGCGAGGGCGAGCGCGAAAGCCAACGATTGCCGCGTAGTCGAACCCCGCAGGGGCGCCGGCAGGCGGAATCTCGGCACTCGTGTAAAGCATCCTATCGCAAGTCGGCAAGTAACATTAACCCACGTCCGCTCATATCCCACACAACGTGTCATTTTAGAGCGAACACAGAAGGCAGTATGCCCCTCGTTGCATCTTTTACCCGACAAAAATATTGCAAAGGTATTGCATTTTGGGTTGGGATATGCTATAATAAAAAAGCAAAAAATCCGAAAAGGGAAAAGGACGGAAAAAATGGAACTGAAGGGTTTGAAGGCTTTATTTTTGGGAGATTCGATTACGGCGGGGCACGGTGCATCGACCTTAGACAAGGTATTTTGGAGTGTACTCGGCAAGCGGACGGGGATGGAGACGGTTGGTTACGGGCTTGGCGGCACGCGGATTGCGCGGCAGACGCACAAGAGCGCGAACGAGCAATTTGACCACGATTTCAACGAGCGCGCGGAGGGGATGGACAAGCAGACCGACATCATCTGCGTATTTGGCGGCACGAACGATTACGGTCACGGTGACGCGCCTGTCGGGGCTCCCGATGACACCGATGTTTACAGCTTTTACGGTGCGCTGAATCGGTTGTACACTTATTTGCTTTCCACCTATCCCGAGGCGTTTATCTTTGTCATGACCCCCACGCATCGGGCGGAGGAGAAGCCGAAGTCCGCAAACGGGACCCAGCCCGCAAAGCCGTCGCTCGGGACCTATGTACAGATTATCCGCGAGGTGGCGGAGAAATACTCCCTGCCTGTTCTGGACCTTTACGCGGAGTCGGGCATCAACCCGAGCATTCCCGTTTTGCGCGAGCGCTATATGCCCGATGGCTTACACCCCAATGATGCGGGCTACGAAAAGCTGTCCTACATCGTGGAAAACTTCCTGCGCACCCACTACCACAAATAATCAAAAGGAGCTTCCAAAAATCGGAAGCTCCTTTTTTTACCCGTCAAAATTCCATCCCGCCATGTTCGCACCATGAAACCCCTTGTTGTAAGTCTTTGCGGGGGCATGGGGACGCTTTCTTCAGAAAGCGCCCCCATCGCATCCTCCGCATCCTCCGCGTCCCCTGCGCACCCAGACTGCCATGTCGGATTTGCCGCGGTTTGCGAAGGCGAAGTAGGGGATAAAGACCGCCTCGGCGGGGCTTTGCGTGATGGCATCAACGCGGCTGTAGAGGGCGGCGGGTGCCGTATCGCGCGATGCGGGCATCCGAATGCGGACCAAGCCCGTCAGCGGGTCGGGCTCTGTGGCGGCGCGGGAAAGGTCGGCGGGGTCAACCGAAAGCTGCCACAGCCTTGCGCCGTTGTCAACGCCCTCCATGCAGAATACAATCGGACCGCGCACCAGCGCAACCCGCCCCGCGTCCGCGCGAACGCACGGGTTGGCGGCAAGAAAGAGCGGCTTGATGCCGAAGTCGAGCGCAATCTCAAACGAGGACCCCACCGTGAAGTACGCGTAGCCGTCCCGTACCGTTGGGGTATAGGGCGCGCCGTTCAGCGTGACCGTCGGGCTTTCGCACCAATCTGGCACGCGCAGGCAGAATACATCGGAGCGGTAGTCCGATGAGGAGACGGTTGCCGTCCCCGCAACCGCGTAATTCTCCGCAATCCGCACCGTGCCGAGCGGCGAGCGCACCGTGGCGGAGACATACTGCTCCAGCGTCAGATGCCCGTCCTCCTCAAGCACGAGGAAATGCCCGAACTCGCCGAAAAAGCGATTGATGTTGGGCGGACAGCAGGAGCAGTCGAACACTTCCACCCGCTCGGAAATCGGCAGATGCTCCCGCTTTTTGACGGGGACCGAGACCTCGCGCCCGTATTCGGAGAGCGAGATTTCCAGCGGATTTTCGTAGAAGAACGCCTTGCCGTCCAGCGAGGTTGAGGAGAGGAGCGCGTTGTACAGCACCCGTTCCGCAACCGCCCCGTAGCGCGCACTGCGGTCGATTTCCCGCATCCGACAGGCGAACAGCACCAGCGCAATGGCGGCACAGCTTTCGTTGTAGGCGGTGCGGTTGGGCAGGTCGTAGGGAACGGTAAAGCTCTCGGTGCGGTAGGTGGAGCCGACCCCGCCCGTCAGGTACAGCTTGTGCTCGGCAATGTCGGCAAAGACCGCGCGCAGGTTGTCGCGCAGTGCCTCATCGTGCGTTTCGGCGGCAAGGTCGGCAATGCCCGAATAGAAGTAGAGCGCCCGCACGCAATGTCCGTTCGCCTCGCGCAGGTGGCGGATGTCGGTGTCATCCTGCGTGCCGAAGCGGTTGTCCTCGTAAACGAACGGCTCGGCGGGGTCGGTTCCGCGATGCTCCAGAAAGAATTTCGCCATGTCCAGATAGACCGCCTTGCCCGTGTGACGGTAGAGCGCAAGGAGTGCAAGCTCGATTTCCTCATGCCCCGGGGTGGTGAAGGCGGCGGTTTTCTCGGTGATAAAGGCGCGGCGGATGCAGTCGCAGTAGCGCTCGACAATGCGCAGGAAACGGTCCCTGCCTGTTGCCCTGTGGTAAGCGATTGCCGCCTCAATCAGATGCCCCGCGCAGTAGAGCTCGTGGTTGTTCCGCACGCGGAAAATCAGCTCGGGGGTCAATTGTTGATGGGTGGAGTTGAGGTAGCCGTCGGGACGCTGTGCCGCCTCCATGTCGGCAATCAGCTCCTCGCAAAGCGCGAGGTGGTCCCGCATGGCATCGGGGTCCTTGACCGACAGGTACGCCACCGCCTCCATCCACTTGGCAACATCGGAATCGTAGAAGATGTGCGGGCGGCGGGCGTTTTTCAGGTAGTTGAAGCGGAGCGCGTCAAAGCGCCCGCTTTCCTCAAACCGTTTCCGCACGTTGGCAACCGAAACGGTCTTGTTCAGCTCGTAGCGGTCATGCCAGAATCCGTTGCTCAGGTCGACCTGCTCAAAGGGGAGAAATCTGCTTTGTTCCATGAAATTTGCCTCCATGTCTTGACTTTCTGCCTATAGTATAGTATAATGGAGACGAAAAAGCAATGCAAAAAACTGCGTAAAGGTGGAAAAATCCGACATGATTTGCATGGACGAAGGAATGGAGCTGAATTTTGGGACCGTCGGGCTGTTTTCCACCGACGCGCCGTGGTCGCACCCCGTGATTACCGTAGCCACGTATGAAATCATCTATGTGCTGGAGGGGGAGGTGCGGATTTACGAGGGGGAGGACCGCTACCGCCTCGGGGCGGGGGAGATGCTCCTGCTTTACCCGGGAATCGAGCACGGCGGCTTTGGCGGAAAGAGCACGGGCAGGGTGTCCTTTTACTGGCTCCACTTCCACACGCCCGACATTGCGGCATGGAGACCCGAAAAGCTGCGCCGCCCGCCGCGTGACACCGAAAAGGAGCTGCGCGCGCTGATGCACGATGCCCAGACCGACCGCCGCGTGGCAGAGGCGCGGCTCTGTCTGCTCCTGCTCCAGCTTGGGAGCGGGCGGGAGTACCGCAACCGACAGGCATATGAGGCGGAGGAGTACCTGCGCCTGCACGCGGGGGAGCCGCTGACGGTTGCGGCGGTTGCGGCACGGTTCGGCTATTCGCCCGACCATCTCTCGCGGGTCTATAAAAAGGAGTTCGGCAGGGACCTCAAAAGCGGGATTGTCCGCCACCGCTTGGACTATATGGAGGCGCGCTTGGCGAACACGGACGATACGCTGAAATCCCTCGCGGGGCAGTGCGGCTTTGAGGACGAAAACGCATTTGTAAAGTTCTTCCGCTACCACGCGGGCTTGACCCCCACAGAGTATCGCAACCGCTTCTTTCGCGTGCATCGGAACGAGAAGTAAAATTCGCGCACATAAATCGACAGGAAAAACGGGGCAGCTTTCGCTGTCCCGTTTTGTGGTGTTTTCGGTTTACTCCGCCTTGAGATAGCGGCTTAAGAATTCGCGGGTGCGGGGCTGCTTGGGGGAGCCGAACAGCTCCTCGGGGGTACCCTGCTCGGCGATTACGCCGCCGTCCATGAAAATCACGCGGTCGGATACGTCGCGGGCAAATGCCATTTCATGCGTGACCACCACCATGGTCATGCCCGATTGCGCCAGCTTTTTCATAACCTCCAGCACCTCGCCCACCATTTCGGGGTCCAGCGCCGAGGTCGGCTCGTCGAACAGAATGACATCGGGGCGCATGGAGAGTGCGCGCGCGATGGCAACCCGTTGCTTCTGTCCGCCCGAAAGCTGAGAGGGGCGGGCGTTTGCATAGGCGGACATTCCCACCTTTTCCAGATACTCCAGCGCAATCTGCTTTGCCTCGGCGCGCGGGCGCTTCAGCACCACGGTCTGCGGACGCACGCAGTTTTCCAGCGCGGTCATGTTTCCGAACAGGTTGAACTGCTGGAACACCATTTCCACCTTGGCGCGGAAAGCCGAGAGCTTCACGCCCTTGTCGGTGATGGGCTTGCCCTCGTAGAGGATGATTCCTTTCGTCGGCTCCTCCAAGAGGTTGATGCAACGGAGCATGGTGCTCTTTCCCGAGCCCGACGACCCGATGACGCTGATGACCTCGCCGCGATGCACGGTCAGGTCAATGCCGCGCAGGACCTCATGGTCACCGAAGGTCTTTTCCAGACCGATCAGCTCGATTACCGCTTCCATGCTTCGTCCTCCTGTTCGTGAATGTGAATCTCCGCCGCAGGGTCGGACTGCGAGCCGCAGATGGTGTAGTTCTTTGCGCCCTCCAGCTTCCGCTCCAGCAGGCGGAGCAGGCGGGTGATGGTAAAGGTCAGGAGGAAATACAGCACGCAGATGATCAGATAGGTCTGGAAAATCTGATAATTCCTGCGGTAGATGACCCCCGCCATATAGTAAAGCTCCATCACACCGATGACGTTCAGCACCGAGGTGTCCTTGATGTTGATGACAAACTCATTGCTGACCGACGGCAGGATGTTCCGCAGTGCCTGCGGCAGAATGACGTGGACCATCGCCTGCGCGTGGGTCATGCCGACCGAATACGCGCCCTCGGTCTGCCCGCGGTCCACCGAAATGATGCCGCCGCGCACGATTTCCGCCATGTAAGCGCCCGTGTTGATGGATACGATGAAGATGCCCGCAGGAATCAGCGGCAGGGTCTGCCCGTTGTTCAGGAAGGCAAAGCCCCAGAAAATGACCATCGCCTGCACCATCATCGGGGTGGAGCGGAAAATTTCGATATACGCCGCAAGCAACCCGTTCAGGATGCGGTGCAGGGCGCGCAGGACGCGGTTCTGCGAGAGCGGTGCGGTGCGCACCATGCCCACCAGAAGTCCGATCAGCAGTCCCGCCACAGTACCCGTCAGCGCAATGAGCATGGTGTAACCCACGCCCGAGAGCAGTTGCGGGTAGTAATCGGCAAGAATCTTGCCTGTTTGCTTCAGAAATTCCACGGTCGTGTCTCCTTCGGGAATTATTTCTTATAATAGATGATGACCAGCTCGCTCTTGTAGTAGCAGTCGGTGAAGTCGATCTCCTTCAAACGGTCGGGTGTCGGGCTCATGCCCGCGATAATCGCATCCACGTTGCCGCTCTTGACGGCGTTGATCATGGAATCGAATTCGTAACGGATGATTTCCAGCTCCATGCCGAGCTCTGCCGCAACGAATTTTGCAACCTGCACGTCATAGCCGTTGGCGTACAGCCCGTCACCGTACTTCACCGCGCCGTTTGCATCGGTCGTCTGGGTCCAGTTGAAGGGATTATAGGCGCATTCCATGGCAACCGTCAGCTTGCCCTTTGCGGTGTCGGTGTTGTCGGAGTGCAGGGCAAGGGTCAGATTTTGCTCGGTTTCGGGGTCCTTGCAGATTGCGAAAATCTGCTCCATGAGTGCGGTCTGAACCGAGGCAGGGACCTTCTCCTCGAGAATGGCGTTGATTTGCGCGGTCAGCGCGGAGCCCTTTTTCAGCCCGATTGCAATGCCGTTGTCGTTGCCCGTGACCTTGAAGCCCGTGTCGTTGTTTTTCAGCTTGATATACCCGATGGAGCTGTCCTGTGCGCAGGCATCCACGGCGGTCGGCTCCTCGGCAACATAGCCATCGATTGCGCCGCTCTTGAGCGCGGTCAGAAGGGTGGTGAAGTCCTTGTATTCCTTCTTGGTCACACCCTCCAGCTGTTCGTTCAGCGCGTCAAGGTGGAAGGTGCCGGACTGCGCGGCGATGGTCGCGCCCGAGTTGTTCAGGTCGGACAGAGACGTCATGGCGGAGATGTCCACGTTTTCCCGCTTCTTGCAGGAAGCAAGCAGAGCGGCAAGCAGGCAAAGGGTGAGTGCGGCGGTCAGAATTCTTTTCATGGTTGGTTCCTCCCAAAAGAAATAAATTAAATAAAATGAACGGTCGGAGCAAGTGCTCCGACCGTTCAAAAGGGAGTTCCGAGGAGGAACGCCAAAAGGAACAAAACCGGATGCAGCACTCCGCAAATCTTGCGACAGTTGCGGGGATATTCTCCCGGCACCCAGCAGGACCGCGCTCAAACGCGGGACCGCTTCGGCGAAAGCACCTTTCCCGTGGGGTCAACGGTCCTTGAGAACCTCACCCGCGGTACTGATTGATTTCGCGCCTCTGACATCAATTCTTTTTCCGACGATTCAATTTTGATTCATTATAGCATGACAAAACGGGTTTGTCAAGGCTTTTTTGCAATTTTCCGTACTCGGACTTGCATTTTTGTGGATTCCGACAAAGCGTCAGGTCAGCGCGCGCCGCAGTCTTTCCAATCCGTCCAAAAGCGTTGCGCGCGGGCAGGCGACATTCATGCGCAGAAAGTGCTCGCCGCCCTTGCCGTACTGCTTGCCGTTTGAGAGATACAGCCCCGTTTTGCGTCGGATGTCTGCGGCAAGCGCCTCGGAATCGGTGCAGAACGCGCCGCAGTCGAGCCACACAAGATAGGTTGCCTCGCCGTGTACCACCCGCAGGCTCGGGATGTGCTCCGCCGCAAAGCGGGAGACGGTCTGCTTGTTTTCGTAGAGATAGACCCGCAGGGCATCGAGCCATGTGTCCCCCTTCGTGTACGCCGCCACCGCCGCAGGAATTGCGAACACGTTCGGCTCGGCAACCTCATCGGTGTTGAGCGCCCGCCACACCTTGTGCCGCAGGAACGGGTTCGGGACCATCGCGCCCGCCGTCTGAATGCCCGCAAGGTTAAAGGTTTTGGTGGGGGCAAAGCAGACCACGCAGTTGTCGCGGCAGGCGGGGGAGACCGAGGCAAACGGCACGTAGTCCCGTTCGGGGTCGGTCAGGTCGCAGTGAATCTCGTCCGAGACCACCACAACGTGATGCCGCGCGGCAAGCGCGCCGATTTTGGCAAGTGTTTCGCGGTCCCACAGCTTCCCAACGGGATTGTGCGGGTTGCAGAGAATCATCAGCGTGGTTTGCGGGTCGGCAAGCCCCGCCTCCAGCGCGGCAAAATCAATGCCGTATGCGCCGTCCGCATAGGTGAGGGGGACCTCCAGCGGTCGCCGCCCGTTGTTGACGATGCTGTTATAGAAAATATTGTAGACGGGGGTCAGGAGCAGAACGTTTTCGTTCGGCGTGGTCAGCTTGCGCACCACAGAGGAAAGAATCGGCACCACACCCGTGGCAAAAATCAGCCATTCGGGGTCGACCTCCAAGCCGTGCCGCCGCGAAAACCAGCCGCAGACCGCCGCGCGCCACGCGTCGGTGACATCGGTATACCCGAACACCCCGTGCGCCACACGCGCCTCCAGCGCCTCTCGGACGACGGGGCAGGTGGGGAAGTCCATGTCCGCCACCCACATGGGAAGCTCGTTTTCGCCGACCTCCCATTTGATTGACCCGCTTCCGCGACGGTCGGGGACAACGTCAAACTGAAATTCGGATTCGGTTCTCATGCCTTTTCGCGCACCCCCGTGAGAATTTCGGTTTTTGCGGGGTCAATCCGCTCGGGCTCCAGAATCAGCTCGCCAATCTCGTCCGCCGCGATTCTGCCCGCAGTCGGGTTCTTCACGCTGTCCACCCGCCCCACGATTTCCGCATCCACCGTCGAATACTCAAACGCCAGCGTGGTGTTGAGCAGACGGCAGTTCCGCAGGACCAGCTCCTCCACATAGCAAAGCCCCTGTAGGGATTCGATGGTGCAGTCAATCAGCGTCAGCCGCTTTGCGTTCCAGCCGAGGTATTCGCCCGAGATGAAGCAGTTTTCCGCCGTCACGTCCTCGCAGTTCCAGAACGCGTCCTTCGAGAGCAGACGGGAATTCCGCACGGTCAGATTCCGACAGCCGTCAAAGGAGTAGTTTCCGTAAAGCGTCAGACCGTCCACCGTCAGGTTGCGGCTGTTCATTGCGAAATAGTCCCCCTTCGCGGTCACGTCCGAAAGCGTCACGCCATCGCATTCCCAAAGCGTTTCGGCGGCGTTCGCAAAGGAGACGTGATGAAGGGTCAGGTCGTGACAGCGGCGGAAGTTTTTCGGCGCTTCAATCGCGCAATCGGTCACCCGCACGCGCTCGCTGTACCAGACACCCGCGCGTGCCATGTCAAACCACGTGCTGTCGCGCACGTCAATGTCCTTTGCATACCAAAGCGGATATTTCCATTTGAACATACAGGCGCGCAGGCTGATATTGCGGCTTTCCTTGAGCGGGGACTCGCCGTCATCGAAAATGGTCTCCTCGATTTCGCAGTCCTGTGCGGCAAACAGCGCGCGTTCCCCCGTCAGTCGCTCCTGTCTGATTTTCTTCATTGTTTGGTCAGCTCCTTTACGGCTTTTGTTTCTCTCATTTATTATTATATCACAGGGCGGAGGGCTTGTCAAATGATTTTTCTGTGAAATCGGTTTGAACGGGAGCGGAATTTCACGCATGAACCCTTGACAAACGGGAAAAGGTATGATAAAATAGTCTGATACTACAGGAATCCTGTATTCCGGATATAAAAAGGATGATTTTACCATGACGCAAAACCGAAATGAACGAACCCTCAAGCTCGTGCAGATCGCAATGCTCGCGGCAATCGAACTGATTTTTGCCTTCACCCCGCTCGGATATCTCCATGTTGGGATTATTGAAGTCACGTTTATGACCATTCCGATTGCCATTGCCGCCACCACGGTGGGACCTACGGCATCGATTCTTTTGAGCCTGATTTTCGGCATCTCCAGCTTCGTGCAGTGCTTCGGCATGAGCGCGTTCGGCGTAATCTGCCTCGGCATCAGTCCGTGGAAAACCGCTGTGCTGTGTATTGTGCCCCGTCTGCTGATGGGTATTCTCACGGGATACCTGTTCCGCTACCTGAAGAAAACGGGGAAGAGCCTGCTTGCCTTTTCGCTGACCTCGCTCTCCGCCGCGCTCCTCAACACGCTGTTTTTCGTGCTGTTCTTCTTTATGCTTTTCCGCACCGCCTCGCTGGATTTTGGCGGGGGAGCGGTCTATGAAATCAGCACCATGAATCTGGCGCAGGTGTTCGCCTTTATCGCGGGCTTCAACGGCATTGTTGAGGTGGTTGCCTGCACGGTGCTGTCTACCGCAATCGGAAAGGCTTTGGAGCACTATCTCCTGCCCGCCATCGGCAAGCGGACCCGTACCAAAGCCGCAACCGCAGAGGGGGGCGAAGCCGAGGACACGCACAGCGTTACCTGCCCGCATTGCAATGCGACCTTCAAGGCTCACGGAGACCACGGTGTTTGCCCGTATTGTGGGTTGGAATACCCTGCGGAGGAAGCCAAAGAGGAAGTCAAAGCGGAATCAACCGAAGAAAACAAATGATTTGAAGCGGAACGTCCGACAGGGGCGCTCCGCCTTTTTTGGACTGTAGATAAAAGTGTATCAATTTTAAAGATTTAAAGAGCACAGATTTTTTTAACGCTTTTTCTTTGACCATAGAGGCGCAAAGAAAAAGCTTTGCAAAAAGAAAGCGCCGAAAAAAGATTTCGCGCTCTGCGGAGC
>DJSQ01000111.1:9984-18555 GCA_002438075.1 Clostridiales bacterium UBA6330
GCGACGAGGGCTCCGCGCCCTCGACCGCGCCGCCTTTTGAAAAAGGCGGGCGAAAACTTTTACTCCCTGTGACTCCTTGCGTTTCTATTGACATTTCGCGGCAATTGTGGTACAATAGAGCGAGAAACGGAAAAGGACGGGTCGATTCGGAATGGAAATAACGGCGGAAGAATTGGAGCAGCTCGGAAACGGGTATGTGATTTACGATATGCGGAGCGAGGTGGAGCGGTCCTACGGGAGCATTCCCGAGGCTGTGCCGACCGAGGCGGAAGCCCTGCTTGCAAATCCGCCTCGGGAGAAGGAGCAACCGATTGTTGTGGTTTGCGCGCGAGGGGTTCTCAGCGTTGACGTTGCCGACAGGCTTTGCGAGGCGGGCTACCGTGCCTACAGTCTTGCGGGCGGCTATGCCGCGTGGCTCCGCCGTGAGATTGCCAAGCAGGAGGCGGGGGATGTGCGCAAACGGGTGGAGCAGAGCATCCGCACCCGCTTCAAGACCGTTCTGCTCAGCCGCTTTGTGCGGGCAATCAAGGATTACCGCCTGATTCGGGACGGTGACCGAATTGCGGTCTGCATCTCGGGCGGCAAGGACTCCATGCTCATGGCAAAGCTGTTTGAGGAGCTGCACCGCCACAGCCAGTGGGACTTTGAGGTCCAATACCTCGTCATGGACCCGGGCTACAACGAGAGCAACCGACGGATTATCGAGACCAACGCGCGGAACCTCGGCATTCCGATTACGATTTTTGAGAGCAACATTTTCGAGTCGGTCTACCACATTGAAAAATCCCCCTGCTACCTCTGCGCCAGAATGCGGCGGGGACACCTCTATTCCTACGCGCGCGAGCTGGGATGCAATAAGATTGCGCTGGGGCACCACTACGATGACGTGATTGAAACCATCCTGATGGGAATGCTCTACGGCTCCCAGATTCAGACCATGATGCCGAAGCTCCACAGCACCAACTTTGAGGGCATGGAGCTGATTCGCCCGATGTATCTGATTCGTGAGGACGATATCAAGGCATGGCGGGACGCGAACGACCTGCATTTCATCCAGTGCGCCTGCAAGTTCACCGATACCTGCACCACCTGCGGCGATAACGGCAACCGCTCCAAGCGGCAGGAAATCAAGGAGCTGATCCGCGAGCTGAAAAAGGTCAACCCCGGGGTGGAGAACGCTATCTTCCGCAGTGTGGAGAACGTCTGCCTCGACACCGTGATTGCCTACAAGCAGAAGGGGACCGTTCATCATTTTCTGGATTCGTATGACGGCTGAAAAAGCGGTGCCGAACGCGGCGGAACCCCTTCGGCACCGCTTTTTGAATCTTTTTTCGGAAAAACGGTTGCAATTGTGCGAAAAATGTGGTACAATACAATAATAGAATCTTGATGGCTTCTTTTCCGAGGGGAATTCCGCACTGCGGCTCCCCAAACCGTTGCTCGAAAGGATGTTTTATGACTATGACGAATCGCTTGCGGCGCTTTTTCGGCGGTCGCGGCTATGTAATCCTGACAGCGCTTCTGATATTCCTCGGACACTCAACCTTCTGGGTGGAGGACCGCCTGCTGTTCGATGGGTATCAGGAGTTCCTGTTCGGGGGACTTCTGATTCTGACAATCGACATCGCCTGCTTTGTATGCGATGACCTGCGCTTTTTGCTGATGCCCGCAATCTCGTCCGCGTTTATCGTGCCCAAGGTCCACGCAATGGGCTTTCCCTATTACAGCGAGTTCTATCTGGACCACGGGACCATTGCACTGACCTATGTGCTGGCGCTTGCCCTGATCGGCGGACTGGTCTGCTTTGCGGCGCGGAACCGCGCAAATCGCGGCTCGGGCGCGCTTCACAGCCCCGTTTTTTGGAGCATGGTGCTCTTCTGCGGGCTGCTGATGCTCAACGGAATCGGCAGTCGCTATTACTCGGTTGCCGATACCAAATACCCGCTGACGATGGCTTTCGCCATGCTCGGCTTCTATCTGCTCTTTACGGCATACGTTCGGTTTGACGGGACGGTGTGCGACCACTTCATGTTCTGCGTGCTGGTGCTCGGCGGACTGCTTCTGGCACAGCTGGGCTTTACCTGCGTGGACCCGGGACCCGACGGAATCCGCTTTACCGCAAGCGGCGGAATCGACAAGATATCTCTGAACTTCGGCTGGGGAAACTCCAACGCGATGGGCGGGATGCTGGCATACCTGATGCCTGCGGGCTTCTACTTCGCTTACTCGCACAGGTGGGGCTGGCTCGGCTATTGCTTCGGCGGGGCAATGTTCCTCGGGGTTGTGCTGTCGCAGAGCCGCGGCGCATTGCTGGCGGCGGCGGTGACCCTGCTGTTGTCGGTCCTTGTGCTGGTTTGCGGCGGGAAGAACCGCAGGGTCAACCGCATTCTGACGGTGCTGGCTCTGCTGGGGGCGCTCGGCGTTGCGGTCCTGTTCCGCGGGAAGCTGATGCGGCTGGTGCGCACGATGCTGGAATACGGCACGGGCGACACGGGACGGTTTGAAATCTGGGAGTTTGCGATAGAAAAGTTTCGGGAGTATCCCGTGTTCGGCGCGGGCTTTTACACCGATTTTCATTACGAGCTGTGGGAGAAGAACGTTTACCCGTATTTCTACCACAACACGCCGCTTCAGGTGCTGGCATCGGGCGGACTGGTGGCGTTTGTCGCGTATTTCTGCCATCGCGTCACCACGGTGGTGCTGACGCTCCGCAAGCCGAACGCGTACAAGACTTTTATGGGGCTGTGCATATTGGGCCTGCTGGTTTTCTGCCTGTTCGAGGTCATCTTCTTTGCAACCTATCCCGTCATTGTGTATTCGGTGATGCTGTTGTTTATGGAAAAAAAGACCGCGCTCGGGAAGTCGGCGGCGGTCGCGTAACCGTTTTGGGAGGTGCCTGATGAAACTGCGGCTTTGGCGGGTGTTCAGTCTGTTCCGCCGTGACGTGCGGATGAATTTTCTGACGCTCGGTGCAATCTTCTTTCTTGTCCCGCTGATCATCCTCGCGCTGACGGGGACCTTGGCGTGGTGGACGCTTCTCGGCTTGCTGGCGCTGAATCTGATCTGGGTTCTGACCTATCTGCTGGGGTGTCCGTCCTCTTTGCGGCTGGAGGGGGACACGGCGGAGTTTACCGAGTACTACGAGGTGCGCAAGGGGGACCACAAGCGGCTCCATTTCACCGTGACCGCCGTGCGGCAGGTGGAATACCGCCAGACCGCGTTCGAGCGCCTGTTTGACGTTGGGCGAATCCGATTTCGGGGCGATGCCGAGGTGGAGCCGAGCGGCGTGCTCTCCCACACGGGCGGCATCGTGTTTGAGATTGCGGGGATTCCGCATTTTCAGAGCTTCCGCGCGGAACGGGGAGATCGGGGAGACGGTACATAAAAGAAAGCCGTTCTCCACCCCAAAAGAATCCGTCCCACATTCTTCCAATCATTTATAAAAGCCTACCGCGCAATCCGATTCGGAATTGTGCGGTAGGCTTTTTGCAGGTTTTACAAAACGTTCATATATTTCTTTTTCGTAACGTTGACAAAGTGTTCGGAATGTGATACAATTTTATTATATTGGGGCGGAAGGCGTTTTGATGAAAGAATCATTCAAACCACTGTCCCGAGAGAGAAAAAACAGGAGCAGGAGGTTGTCTTTATGGAGAAAGACACAACGATCGGCACGCAGAGGCTGGCGGCTTTGTTTGACGCGGGAACCTTTGCCGAGCTGGGTGCGTATGTCAAGCGGAGCGACGGAAAAGCGTCGGGCGCGGTCTGCGGCTACGGGGCTGTGAACGGACGGCTGGTCTATGCGTTTGCGCAGGATACGGACCGCGAAAAGGGCGCTTTTGACCTGACGGTGGCAAAAAAGCTCCACACGCTTTACGAAACCGCGATGCGCAACGGCGCACCCGTGGTGGGGATTTTTGACAGCATCGGCAGCTATATGACCGACGGAGCCGATGCAATGGCGGCTTACGGAATGCTGTTGGCGGATGTCAGCCGCGCGTCGGGTGTGATTCCGCAGCTTGCGGTCATCGGCGGCGTTTGCGCGGGGCTTTCCGCAACGACGGCGGCGATGTTTGACCTGACGGTCACGGTGGAGGGCAAGTCTCAGCTGTTCGTCGGCGCGCCCTTCCTGACGGGGAAGGACGGCGGAGCCGAGAGCATTGCGGCGGACGGGCTGTCCTCGGTAACGGCGAAGGATGAGGCGGACGCATTCGCAAAGGTACGCGCCCTGCTGGGGCTTCTGCCGTCGAACTGCGCGTCTCTGCCCGAGGAAATCGGGAACGACGACCCGAACAGAGCCTCCGAAATTGCGGGGCTTGCGGTGCGCGATGCGATTGCGGCTGTGACCGACCGCGATAGCTTCGTGGAAATCGGCGGGAAATTCGGCGCGGGCATGGTAACGGGTCTGGCTCTGCTGGGCGGATACCCCTGCGGTGTTGTGGCGAATGACGCGGCGGTCGCGGGCGGTGTCCTGACGGCAAACGGCGCGAGAAAGGCGGCAAGAATGGTGTCGCTGTGCAACTGCTTCGGTCTGCCGATTCTGACGCTGGTTGACAGCGAGGGCGTTGCGGCGGACGCGAAGGAGGAGAGCACACCTCTGGCGGCGGAGCTTGGCAAGCTGGCAATGGCTTACGCCTCGGCAAATGTCGCAAAGCTGACGGTCGTGCTCGGCAAGGCATACGGTGCGGCGTTTACGCTGATGGGCTCGAAGGCACTCGGTGCGGATGTTGTGTATGCGTTGGACGGTGCGGAAATCAGCGTCATGAAGCCCGAGGCGGCGGTGGCGTTCCTCTGGAACGACCGCATCACCGAAAAGGTAACCCGCGCGGAGCTGGTGAAGAAGTGGACCGAGGAGGAAGCATCGGCGGTCCGTGCGGCGGAGAGCGGCGCGGTGGATGACATTCTGAACCCCGCAGACCTGCGCAGATACCTGTGCGGCGCGGTCAATATGCTGCTTTGCAAGGACGAGGCAGACCTGACCCGCAAGCACTGCAACCTCCCGCTGTAAGGAGGTAACGGTATGATGAATCCGATTGTTTACGCGCTTGCCGAGGCTCCGATGAAGGATACCATCGGAGAAACCTTTGGGGAGCGCGCGGGGGTCGCGGGAAGCGTGACCCTGCTGGGAATGGTGACGATCTTTGCGGTCCTTGCCATTCTGTGGGGCGTGATTGAGGTCCTGCACCGCGTTCTGAATCGCGGCGGAAAGACCGACACCCCCGCGGCAAAGCCCACAGCGCCCGCCGCAAAGTCTGCGGCTGAGGCGAAGAAGCCCGCACAGGCAGTCAAGGCGACCGAGGCGGCTTCCCGTGACAGTGGCGAATTGGTAGCAGTCATCACCGCGGCGGTTGCGGCGGCGATGGAGGAGGAGGGCTACACGGGCGGCTTCCGCGTGGTCTCCTTCCGCAGAACACAGAACCGCAAGAGCGGCAGATAACAATCTTGAAAGGATAACAGGTGAAAACCATGAAAAATTACCGTATTACCGTAAATGGCGTTTCCTATGATGTGACCGTTGAGGAGACTGCCGCCATTGCAACCCGGCCCGCGCCCGCTCCGACCGCCACCCCTGTTGTGACCGCCGCGCCCGCGCCCAAAGCGGCTCCGGCACCTGCCGCCGCACCCGCACCCAAGGCGGCTCCCGCCGCGACCGGTGCAAACGTGATTAAGGCACCGATGCCCGGCACCATCGTCAAGGTGAATGTCAAGGCAGGGGACAGCGTAAAGCGCGGCGACGTGCTCTGCGTGCTGGAGGCGATGAAGATGGAGAACGAGATCATGGCTCCCGCCGACGGAACGGTTGCGGGCGTGAACGTCTCCGCAGGGGAATCGGTCCAGACCGACGCGGTCCTGCTCTCGCTGAACTGATACGCGCGCAATCCAAACGAAAAACGGAAAGGATTGATTGCGCATGAATTTACTCGATAGTATTACAAAGTTTCTGGAGTCAACGGGCTTTGCGATTCTCGGGAATGAGGGCGGCCTTGCCACCTTCCGCACAATCGTGATGCTGGTCATCTCCTGCGTGCTGGTCTATCTGGCAATCGTCAAGGGCTTTGAGCCGTTGCTCCTGCTCCCGATTGCAATCGGAATGCTCCTGACCAACCTGCCCGGCGGCGGAATGTTCCATGAGGAATATTTCATGACCTCGGGGGACATCAACTACGGCGAGGTCCTGCGCCACGGCGGGCTGTTGGACCTGCTCTATATCGGCGTGAAAACCGGTATCTACCCGTGCCTGATTTTCGTCGGCATCGGCGCGATGACCGACTTTACCCCGCTGATTTCCAACCCCAAGAGTCTGCTCATCGGTGCGGGCGCACAGCTCGGCGTGTTCGCGGCGTTTTCGGGCGCTCTGCTGACGGGTGCGTTTACCTACGGCGAAGCGGCATCCATCGGTATCATCGGCGGCGCGGACGGACCGACCGCAATTCTTGTGACCAAAATTCTCGCACCGCAACGGCTCGGGGCGATTGCAATCGCCGCGTACTCCTATATGGCGCTGATTCCGCTGATTCAGCCGCCGATTATGAAACTGGTGACCACGCCCGCCGAGCGGAAAATCCGCATGACGGCACTGCGTCCCGTTTCCCGCACCGAAAAGCTGGTGTTCCCGATTGCGGTAACTGCCGTGGTCGGTCTGATCGTGCCGGATGCGCTCCCGCTGATCGGTTGCCTGATGTTCGGTAACCTGCTCAATGTGTGCGGCGTGACCGAGCGGCTTTCCAAGACCGTGCAGAATGAGCTGATGAACATCGTCACGGTGTTCCTCGGCATTTCGGTCGGTGCGACCGCAACCGCCTCGAACTTCCTGCAACCTCAGACCTTGCTGATTATTGTACTGGGGCTTGTGGCGTTCAGCATCTCCACGCTGGGCGGACTTCTGACGGCAAAGCTGATGTGTAAGCTTACGGGCGGAAAAATCAACCCGCTCATCGGCTCCGCAGGCGTTTCCGCCGTTCCGATGGCGGCGCGCGTCTCGCAGAAGGTGGGACAGGCGGAGGACCCGGGCAATTTCCTCCTGATGCACGCAATGGGACCGAATGTGGCGGGGGTCATCGGCTCGGCGGTTGCCGCCGGTGTCCTGCTTTCCTGCTTCCGCTGATGAAAGGAATGGATTGAAACATGGCAAACGTAAAAATTACCGAGACTGTCCTGCGGGACTCGCACCAGTCTCTGATTGCAACCAGAATGACCACTGAGGAGATGCTCCCGATTCTCGAGACGATGGACGGCATCGGCTATCACTCGCTGGAGGCATGGGGCGGCGCGACCTTTGACGCTTGTATGCGCTTCCTCAACGAGGACCCGTGGGAAAGACTGCGCAAGATTCGCGCGAAGGTGAAGAACACCAAGCTCCAGATGCTCTTCCGCGGGCAGAACATTCTCGGCTACCGTCATTATTCGGATGACGTGGTGGAGTATTTCGTGCAGAAGTCGATTGCAAACGGCATTGACATTCTGCGGATTTTCGATGCGCTCAACGACCCCCGCAACCTCAAGACCGCGATTGACGCGACCAAGAAGGAGGGCGGGCACGTGCAGGCGGCGATTTCCTACACCACGGGACCCGTTTACACGCCCGAATACTACGTCGGCTACGCAAAGCAGCTGGAGGAGATGGGCGCGGATTCCATTTGCGTCAAGGACATGGCGGGCTTGCTCAAGCCTTACGATGCTTACGACCTGATTAAGGCTTTGAAGGAGACCGTCAAGGTGCCGATTCAACTGCACACGCACTACACCTCGGGGCTTGCATCGATGACCCTGCTCAAGGCTGTGGAGGCGGGCGTGGACATCATCGACACCGCGATTTCCCCGATGGCGATGGGGACCTCTCAGCCCGCGACCGAGGCAATGGTGGCGGCGCTGGCGGGAACGCCCTACGACACGGGCATTGACCTTGCAAAGCTGGACAAGGTAACGAAGTATTTCACGCCCCTGCGCGAAAAGTATCTGGCAAGCGGGCTTCTGAACCCGAAGGCGCTGAAGGTGGACGTGAACGCGCTGCTGTATCAGGTGCCCGGCGGAATGCTCTCCAACCTGATGAGCCAGCTGGCGCAGGCGGGCAAGTCGGATAAGCTGACCGAGGTACTGGAGGAGGTACCGCGTGTGCGTGCGGATGTGGGATACCCGCCGCTGGTCACGCCATCGTCGCAGATTGTCGGCACGCAGGCGGTGTTCAACGTCATCATGGGCGAGCGCTACAAGACCTGCACAAAGGAATTCAAGGGGATTGTACGTGGCGAGTACGGCAAAACGCCGCTTCCGATTGACCCTGCGTTCGTAAAGAAGATTATCGGCGACGAAAAGCCGATTACCTGCCGCCCTGCGGACCTGCTCAAGCCCGAGCTGGAGGAGCTACGCAAGGAAGTAGCGCCCTACGCGGAGCAGGACGAGGATGTGCTGTCCTACGCGCTTTTCCCCGAGGTATCGAAGAAGTTCTTCGAGTACCGCAAGGCGAAGAAGTACGGCTTGGACGCGGACCACGCGGATGCCAAGAACGGGGTACACCCGTTGTAAGGACAAGACCTTGGGGCTTTGCCCCAAGCCCCACTTAGGGGACTTCTT
>DJSQ01000107.1:0-1588 GCA_002438075.1 Clostridiales bacterium UBA6330
GGGAAGTTCGGGGAGGGTTAGGGAGGTTTGGAGGGTAGGGGACCCCCTCCGAAAGGGGGTCCCCTGCGCCTCCAAGGTCTTCCCCCACCCTCTCAGTGATAAAACTCGTGAGAGCCGATGCGGAATTCAAAGACGCAGTTGCGACTGATCCAGTCGGAGGTCGAGAGGTCGGGATCGAAGAAGTAAAGCGCCGTGTCGGTCACCGAGTAGCCCTCCAGACAAATCTGCGCCGCAATGACACAGCTCGGCTCGGGGGTCTCGTAAATCGTCCCAAACGCCACGGGCGAGAATTGCGTCCCGTGCTTGCGGTCAAAAATCACACCGTAAATCGTGTTGGGAAATTCGCGGCTCCGAACGCGGTTCAGAACCACATTTCCAACCGCAATCTGCCCCACGAACGGCTCCACCGACGCTTCTGCCGAAATGATGCGGGAAAGCCAGTACACCTCGTCCGCATCGTAGGATGCGCGGGCAATCGCCGAAGAGCCCGACGTGCGGGTCAGGTCAACCGCCCCCGCCGCCGCGTCCCACTTCAGCGCCGCCGCAAACGCGCGCGCCAGCGGACGAATCGGCACATACAGATGCCCCGCAAGATTCCGAACCGCACCAACCGTGTAGAGCGAATGCCCGTTTGCCGTGATGTAGAGCCTGCCGACCCTGACCGAAAGGTCCAGCTTGTCCGTGCGGAAACGCGCCGTGGAGGTCGTGCCGTCCCACGTCATCGTGCCGTTCGGCGCGAAAATGTCGCAGAAGCGGCGAAGCGGAACATACGTCACGCCGTCCAAGCGGTAGCACTCCCCTGCCAGCACCTCGTCCCCGTTCAGAAGGACCGGTGTTGTGACCGCCCCTCGCGGGAAATCCGCCGCCGAAAGCGCCGCGCCCACCGCGCGTCCCTCGGATGCCGCGGAAGCAGAGGTTGACACCGCCGCAAAGGGCACGAGCAGACAAAGAATCAGAACGAATGATAATACACGCCGTCGAATAGAATGAGCTCGCATGAAAAAAACTCCTTTCTCGGGGGACCCTCCCCCCGCTTACCCGGGATACTACCATTATACAGGATACGGGCAGGAGATTCAACCCACAATTTCTGGTAATCGGCAGGGAAAAGAAAAAATGTAAAAATAATTTGAAAAACTCTTGACTTGCGGGGCAAAATGTGCTATACTGTTAGCGTATTCGAGATCGTCAGACCTTGCGGTAACAGTGCTTTATGCCCGTCCCACAGCTCGTGTTAATCTTCGGGTACAGAAATTTAAGATGGAGGTTACCCAGATGAACACCGGAACAGTGAAGTGGTTCAACGCTGAAAAGGGATACGGCTTCATTTCCAACGACAATGGCGGAGATGATGTGTTCGTTCACTTTTCTGCAATTCAGACCGAGGGCTTCAAGACGCTGAACGAGGGTCAGAAGGTCACATTCGAGACCGAGCAGGATCCCAAGAACAGCGCGAAGCTGAGAGCGGTCAACGTCATTCCTCAGTAATCGATTGAGAAATGCGATGGGAGCGCCCCGCACAATGTGCGGGGCGCTCTTTTTAGGCTTAGCCAAAGATAGCACAAACTTTTTTAACGCTTTTTCTTTG
>DJSQ01000107.1:1735-4306 GCA_002438075.1 Clostridiales bacterium UBA6330
GCCCTTGACTGCGCCGCCTTTTGAAAAAGGCGGGCGAAAACTTTCACCCCACGACCAAAGCCAAACGCGGTGCATACAGCCTTTTTATTTGAAAAATTGTAAAAAGTGCGTACAGGTCCTTGAAATTGTGCGCGTTTTGTTATATAATAAAAGGTAGAATGCCGTATTATACCCGAACGGAGGAAAAACCATGGAACGGGTTTCCAAAACCAACTACTATCTTGACATCGCACAAACGGTTGCAGAGCGGTCCACCTGTCTGCGCAAGCGCTACGGCGCGATTATCGTCAAGAACGATGTCATCATTTCAACCGGCTACAACGGCGCGCCGCGCGGCAGAAAAAACTGCTGTGAGCTGGGCTACTGTATGCGCAACAAGCTGCAAATTCCGCGCGGGGAGCGCTACGAGCTTTGCCGCTCGGTTCATGCCGAGGCAAACGCCATCATCGCCGCGCCGCGCGACCAGATGCTCGGTGCAACCGTCTATCTCGTTTGCATTGATGCCGTGAGCGGCAAACTGGAGGCAGGCACCAACTCCTGCATGATGTGCAAGCGGCAGATCATCAACGCGGGGATTGAAACGGTTGTTGTCCGCGACACCGCCGAAACCTACCGCGAAATCCGCGTGCAGGACTGGATTGACAACGACGACTCGCTCAGCGGCGTGTTCGGCTACTGAGGAGGGCGCATGAAGGGCTTTATCCGACGGCTTGCCGCGCTTGCGGTCATCCCGCTCCTGCTCCCCTGCCTGCTTGTTGCCTGTGCGAAGAATCCGCCCGCGCTGACCTTCTCGGACGGCGCGTTCCGAAGCAAGGACGGCAAGCTCGCCTATGTGGAGGCACCCGACACCTATTACGCCATCCGCCTCGGGGACGTGCAGGCGGTCATCACGCGCGGCGAGCTTGGCGACATCCCGCTCTACAGCGTGGTCGGCTGTGACGACGAGCTCCTTGCCGACCAAGACCTGAAGCTCTACGTAGCGGAAGGGGTCGCGCTCCCGACGCTGGACAAGCTGGGCGCGGTGCAAATCACGCTCTACGACTACACCGAGGAACGGACCTACCACCGCCCGATGGCAACGCTGAAGGAGACCGAGAATGTCACGGACCTTGTTCGTCTCATCACCGAAGGCGAAAAGATTTCCGCCGATGCTGTGACGGCGGAATACAGCGTCCGCAGGGAGCTGCTGTTTCTCTCCGACCCCGAGGCGTGCTTTGGCATCATGCTGGAATACCGCAAATTCCGTTCCGATGTGAACGGTCACGGCACCAACTTTGTCTACGACCGTGACGCGCAATGCTACATCCCCATCGGTGAAACACTGGAGCAATATTTTATCGGCGATGAGGAGACCGAAACCACTGCCGAGTAACCCTTTTTCCGAGAGGAGAAAACCATGTCCGAAGTACTTTTAACCGAGCGCCCCGCCCCCGTAGCGGAGCGCACGCAGGAGGAAAACCGCCCCACGCGGGTGTTGTTCGTCTGCACGGGAAACACCTGCCGCTCCCCAATGGCGGAGGCGGTGGCGCGGCACCTGCTGGAGGAACGCCGCCTTGCCCTGCCCGAGACCATCCGCGCGCTGACGGTCCCCGAATTCGAGGTTTCCTCGGCGGGGCTTTATGCAACCGAGGGGGACCCGATCACCGAAAATGCGGTACGAGCTTTGGAGGAAGTGGGCATTGAGCCGCTCCCGCCGCGCGATTACCATGCGCACCGCGCGCACCGTCTGACCGCCGCCGACGCGGAATGCTGTGACATTCTGGTGGGCATGACCCCCGAGCACGCGCTGGGAATGATGATGCAGTTCCCCGCAATTGCAAGCCGCGTGCGGACCATGCCGCAGGCGATTCCCGACCCGTTCGGCGGGGACTTGGAGGTCTACCGCGCCAGCCTTGCGGCGATTACGGCGGGGGTAAAGGAGCTATTATTCGGCACGCCCGCGACCGAAAGCGAGCCGAAGCATGACTGACGGCTTACAGGCTACGCAGGTTGTCCCGCTCTCCCGCGCACATCTTGCGGGTGTGGCGGAGCTGGAGCGGCTCTGCTTTTCCTCCCCGTGGAGCGAGCAGGCGCTGGAGCTGTACCTGACCGATGGCGTTGCGTTTGTTGCGGTCGATTCGGGCGGGCGAGTACTCGGCTACGGGGGGATGCTCCCCTCGGGAGACGAGGGCGAGCTCCTCAACCTTGCCGTACATCCCGACGCGCGGCGGCAGGGGCTTGGCGGTGCGCTTCTGGATGCGCTTCTCGCCGAGGCAAAGCGGCGCGGTTTGGAGCTGGTTGCGTTAGAGGTACGAATTTCCAATCTCGGTGCGATTGCGCTCTACCGCTCGCGCGGGTTCGCGGTTGCGGGGGTTCGCAGGCGCTTTTATACCGCGCCCGTGGAGGACGCTTACACTATGGTGTGGGAAGCGGACGGAGGGCACGGGAGATAGTTACTGTTGACCAAAAGGACACTATCAAGAAAACATAAAATTCCTTGAACGCTTTTTTCTTTGACCATGTAGGCGCAAAGAAAAAAGCTTTGCAAAAAAGAAAGCGCCGAATTAAGAGTTTCGCGCTCTGCGGAGCGCG
>DJSQ01000030.1:0-11109 GCA_002438075.1 Clostridiales bacterium UBA6330
CATATCGTAAAGCGCGCGCAGACCGTTCTCCAGTCTCCAGTAGGAAACCAGCGCGTAGGTTGCCTGATCGTTTGCCATTGCGTTCCAGCCGCCGTCCTTCACATGGCAGAAACCGCCGTCCGGAAGCAGGAAGTTCAGCATTCCGTCCAGAAGCGTCCTGCCGCTCCGGGTGATGAAACGCGCATCCTCCGCCGGGTTGATTCCGAGTGCCGTGAGCGCCACCACAACCTGCGAAACACTCTCCACATTGTCGGTGCCCCACGAGGCAAAGCCGCCGTTTTCGTTCTGCATGGTGCCAAGAACGTCCAGCGCTTCATTCACGCACTGGCGCACGGTCCTGGAGACCTCCGTTTTGCTGTTTTCGTTGACATAGGTATAAACCGTGTCGTCATTGTAATACGGTGCCAGCGCCTGAATCGCCATGGCGGTGATGTCCACATCCGACCGGGAACCGAAGCCGCCGAGCACCCAGCCGCCGTAGGCATTCCCCTGCACACCGTCCGTCAGCTGCAGCTTCAGGATCTCGGTGATGAAGGTCTCCCGGCTGTATTTCGCGTCGGCAGGGATGGCATAACTGCCGGTGTCCATGGCAAGCAGTCCCCAGATCCAGCCGTTGATCCCCTGTCCGCCGGGACCGGCTTTGAGCACGCAGTTGTAGCTGCCGTCTGCAATCAGATTGATGGGCTGACCGTTGTAGATACCGAAATCGGTCGGATCGCCGCCCAGTGCCGCGATTGCAACCACCGCCCGGTGCCATTCAGTCGCCTTGACGCTGTGCAGAACGCCGTTGTTTTCCGCATAGGTCTTTTCGATATACGCCTTCATTGCGGCAAGATAATCCGCATATCCGGTGCCGTCGTCAATCAGATTCACATAGGCGTCACCGTCCCAGTGCCCGAACCGACCCATGGCAAGCGCCAGCCAGTCGGTTGCGGTGGAGCTGGCGCCGGAAGTGAATTTCTCGCTGCCCAGCAGCGTCCCGCTCACGCCGCCGTGCGTCTTTGCGCTCTTCACCGCCGCACGGACGGATGCGGCAAGCTGTGCCGAGCGCTCCGTCCCCTCCGCAAATTCCGGGCGCACCGGCGTGTCGGTGGAGATCCGTGACTCCCATGTCAGCAAGGGCAGCCCGTCCCCGTCCGCAAACGCATCCCCCAGCTGTGCGGCGGTCAGTGCAGTCACCTCGGTAATGCCGTCCTTGCTGTTGGTACCGGTCCCGGCGAGATAGTAGCAGTTGGTATTGCTCCCGCCGCGGCTGCCGCCGAGAACCGCGCCGATGTTATTGGTAGACCCTGCGACCCCCACCACGCTACCCACGTTGTAGCAGTTGCGCAGAACCGGAGACGCCGCCTTGTGGCCGCCTGCCACACCGCCCACCGTTGCGGGACCTGTTACGGTGCCTGCGTTGTAGCAGTTCTCCACGACGCCCGCGCGCCAGTGCTGACCGGTCACACCGCCGATGTAGCCGGTGGTGCCGCTGACATCGCCCCGGTTGTAGCATCCGCTGACCGTGCAGTCCCCGTTGACATAGCCGACCACGCCGCCGACGCCGGAGCCGCCCGACACGGTTGCTTCGTTGCCGCAGTTCACAATCTGCCCGGCGGTCAGCGCTCCGACCACGCCGGCAACGTTGGACGATCCCGTGACCTCACCGCAGACCACCAGGTTCTTCACTGTTCCCCCGTTGACCTCACCGAAGAAGCCGACGGACGAACCGGATGCGATATACAGTCCGCTGATGACGTGACCTTTTCCGTCAAAGGTTCCCTTGAACTGGTTTTTGGACGTGCCGATTGGCGTCCACGGATTGCTCTCGCCGCCAAGATAGACATTCACCGTCAGCGTCACGGTTCTGCCTGCAAAGGTTTCCCCGCCGTTCACCGCCTCGGCAAACGCCTGCAGTTCCGCATACGTGCCGATGGAAAGGTCGGATGCCGCCTCGTCCGCCGTCACGGTCACGGGAATGACGGACAACAGTATGACCAATGCCAGCAGTCCCGCAATGTGTTGTTTGAACTTTTGTTTCATGTTTTTCTCCTCCTCAAAGATGTGGAAACCGGACTTCTGTATTCCGCACCGATGACAAGTCCCCCGCCAGGGATCCGTTTCCATCGGACCGTCAAAGCAATCAACACCTCCCATCAGAAAAGCGCCTCCATCCCAGGGATGAAGGCGCCTATGACCGAAGCCTGCAGGATGTGCGCATACCGCGGACCCCTTCCGGATCATCGGTCGCACGCTTCACACCCAAGACATGGCAAACCGGAAAGGTACGGCGGTATCCTGACTTATGCTGTGGGCAGTCCCACAAAAGCATACCGCAGGGTACAGTCCCCCCCTCGGTACGCCTGTCAAATACAGTAATGGCGGTTGTTCCGGATTTGAACCGGATTTCCTTTTCATCTACTCAGTTCACAACTTTTCAAACCGTATCTTCCCTACGCTATTCTGTTTTCAGCTTAGTATACCATATTTTTCTTTTGATTGCAAGAGAAAACGCAAAAATTCTGTCGGAAAGCTGCCGCGCGTGTGCCTGCTACGGCATTTCAGTCATACCCCTACGCCAATCAGAAAAAAACGCTTCCGACAGTCCCCCCTCATCCGTCGCCTTCGGCGCCACCTTCCCCCTCGAAGGGGAAGGCTTCAGAGTTTTGCTTATTTCAAAAAAAGTGCTTCAGTCTTTTTGATTTCAGGCTTTTAGAGCCTCAGACTTTCAGACATCAACATTTCAAAGAAAAACGAAAGAGCTCTGCCCAGTAGCCTTCCCCTTCGAAGGGGAAGGTGGCGCCGAAGGCGACGGATGAGGGCGGATAGACGCCGGCTCAAAAGGTCGCAAGCTGCCGCATTTGCTTACGCCATCGGCAGGGTGACGGTAAAGGTCAGCTTATGGTCGGTGTAGTCGCTGGTGAGCGTGCCGTTCATGGCTTCGATGTGGCTTTTGCAGATATACAGCCCCAGCCCGATGTTTTCCTCGCTCTCCTCCCCCGACCAGTAGGGGCGGAACACGTCCTGATCGCCCAGCCCCTTGCCGTTGTCCGTGACGGTAATCACGCATTGGTCGAGCCTCCGATGAACGCCCAGCCAAATGCGGTCGCACTCGGCGTGCTCGATGGCGTTGAGGACCAGATTCCGCAGGACCGACTTCAGTGCATCGGGCTTTGCAAACGCCGCGGTGGGCTTGGCGGAAAGCTCCATGACAATGCCGTTCGCCTCCGCATCGGGGGCAAGCTCGGCGTAAATTGCCTTCAGAATATCGGACACCGAGACATTCACGGGATTTTCGGCAACGTATTTCCGCTTGGCGTAATCGGCAACGGCGGAGAGATTTTCATGCAGGTATGCAACCCGTTTTTCCACCACGTCAATGGTTTTGAGCTGCTCCTCTCCCGTCTCCTTCTGCCGCAGGGCGGTGAGGTAGGCGCGGACGGAGGACAGCGGCTTTTTCATGTCGTGCGAGATGAATTGCAGAATCCGCTCGCGCTCGTCAATCATCTGCTGCATATTTTTGGTTTGCAGGCGGACCTCCTCCTCGAGGTTGGCGGTCAGTCGGCGGTTTCGGTACTCGGAGCGCGTGAATTCGCGGAAGCCGATGACGAGAATCACGCCAAGCATGGCAACCGACAGCCACATCAGCGGGCTCAGGCGCATATCCGCGCTTTCGCGGAAGAGGAAGAGCGCGTAAACGGCAAGCGGGACCGACAGCGCGTTGTTGATGCACAAATCCAAGCGCTTTCCGCGCAGAAGCCCGACCGCAGAGCAGGCAAGAATAACCGCTCCCGCCGCCGCGCCGATAATTCTTGCGGCAAGCATCAGCCGCCCCTCGCTCGCAACCCCTGCAAGCGGCATGGCAAAGAGAAGCGCCGCACAGCCGAGGGAGAGCAGAGTGGCAACGGCTCGGACGGGGATTTTTGCAAGCGTCCTCGGCAGGGTCAGCGCCGCGCCGAGCAGGAAAAGCCCCACCGAGGCAGCGCGTATCGCCATCCAGATATAGGGCATATCGGTCTCTCCCGCCAGCGACATGGAAGCATACACGCCAACCAGAACGGCAAGCGCAAAGACCAATTGCGGAACGAAATCGGTGGCGCGCTTCAGCACGCAGACGAACACGAAAATAAAGAAGGTGATAATCGCCAAGAGGACGGTGACAAGGCGGAACCGGTTCCCGCGCTCCACAATTGCCCGCACCGCATCGTCGGGACCGATAATCGGCGTTCCGACAAAGCCGACCGCCTTGCCCTCCTCTGCCTCGTAGTGGATGGTGACCACACAGCCGTTCTGAATCGGGTTTTCGTTCCAGACGCGCGCGGAGACAAGGAGCGGGACATCCAGAAAGATGCCCTCGGTGCCGTCGGCGTGCAGGACCGTTTCGTCATAGGCAAGCGTTTGGTCGGTGGTGGCGTAGGAGACCGACGAGAAGCCCGTCAGCGTTCCGAGCGATGCCTCGTGCTGGACCCGCACGAACACATTGCAGGCGGAGAGCATGGGCGGCAGATACAGGGTCAGGTGCAGGCGCTCCTCATCGTCGATATACTTGGCGTAGGGCGCGAGGTCCTCCTCCCAGTGCCCGTCTGCGGGGCTGATGCCCTCGATGTTGGTGATGACGTAGCGAATCGTGCCCCGCGAGGCGAGCGGCTCGCCGTTGTGCTCGTCGCTGATGGCTTGGGAGAAAATTTCTGTGTATGCGTTGGGCGTATAGTTGTACGCGGTCAGCCGCCTGACCTCCAGCAAATCGGTCACGCGCGCGGTGGTGGCGGTGTAGGCGGCGGTGATGGGGACCTGCTTTTCGATGTCGTAATCGACCTGAATCTCGTAATCGGTGCTGTAGGACGGCGCAACGGGGATGCGGCGACGCTCCAGCGCGGGGAGCACGAAGGAAAGCGACAGCCCGAGCAGAGCGGTCGCGGTAAACAGAAGGAGCGATAAAATTCGTTTTTTCATAATCGGTTATTCTCCCGCAAAGCAGTAGCCTTTTCCGAATTCGGTGTGAATCATCTTCACATCCCCGCAGGCGTCAGCCAGCTTGAGGCGGAGGGTGGAGATATGCCGTTTAACCGTTGTGGTGTGCAGGCTTTTCATCTTCCAGACGTTTTCATAGATTTCGTTTGGAAGGAAGTATTGCCCCGCGTGGGTCATGAGGAAAAGGAGGATGTTGAATTCGGACGAGGTGAGCGGAATCGACTTCCCGCGAAAGACGCAGGTACGCTGTCGGGAATTGACGGTCAGCCCGTTGACCGTGACGGTTGCGTGCCGGGCGGGCAAAAGGCGCAGGGAGAGGCGCATTTCCAACAGCTCGGGCGAGCAGGGCTTGACCACGTAATCCAGCGCGCCCTGCGAAAAGCCCTCCATCATGGAGCGCTCCGAGCTGATGTCGGAGAGAATGACAACGGGCGGCAAATCGTCCACCGCGTCAAAAAGCGCCATGCCGTCCCCGTCGGGCAGAATCAGGTCGAGGATAATGCCGTCGAGCGGGGTGGTTTGGGCAAGCGCGATGCCGTCCGAGATGGTGGACGCGGTGAAAACCTCATTTCGGGCGCTGAAATAGGCATTCAGCCGCTCGCGCAGGGCGGAATCGTCCTCAATGATGAGGAGCCTTCTGGATTCAATCGTCATGCCGCTCTCCTTTCCCGCAAAAAAGATTATTCCTATTTTATCATAACACATTTCCGACAAAAAATCAACCGCTTCGGCAAATTCTTTGGGTTACGATAGGTTACGTTTTCACATTTAGGGGTGCATTTTGTTAAAAAATATGATATAATTCATGTGATTGGAAAAGTGACTGTCCGATTTTCGCCCGTATTCGAGCGGAGCGGACAAACTGCGCGGTTAAAGGGGGTTATATGATGCGCGAAAAGCGAATTTCAAAATTCAAACACTTGCCGAAATTTGTAATCGTATCGGTTTTGATGCTGTTGTTGACAATCGGAATTTTGCCGTTGGGGTTCCGAGCGGAGGCGGCAACCCATAGCCACGAGATATGCAAAGGCTCGGACTGCAAAGAGACCTCCCACGGCAAGGTTACATGGACGGCATACAGCAACAACTTCAAATACACAAACAATGTTGCCTATATTTACCTGACTACAGGCGTATCGGCAACGCTGACGGTTGATAGCGGCAACACCCTCTATCTCTGTCTGAATGGAAAGATATTGACAGGAAATATCGTAGTAAACGGTACACTCCACCTCTGCGACTGTCAAGGTACAGGTATCGTAAACAGTGGAACCAACGGCGGCAAAAGCGCGGTTTTCGGTGCAAAGGACAGCACGATATATTATTACGGCGGTACATTGCAAGGCGGCAAGAGCACAAGCGACGATTCTGTTCCGCTTTACACAAGTAGCATCATATACCTTTACGCCATGCCGAAATTTGAAACCCAATGTGCCTACGATATTCGCGGCTTAAGTGCAGGATTCCTACGCATTCGCGCCACGTTAACGAAGCCGACGGAGCCGGTCCGCGTCAACTTTGGAAGAAATGAAGATACGGTTGACATGACCAAACAAACAGCGGTTGCCATTACCTCGGATTGGTATTCTAAGATGGGAAACGCGAATGCGGAGGAGTATTTCAAGCCTCGTAATAGTCGGGCTGCCAAGATTGAACTTAGTGGTAGCAATCTGGTTCTGCGACGATACCGTGTTACCTTTGTTGACGGCAATTCCGAATCTACCGATTACGCAAAATACAATGGCGGAACCCTCGCCTCCTTGCCCACGCCTTCACGCACAGGATATACGTTTAAGGGTTGGTTCACAGCCCAAAACGGCGGGACAATGATCACGACCTCTTATCCGTTTTCGAAAGATACCACCGTGTATGCACAGTGGACTCAAAGTCATCAGAACCACCCGATATGTGCCGGCTCCTCCTGCTCCGATGGCTCCCACGGCAACGTGGAATGGGCAACGTGGAATGGCGAGGACGATATCACCTATACAAACAATGTTGCTTATGTCTATCTGACAACCGATGCAACGAACGGAAGGCCAATCACAGTTAATAATGGTTACACACTTTACCTCTGCCTGAACGGGAAAACCCTCACCGGCTCCGCAGGATACACCATCGAAAACAACGGAACGCTGGTTATCTGCGACTGCTCCTCGAGGAAAACGGGTAAACTCGTGAACACCGCCAACGGCACCGCCGCCCCCGTTCGTAACAGCTCAACCTTTACGCTTTACAGCGGTACGTTGGAAAGTACGGGCGGCGAGGATAATCGCTCCAGAGTCCCAAGCGGTCTGTACAATTACAGTGTGGCAACCATCTGCGGGGGTGCGATAACCTCCACAAACGGATACGGCATCACGGCTGATTTTTCAAATGTCACCACCATGACAGGCGGCACCGTGACAGGAAAACAGATAGCATTCTATATGGGAGAGGCTGGGACCTTTACCATGACGGGCGGCACGCTGACAAGCACGAGTTCCCACGGCATCTATACAATAAGTAAATCCGCTGTTATAAGAATCGGCGGCGGTACGATAACGGCACCGGAATATGGAATATACACCTACAACTCGCACCCACAAATCTATCTTGGCGGTAGCCCAACCATCAAGGGCGGCAGTGCGGAAATCTTCACCGACCACAGTACTTCCAATATCTACGCCAACGGCTGGGAGGGGTATGACACTCCGTACAGTGGCGGTGTGCTAAGATTAGCATACTACACCAACTACGGTGACGAAGATATCGCGTGTGTATATAATGTTTCCGATGACAACGCAGATAAATTCACACACGCAAGCTCTCATTATAGGTTTGTGAGAAAGATATTGGACGGCAAGGATTGTCTGATTGCACGATATGTAAACAAACATGAAGTAACCTTTAACCCCTGCGGCGGCGAGGTTGACCCCGAGAAGCAATTCGTATTCAAAGACTCTGCCTACGGCACACTCCCGACCCCGACACGGGATGGTTACCGCTTTGACGGTTGGTACACCGCAAAAACGAGTGGGACCAAAATAGACAGCACCACAAAAGTAACCGCCACAAGCGACCACACGCTTTACGCGCATTGGGTCGCAGAGATCATCAGCGTGGAGATTACATGGGGCGCGATGGAGTTCACCTACTGTGACGGCGAGTGGAACCCCAACACGCACACCTACGAAAACGGCTACTGGGCGGCAACGGCGGACGGTGACCTTGTAACCGTAAAAAATACAGGCAACGTTGATGTGTCCGTCACATTCAGCTATAAACAGACCAACACCGCCGTGAGCGCGGCATTCGTGAACGATGGAGATAAGTCAAATATCACCAACCCCGTTGCGCTGCCCGTCAACGAAACAAAGAAGGTCCGACTGACCCTTACCGGAAAGCCGAGCAACCCGATGACAAAAGAGGTTCTCGGCACGGTTAAAATAACACTTGGGTAAATTTTGGAGGTGAAACACAACATGACTTACGGTACTACAGTGCAGAAAAAGCAAGTGCTTTTCGTGGTTTTGCTGTTGCTTCTGGTGCTGGCGACCATCATTGCGGCGGTGGTTGGCATCTGGAACCTTTGGTTCCGCAGGAGTGACACCCTGCTTCCCCCCGACTACGCGCCGAGGGACCCCGAAAAGAACGCCATCCCCATCGGGGACGACGGCGACAAGAAGCTCGACCAGCCCGAGGGCGGCGGAGCCGTCAGCCTGACCTACGCAAAGGAGGTCAGCATCAGCCTCTCCGAAAAGACCGCACAGCTACTCTTTGCCAACCCCACCAAGTCCAATCAGGACATGGTGCTCCGCCTCGTGATTGACGATGTGGTGATTTTCCAGACGGGCAGACTCATCCCCGGCAACAAAATCCATGAGGTGGACCTGCTCAAGGGCATGGAAAAGCGCCTCTCCGCGGGCGGCTACAACGGCAAGTTCGTCGTGCTCTACTACGACCGCACCAGCGGCGAATTGGCAATGGTCAACACCGAAATTCCCGTTACCGTAACGGTGACGGACTAACCCAACGCGTAGAACGCCTGCGGGCGCGATACATAAATATTTTTAAGGAGGCTTTTCTATGAAAGCTACGGTAAGATTTCTTGTAACAGCTCTGGTTCTCATGCTCGTTGCGCTCCCCCTGACCGCTTCTGCGGCAACCTTAAACGGGACAGGACAAAGCACAATCACCGACGTTCAGGCGAAGTACGCCGAGGGAATGACCACTCCCGACGTTTACAGCCTTGAGGTCTCATGGGGCGCGATGGAGTTCACCTGCACGCGCACGGGCATGAAGGAATGGTACCCCGCCGAGCATAAGTACGTCGAAAACACCACCTACAACTGGACGGCAAACGGCAACACCGTTACCGTGAAGAACCACTCCAACCGTGACGTAACGGTCACCTTCTCCTACGAAAAGGCGGCGGGCTATGACAGCATCAACGGCACATTTGATGTCACCACCAAAACGCTGGAGGCGGGCGAGGTCGGAAACGTGGACGGCGCTGCCGGCGTAACCACCACGCTGACGCTCTCGGGCTCGCTTGCAAGCAACGTCACGACATCCACAAAGGTCGGCACAGTCAAAATTTCGGTTGAGTAATCCAAAAAAACAAAAAATAAACAAATTCTGAAAGGAAAAACCATCATGAAAAAATTTGCAGTCCTTCTTCTCACCCTCGCGCTGTTCTGCGCACTCGCTATCCCCTCCTTCGCGGCAACCGAAAAAATCGATACCGCAAACGGAAGCAAAACAGCTGATGTAAAAGGCACCTATGTCGCGGGCAGTACCGCCGCAATTGTCTACAGCGTTGATATCAAGTGGGGTAGCATGGAATTCACCTACACCACGGCTTCGCAAGGAACATGGAATCCTAAGACGCACCAGTATGACGGTGCAACCACTGCGGGATGGTCCTATGCGGACGGTGCGAACGAAGTTGAGGTCACCAACCACTCCAACGCCGATGTGACCGCTATCCTTACCTATACGCCCAATACGGAATACGGCATCGATGGCGAGTTTGATAAATCCCAACTGGATCTTGAGGCAGCTACCGTCAACAGCGCATTCAGTGACGCGCCCAAGGGCATCGCAAAGCTCTCTTTGGGCGGCGCGCTCGCCTCCGGCGTTCAGAATGCCGTTATCGGAACCGTGACCGTTAAACTCGGCAACAACTGATTTGAGCCCTTGCAGACCGCACACACCGTGCGGTCTGCGCAATGTTCGGAACCAACCAACAGGAGAGGAAAAGATGAAAAAGGTCGTTTGGATATGCGCTGTCGTTTGCGCCGTGACGGTCATCGGAATGATCGTATCCATCATTGTGGCGGGCAAAAAGAACCGCCAGCCCGAATTCGTACCGCCCGCGTTTGAAGCATCCGCGCAGGTCGGCACGCCCGAAACGGAGGACCCCAGCTGGACGCAGGTCCATCGGGACGGCATGGGCTTTTCCGCGCACATCTGCGGCAAAGTGACCGTAAAGAACGGCGCGGCGGATGTCTGGTTTACAAACGACAGCGGCAATGAGGTCTGGCTGAAGCTGCGGATTCTGGACGAAAACGACCAAATTCTTGCGGAAACAGGGCTTTTGAAGCCGAATGAGTACCTGAAAACGGTCACCTTCACCACCGCCCCGCAAAGCGGCGCGAAAATCAAGCTGAAAATCATGGCATACGAGCCCGAAACCTACTACAGTGCAGGCGCAGTCACGCTGAACACCGTGGCGGAGTGAGGCGGTTTTGTATGTGCTGAATGGGGATAGTTCGATAGACGGATTAAATTTATCCCCCCTCATCAGTCGCTAACGCGACAGCTTCCCCCCGAGGGGAAGCCTTTTTTCTAAAATCCCTTTCGTGTTTCACAGCAGGGTAAATTCAGCTATAGCGAGAATCGTATTTTTTGATAGTAGCACTCTGTAATGCAGGCTTCCCCTCGGGGGAGCCTTTTTGCAAGATTCCTTTCATACTATATAACGGGAGCATCTGTACCCGCCCTCATCCGTCGCCTTCGGCGACACCTTCCCCCTCGAAGGGGAAGGCTATGGTGCGTAACTCCCTTATTTGAATTTGCTATTTTTGCTTTTGGAAGAATATCTTTTGAAAAATATAAAGTTTGAAGCACTCTTTATATAGCTTGCAGAATCAACGGAAGCCTTCCCCTTCG
>DJSQ01000030.1:11166-13474 GCA_002438075.1 Clostridiales bacterium UBA6330
AGGGGGAAGGTGTCGCCGAAGGCGACGGATGAGGGCGGATTATATGTTCCCACCCATCGCCTTGTTGTGTAGTGCGATAGAAGTCTTGTAAAAAGGCTTCCCCTCGGGGGAAGAAAACTGCAAGCAGTTTGTCGCGTTAGCGACTGATGAGGGGGATAAATCTGTACCACAAAATGCCAAAGCCCCTTCCGATTACAACCGCAAAAGCAGGCGGCAACCGTTCGGTTGCCGCCTGCTTTTTGCTTCTTTCAACTTTCAACTTTCAACCTTCAATTCCACAGCTTCTTCATTGCGGGGTACAGCGTTCGGAAAATGATTCTTACACGCTGTATTCCTCCGCGTATTTCCGATACGCTTCGTTGAACGCGCCGTCATCGTTTCTTGCGCGGCGCAGGGTTTCGTGCAGCTTCAGGTTATGCTCGGTGCGGTCGATTACACAGCCCGCGATGTTGGAGCAGTGGTCGCTGACGCGCTCCAGATTGGTCAGCAGGTCCGACCAGACGAATCCGACCTCCGCCGAGCACTTCCCCTCCTGCATCCGCAGAATATGGTTGGTGCGGAGCCTGTCCTTCAGCGCATCAATCACCTGCTCCAGCGGCTCCACCTTCGTTGCGGCTTCGGGGTCCGCGTGCACGAAGGCAGTCTCGGAAAGCGTGAGGACCTCATCCACCGCCTTTGCCATCACGCCGTATTCCCGCAGGGCATCCGCCGTCAGCGAGAGCTTCTTGTCCCGCAGCTCCTCCGCCGATTCCAGCACGTTGACCGCGTGGTCCGAAATGCGCTCGTAGTCACCGATGACCTTCAAAAGGGCGGTTGCCTCCTCGCTTTCCTCCTGCCCGAGCTTGGCGGAGCTGACCTGAATCAGGTAGGTTCCCAATTCGTCCTCGTATTTGTCACAGCGGCGCTCGGCATCCCGAATCTCCTCTGCGGCAGCCGGAGAATAGGAGGTCACGGTGCTCAACGACTGCTTCAGTGCCGTCACCGCGCAATCCGCCATCTTCTCCGCAACCCGTCTGCTCTGCGCGAGTGCGAGCGAGGGCGTTGTCAGCAGACGCTCGTCCAATTCGGTCTGCTGTTCCTTCCCCTTTGCATCCGGAATGAGATGGCAGACCAGCTTTTCCAGAAGTCCGCCCATCGGCAGCATCAGGACCGTGCACAGCAGGTTGAACACGGTATGAATCACCGCGATGCCCATCAGCGTAGCCGATTCGCCGAGAATCATCGGTGCGAAGATTGCCTTTACGATGCAGAACACCGCCAGCCAGACCGCCGTTCCGATGATATTGAAGGAAAAGTGGACCATTGCCGCCCGCTTTGCGTTCTTATTCGCTCCGACCGAGGAGATAAGCGCCGTGACGCAGGTGCCGATATTCTGTCCCATGATAATCGGGACTGCCGCGCCGTAGGAGACCGCGCCCGTGGAGGCAAGCGCCTGCAAGATACCGACGGATGCGGAGCTGGACTGGATGATTGCGGTCAGGACCGCGCCGACCGCCACGCCCAGAATCGGGTTGGAGAACAGCAGGAAGAGCTCGCGGAAGGCGGGAACGTCCTTCAGCCCCGACACCGCACCCGACATGGCTTCCATGCCGAACATCAGCGTTGCAAAGCCGAGCAGAATCATGCCCGTATCCTTCTTTTTGTCCTTCTTGCAGAACATATACAGCACGATGCCCGCCAGCGCGAGAATCGGGGTGAAGGAGGAGGGCTTCAACAGCTGTACCCAGACACTGCCGCTGTCGATTCCCGCAAGGCTCAGAATCCACGCCGTGACGGTGGTGCCGATGTTTGCGCCCATGATGACGTAGATGGACTGCCGCAGGCTCATCAGCCCCGAGTTGACGAAGCCGACCACCATGACCGTGGTTGCCGAGGAGCTCTGGATAATTGCCGTTACCCCGAGCCCCGTCAGAAGTCCCCGCATTTTATTGCCCGTCAGCTTGCCGAGCACGCTTTTCAGCCCGCTCCCCGCGCGGCGCTCCAACGCCTGCCCCATCAGGCTCATGCCGAACAGGAACAGGCAAAGCCCGCCGAGCATGGTTAAAAAGTGAAAAATGTCCATCCGTTTTTCTCCTCTCCGATTGAAGGTGATTCTTTCCGAGCCGCCGTCCGCAGACGGTTGCTTTACAAGTTATTATACCGTTTTTTACGTAAGGCTTACTATCATGATTGCGTAAAGTTCATGTAAAATGGCGTTTTTTCGACGGAAAACAGAGATTCCGCCCCCGAATCGAACGATTCGGGGGCGGAGAAAAGGCACATTGTCTATAAAGAGCACAAAATTCTTTAACGCTTTTTCTTTGACCAT
>DJSQ01000129.1 GCA_002438075.1 Clostridiales bacterium UBA6330
CAGGGAGGTTTGGAGGGTAGGTGACAGATTTTGCTTGCAAAATCTCGTCAATAGCGGCTTTGCCGCGTTGCACCCCTCTCCGAAAGAGGGGGTCCTGCGCCTCCAAGGTCTTCCTTATCCCCCCAATTTCCCCAGCGCGGACAGAATGCCGGAGAGCTTTTCGCGGTAGGCGGAGAGCTTCGCGCGCTCCGCATCCACAACCGCCGCAGGAGCCTTGGAAACAAAGGACTCGTTCGAGAGCTTCTTCTCCACACGAAGAATCTCACCCTCCATCTTCTCCCGCTCGGCGGCAAGACGCGCCTTCTCCTTTTCCAAATCAATCAGCTCCGAAAGCGGCAGATAGACCACAGCCGAGTCGGTCACCACCTGAACCGCGTTGTCCGCACTCACCACATCGGTCGGGAAATGCTCCGCAACCTCAACCGCAGACGCGGATGCCAAACGCATGAAGAACGCGTAGGTCGCGGGACCGAACGAATCGGCGTATTTCGTCTCCAGATACACCTTCGCGCGGCGGGACGGCGCAATGTTCATCTCGTTCCGACGCAGACGGATTGCCTTGATGACCCCAATCACACGCGACATCGACAGCGACTCCGCCGCAAACTCGAGCAACGGGTCGTACTTCGGGTAGTCGGCAATCACAATGCTCTCCGCCGCACCCGCGCAGTGCGGAAGCGCCTGATAGATTTCCTCCGTAATGAACGGCATGAACGGGTGAAGCAGCTTCAGAATGCCCGTCAATACATAGCACAGCACGTTCTGCGCCACAAGGTTGCCCGTCGTCCCCTTCTCGGTCAGACGGCTCTTGGTCAGCTCAATGTACCAGTCGCAGAAAATGTCCCAAACGAAATCGTAAATCGCAGACAGCGCAACGCCCACCTCGTAGTGGTCCAGCGCATCGGTCACCGTCCGCACCGTCTTGTTGTACGCCGTCAGAATCCACTTGTCCTCGGGCGCAAGCGCGTCCGCGGCGGGGAGCGCGTAGCTGTCCACCGTCAGGTTCATCCGCACGAAACGGGACGCATTCCACAGCTTGTTCGCAAAGTTCCGCGCCGCCTCCATCTTCTCCTCGGAGAAGCGCATATCGTTCCCCGGCGAGTTGCCCGTCGAGAGCGCAAACCGCAACGCGTCCGCGCCGTAGCGGTCGATAATCTCCAGCGGGTCAATGCCGTTGCCCAGCGACTTGGACATCTTTCTGCCCTGCGCATCCCGCACCAGACCGTGAATGAACACCGTGTGGAACGGCACGTCCCCCATCTGCTCCAGACCCGAGAAAATCATCCGCGCGACCCAGAAGAAGATGATGTCGTAGCCCGTCACCAGCACGCTGGTCGGGTAGTACTTCGCCAGATCAGCGGTCTTTTCGGGCCAGCCGAGCGTGGAGAAGGGCCAGAGCGCCGAGGAGAACCACGTGTCCAGCACGTCGCTTTCCTGCTCAACGTGGTGACTGCCGCACTTCGGGCAGACCGTCACGTCCTCGCGGGAAACCGTCATTTCGCCGCAGTCGCGGCAGTAGAACGCGGGAATCCGATGTCCCCACCAAAGCTGGCGCGAAATGCACCAGTCGTGCACGTTCTCCATCCAGTTGATATAGATTTTCGAGAACCGCTCGGGCGCGAATTTTACCCGCCCGTCCTTCACAACCTCCAGCGCGGGCTTTGCAAGCGGCGCCATTTTGACAAACCACTGGTCCGAGGTAATCGGCTCCACCGTGGTGTGGCAACGGTAGCAGGTCCCCACGTTGTGCGCGTGCGGCTCCACGCCAACCAGATAGCCGTGCGTTTCCAGATCGGCAACCAGTGCCCGGCGCGCCTCGTAGCGGTCCATGCCCGCATACTTGCCGCCGTAGGAGTTGATGGTCGCGTCGTCGTTCATGACCTTGATCACCGGCAGGTTGTGCCGCTGACCCACCAGAAAGTCGTTCGGGTCATGCGCGGGCGTAATCTTCACACAGCCTGTCCCGAAGCCGATTTCCACGTACTCATCGGCAATCACGGGAATCTCCCGCCCAACCAGCGGCAGAATCAGCGTTTTGCCAATTAGGTGCTTGGTTTTCTCATCGTTCGGGTTGACCGCAACCGCAGTATCGCCGAACATCGTTTCGGGACGGGTGGTTGCAACCTCCACGTACTGCCCCTCTTCGCCCTTGATGGGGTAGCGGATATGCCAGAAGCTGCCCTGCTGCTCGGAATACTCGACCTCCGCGTCGGACAGCGCCGTGATGCAGTGCGGGCACCAGTTGATGATGCGGTTGCCGCGGTAAATCAGTCCCTTTTCATAGAGGTTGACGAACACCTCGCGCACGGCTTTGGAACAGCCCTCGTCAAAGGTGAAGCGCTGTCTGGTCCAGTCGCAGGACGCGCCGAGCTTCTTCAGCTGACCCGTGATGCGCGCCTCGTACTTATCCTTCCACTGCCACACGCGCTCGAGGAACTTCTCGCGCCCGAGGTCGTAGCGGGTCAGTCCCTCCTCCACGCGCAGGCGCTCCTCGACCTTAATCTGCGTGGCGATGCCCGCGTGGTCGGTCCCGGGGACCCAGAGGGTATTATAGCCCTGCATCCGCTTATAGCGGACCAGAATATCCTGCAAGGTCTCATCGAGCGCGTGCCCCATGTGGAGCTGTCCCGTGACGTTGGGCGGCGGGATGACCACCGAAAAATGCTCCGCTTCGTTGGTCACGTCGGGCGTAAAATAGCCCTTGTCGCACCAATTTTGGTAGATGCGGTCCTCAAATTCTGCCGGTTGATAGGTTTTCGGCAGCTCGTGCTTTTCGTCCATAGCTTCCTCCGTGAATCCGAAAATAGTTCTCCGTAAAACAAAAAGCTCCCGTCCCATCAGGACGTGGAGCACGCGGTACCACCTGATTTTACGCGTGCGGTCCCCCGCTCGCATACACTCTCGCCCATAACGGCGGCACCGTTGCGGACTACGCACAAAGGAATCCCCTTTGCTTCCCCCGCACCGCTACAAAGTGACTTCACCCGCTCCCCTACGGACTCGCACCCTCCGCCCGCTCTCTGTCAAGGCTTCCGCAGATTACTCTTCTTTGTCACAGCGTTTATCATAAGTATACCACATTTTCCCCCGCTTGTCAACAGATATGGTAAAAATTTTTGGAGGGAAGACCTCGGGGCGTTGCCCCGAACCCCACTTAGGGGACTTCTTAAAAGAAGTCCCCTAAGGACCTTCAAGAATTTCACACAAGGGCGGGATTCCGTAACGAATCCCGCCCTTGTGTGAAAGTTTTTGGAGATTTTTAAGAGACTTTTTTCAAAAAGTCTCTTAAATGGGGCTTGGGGCAACGCCCCAAGGTCTTCCCCCAAAGAATTTTACTGTATCTCCTGCTCAAGCGAGCGGAAAATCTCGTCGTCGAAGAAGTCGGAGATGGAGATGTCCAAGCCATCGCAGAGCTTTTTGACGGTCACAACCGAAAGCTCCCTGCGCCGCGGGTCGAGCATACTGTAAACGGTCGACGGCGTGACTCCCGAGCGGGTTGCCAGCTCGTTCCATGTTATCAGCCGCTCCATGCACAAGCGCCGAAAGCGCAATACCACCGCGTCCTTGATTGACATTTTCATCACCTCTATGTATATTCTTACCCACATTATATAAAAATTTCCGCAAGTGCGCATACGCACTTGCGGAAACATTGCGTTTGTGGTATAATATATACGCAGGTGCGTATATATTATATTTTGAGGTGCAAATATGAAAATCGCAATTATCGGTTCAAGAACGCTATGTATTTCCAATCTACAAGACTATCTGCCAAGCGATATTTCCGAAATCGTGTCCGGAGGGGCAAAGGGAATAGATATCTGCGCGAGGAATTACGCGATAGAACACCATATCAAATTAACAGAATTCCTCCCCGATTATTCAAAATACGGACGTTCAGCCCCGTTAATCAGAAATATCCAAATAGTCGAATATGCAGATGAAGTAATCGCTTTCTGGGACGGTCACTCCAATGGCACGGTTTTCACTTTGAAAGAAGCAAAAAAGCGGAATAAAAAGGTGCGCATTTTCAAACTGATGCAATAAATAACAATGCACCATCCCGTTTTTCATCTCCCCTCTTGTTTTAGCCTCCGATTTGTGCTATAATAATACCGACAGAACAACAGCGGCAAAGCCGCAACGGAGGAAAAACATGACAGACAAAACAGCACTTTCACTTTACCCGTTTCGTCTCTCCTGCGTGACCAAATCGCCCATCTGGGGCGGCACGCGGCTGGTGCGGGAGTGGGGCAAGCAGTCCGACGGAGACACGGTTGGCGAAAGCTGGGAGCTGACCGTCCGCAAAAACGAAAAGAGCCGCATTCTCAACGGTCCGCTCGCAGGACAGACGCTGGAGGAGGTCATCGACCGCGTGGGTCCCGCCTTCATCGCGCCCGATTGGTCGGCGGGGACCTTCCCGCTCCTGATTAAGCTGATTGATGCCGCCGACCGCCTGTCGGTGCAGGTCCACCCCGACGATGCTTACGCCGCGCGGGTGGAGAACGACAGAGGCAAGACCGAAATGTGGTACATCGTGGATGCCGCGCCCGATGCGGAGATTATCTGCGGGCTTCGCGCGGGCGTGGGACGTGCGGAGTTTGCCGAGGCGGTCCGTGCGGGGAAAATCGATGGCGTGATGCACCGTCAGAAGGTCCGCAAGGGCGAGGTCTACTTCATTCCCGCAGGGCTTCTGCACGCCATCGGCAGTGGAATTCTGATTGCCGAAATTCAGCAGAACTGCGACCTGACCTACCGCGTTTACGACTACGACCGCCGCGACAAGGACGGCAAGCTGCGCCCCCTGCACGTGGAAAAGGCGCTGGACGTGGTGCGCCCGTTCACGGCGGAGGAGATTGACGCGATTCGCTTCTCCCGCCGCTCCGACAGTCTTGCAAACGGCGAGGTGCTTGCCGACTGTGACTTCTTCCGCGTGGAGCGCCTGACCCTGAACGGCTCCGCAGTCACGCTCCCCGACTTTGCGGGAATGCGCCATCTGCTTTGCGTGGACGGCTCCGCAACGCTGGTCTGCGGCGGCGAAAGCTACACGCTTGCAAAGGGCGACAATCTGGAAAGCTGGCTCCTGCCCGCAGGTCTCCCCGCCTCCCTCTCGGGGAATGCCACCCTCATCGTCTCCGCTGTATAGGATGCGGGGCGCGGGGATGCGTTGGGGAAACTTCTTGAATGAAGTTTCCCCAAACCCTTTCAAGAACTTTCAACGCATGGAGTGTGTGCGAACATAGCGGATTTTTTAATTTTGTGTTGACAAAGGGCGAAAAGCGTGGTATAATAAAAGCGGAGGATATAAAGAATAGGAAAGGAGCCTCGCCATGAAAAAATTGCAGATATTCACATTGGTGCTTTGCATGACCTTGACCCTTTTTGCTTTCGTCAATTCCTACCGCATGACACCGCTGATTCAAGTCTCACCCGACTATGCCGTTCAAAGGTTCCATGAGAAAACAGGCAAACCGATTCTCTCGGAGCTACCCCCGGAGGAGCAACACGCCTATCTGATTGAGGCGGGTGTGGATATGTCGGGGCAGTTCACTTGGGAGAACAGCCAAGACCTCATCCTCGACACAATTCAATGGACAGAGAGCGACCCGATTATTACAGGGCTAACGTACAACAATCCGGGGACCGTCACCTTCTGTACCGAAGTCCGAAATGCCGTCAATCGCTACTACGGCAGAGAACAATACCTTTCGGCACTTTCAAAGGATGCGCTTGTCCGTGTCCTCACCGAATACGGGGTCGAATTTCCGAAGGAAGATACCGACGAATATGCTACCTGCGCGCTGGCAACCGTCCTCTTCACCGAAATGTATGGTACCTTCTACCCCATGCGCAACAGTCAAATGAACGACTTTGAAAAGCAGGTCTACGCCGCCGCAACCGCCTACTACAAAAATCGCCCCACGGCAACGGAAGCCCTGCGTTACTTCCGTCAAAAAGTCAAAGCGCATAGCTACATCTACTCCTGAAGCCTGACACGGCATAGAAAAGGTGCTCCGAATCCAAGATTCGGAGCGCCTGATTTATTATTTATAGGGTTCCTCCCAACCGCAAAGCTGCCCATCGCTGTCAAGCAAAGGAATCGGTCCGCAAATATGCGTTTCCAATACGCTTTGGTGAAGATAAGCCAACGTCTCCAACGCCAAAGGATGATCCTCATAGTATGCAGAAACAGCCGCATGGACCATTTCGTTGATATCAAGTCCAATCGGATTATTGATAACATCCATTGTGTGGTTGTAGCGTTCGGAATAGGAAACAGATGTCAGAATGAGCTTCCTGTATTGTTCCCAAAGCTTTTCGGGGAAATCAACACCATAATCCCTTAGAATCCGAAGCTGTTCTTCCTCGGAAAATTGTGACAAAAGCGGTTCTCTGCAATAGTAGGCATTGACCGCATCCCGAATCGCCGCTCCAAAAGACAACATGGTTGAATCAATAAGAGCAATATCGTAATTCGGATATATCTCCGTACCTTCAATCACAGAGGCAATGAATTCTGTGTGGGAAATGCCGCTTTGCACAAACGCGGGTATCGCAACGCCTGCCCCGACTAAAAAGTCATACTGTTCCTCCGCCGTCATCTCCGACAGTATCGGCTTGTCGGTCCGAATATAGATTCGGGGGTTGAACTTTTTCTTCGGGGTCCCCGCCAAATCCGTGTGCGATGCAAAGACGGGAGATGATACCGTCAAAAGAATCATGCTCAAAAAAAGCACCAACGTGATAAAACGCGTTCTTCCCATATTCCTTCTCCTTTCATCTTGCACCCCAAGCATATTTGTACAAAATATCAGCATCCATCCACATTATATCACATTTCCCGCCCGTTGTCAACAACTTCCCCCAAAATATAAAAAAGCGGTCCAAGCCGCCATGTTCGCACCTCTCCAATGCGTTGAAAGTTCTTGAAGGGGTTTGGGGAAACTTCTTCCAAGAAGTTTCCCCAACGCGTCCCCTCGCGTCCCCCCGCATCCCCTTTACCGGAACGCGCCGAAGATCCAGAGCATCAGCGCGCCGAGCCCGCAGAGAATCAGGAGACAAGGGAGGATGATGGTCAGGAACGCCGCCAGAACCATCGCAAAGCCGTCCCGAAAGCCGACGTGCTCCTCCTTCAGCTTCTCGGAAAACTCGCGCTCCTGCTGTTTTGTCACCTTGCGCAGCTTTCTCCCGAAGATTCCGAACGCCATGTGAATCCTCCTCCCCTCTTTCTTGCTTTTTGCCCGCGAAAATCAGCTTTCGGCGAGCTTGACACTCTTTTTCTCGGTCTTAGGCAGCTCAAACAGATAGTTGCCGTTCTCGTCCAGCTTCCGCTCGGGGAAGTGGCAGGCAACAAAATGCCCCGGCTCGATTTCGGTCAGCGGCGGCGGAACGCGGCGGCACTTGTCGCACGCCATGTAGCACCGCGTGTGGAACTTGCAGCCCGACGGCGGCTTGATTGGCGAGGGAATGTTCCCCTCCAGCAGAATCCGCTCCTTGCTCAGGCTCTCCATGTCGGTGGTCGGAATCGACGAAAGCAGGGCGACCGTGTACGGGTGCCGCGGGTCCGCAAACACCTTGTCGGCGCTCGAAAGCTCCACAATGTTTCCGAGATACATCACGCAGATGCGGTCGGAAATATACCGCACCACCGAGAGGTCATGCGAAATGAACAGATAGGTCAGGTGCTCCTTTTCCTTCAGCTCCTCCAGCAGGTTGATAATCTGGGACTGAATCGACACGTCCAGCGCCGACACGCACTCATCGCACACCACAAACTTCGGGTGCACCGCCAGCGCGCGCGCAATCGAGATACGCTGTCTCTGCCCGCCCGAGAACTGGTGCGGATAACGGTGGAGCATATAGTCCTGCAAGCCGCACTGCCGCATGACCGACAGAATATACTGCTTCATTGCCTCGCGCGTCTTTGCGGACTTGCCCTTGAAGAACTTGTGCGTCACAAGCCCCTCTTCGATAATCTGCCCGATGGTCATACGCGGGTTGAGCGAAGAATACGGGTCCTGGAAAATGATCTGCAAATCCTTGCGCAAGAGGCGCATTTCCGAATACTTCAGCCGCGCCAAATCAATGCCGTCATCCAGCATTGCCTCGTACCTTTGGAACTCCTCGTCCTGTGCAAACGGTGCCTTCCGCTCGGCAATCTTCGCTTGAACCTTTTCAATCTCCAGCTTCAGGACCGCAACCGCCGCGTCCTTCGCCTGCTCCGCCTTCCGCACGCCTGCGAGCTTCTTTTCCACCCGCTTTTTGCGTGCATCGGACGCATCCGAAAGCTCGCTTTCCAACGTGTCCGCCTCCAGACGGAGATCGTGAATGTCCGCATTCAGCTTTGCAACGCGCGCCTCGCGCATTGCCTGCTGATAGAGCAGCTGGGTCCCCGTCTTGGTGTCGCGGACTAGAAAGCCGCCCATGATTTTTGCAATGTGCGCCAGCGTGGTCTGCGCCTCGGCAACCGCCAGATTCTTCGCCTGAATTTCAAAGAAGGTGGCATTGTCCCCCGCCGCCTCGACCTTTTCGGTCAGCTCATCCGCCTTCGCCTGCTCCTTTTTCAGCTTGGCGATATAGCGGTCCGCATGGCGCAGGGTGTCGGCAACATAGGCGGGCGCGACCGATGCGCGCGGGATGCCGTAGTACATCGTGGTCCCCGCCGTCTGGTCGTAGAGCTGGAGCAGGACGCGCCCGAGCGTGGATTTTCCGCACCCCGACTCGCCCACAACGCCGAGCGTTTCGCCCTCGTAGATATCCAGCGTAATATCCTCGTTTGCGCGGACGTAAAGCTGTTCCTTTTGGAAAATACTCGATTTCGCAATGGGGAAATACTTCTTAAGATTCGTGATGGATAAGAGCTTTTTGGTGCTCGGCACTGTTTCTCACCTCCTTTTCGGGATAGAAGCAACGAATTTTCTGACCCACACCGATTTCCCGCAAGGTCGGCTCTTCCTCCAGACATTTCTGCGTTGCGTACTTGCATCGCGGCGCGAACTTGCACCCCTTCGGCAGTGCCAGAGGGTGCGGCACCACGCCCGGAATCGGCTCCAGCTTGTGCGTGATGTTGTCAATGCGGGGAATGCTGTACATCAGCCCCTCGGTATAAGGGTGACTGCACGGGCAGTTGGTGAAAATCACGCGCGCGGAGCTCTGCTCCACAACCTGCCCGCAGTACATCACCACCACGTCGTCCGCCATTTCGTTGATGACGCCGAGGTCATGTGTGATGAAGATAATCGACGTGCCGTTTTCTCTCTGCAATTCGTTCATCAGGTGCAGAATCTGCGCCTGAATGGTCACGTCCAGCGCCGTGGTCGGTTCGTCCGCAATCAGAATCTTCGGACGGCAGGCAAGCGCCATTGCGATCATCACGCGCTGACGCATACCGCCCGAAAGCTGGTGCGGATACTGCTTGATAACCGCCTCGGGGTTCGGAATCTGAACCGCGTAAAGCATTTCCAGCGCCTTTTTCAGCGCCTCGCGCTTCTTCATTCCCTGATGGATCATGAACGGCTCCGCGAGCTGCTTTCCAACCGAGAACACGGGGTTCAGGCTGGTCATCGGCTCCTGGAAGATGACCGAAATTTTGTTGCCGCGGATATCATACATCTGCTGCTCGCTCAATTTGGTCAGGTCGACCCCCTCAAAGAGGATTTCGCCCTCGGCGATATAGCCGTTGCTGTCGAGCAGGCGCAGAATGCTCATTGCCGAAACGCTCTTGCCGGACCCCGACTCACCCACGATGCCGATGGTCCGTTTTTCGTCAAGCGTGTAGGAAACATCGTTGACCGCCTTCACGATTCCCTTGCGGGTCTTGAAGTAGGTATGCAGATTTTTTACTTCTAATAGTGCCATATTCGTTTCCTCCGCTCCTTACTTTTCTCTGCTGCTCTTGGGGTCCAGCACATCGCGCAGGGTATCGCCGATGATGTTGATGCTGATGGTTGCGATAGACAGGAAGATTGCGGGGAACAGCCACTGCCACCAGTAGTTCTGGATAACGATGGAGTTGTTCGCGCCGTTGAGCATATTGCCCCACGTCGGGCGCGGCTGCTGCACGCCGAAGCCCAGATAGGACAGCGAGGACTCGGTCAAAAGACACCCCGCGAAATCGAGCGTCATGCTCACGAGAATGACCGAAATGACGTTCGGCAGAATGTGACGGAAGGCAATGCTCTTTTCCTTCACGCCCATCGCCTTTGCCGCCATGACGAATTCCTTTTCGCGCTCCGCCAGCACCTGCCCGCGAATCATGCGCGCAAGACCCGTCCACGAAAGCAGACCGAGAATCAGCATGATGATGAAAATTTTCATGTTCTCGCTGATCGGTCGGTTCGACATGACGTAGGACAAAAGCATTGCAAACGGCAGGAACGGGATGGACGCAAAGATTTCGGTCACCCGCATCAGGAGCATATCCACCCAGCCGCCGAAATAACCCGAAAGACATCCGACGATAATTGCCACCACCGAGGAGACGATAACCGCCACCGCGCCGATGGTCATGGTCATTTTACCGCCGTGAATCAGACGTGTAAAGGTATCGCGTCCGCGCTGGTCGGTTCCGAACAGGTAGCCGCGCATTCCGTAGGAATCGGTCAGCTTGCCGTTTTCGTCAACCAGATAGGTCTGGTATGCGCCCGTGTAAACCTCGGCGCACTCCTTGCCGTTGATGCGGTCGCTTGCCTGCCCCTTTTCGTTGGAGCCCCAGACGTAGGCTTTGCCCGCGTCGGAAACGCCCGCAAAGTGCATACTGCCTGCCGAGAGCTTCACCAGCTTCTCGCCTGCGGGAAGCTCGACGATCTCGGTCTCGCCATAGCGGGAATCGCCGCGCACCAGCACCTCGCCGTCCTCCAGCAGAATCGCAAAGCAATCCTTCGTTGCGGCAAGGTCAACCGCCTTTTTGCCCGCCAGATAGGAGTTGAACGGGACCTTGGTCCCCTTCGAGGAGGTCACGCGGTCGTAATCGAATGCACCGCCCGGGCAGACAACCGAGCCGTCCTTCATCAGGAGCAGAGCGTAGTAGTTCGACAGCACGACCTTTTCCACGTTCTCGTAGTTTCCGTCGCGCAGCTCGCGCATATTCAACAGGGCGTTCGCGTTGCCCCAGACCGTCACCTTGCCGTCCACCACGATTGCCGCCGCCTGATAGCCGCAGACCAATTGCGTGAGCTTGGAGGTGTCAACCGTGCCGTTCACCAGCTCGTCGGGCATCCAGACCACCGAGCCCGTGGGGTCCTCGCCCTGACCAAACTGTCCGCGCGAATTGTTGCCCCAGCCGACGATTTTGCCCTCGGTCGTCACCGCAATGACGAAATCCGATCCTGCCGCCGCCATCAGGACGTTGCCGTCCTTGATTTCATCGGGGTAGTTGGAATAATCGATTCCGAGCAGGGCGTCCTTCGTGTAGCCCCACATATAAAGCGTGTGGTCCTCCCCCACGCCGAGGGTAAAGTTGGAGAAGCCGCTCATCGAGGCAACCTGCTTCTTCAGCTTTGAGGGAACGCTCCGCATCGACATCACGGGCGCAATGTTTGCCTGTCCCGCATCGGTGAAGTTGAGGTCCATCGGCAGGAACAGCGGTCCGATAAAGACCAGCAGGAAGAGCGCAACCAGCACCACGAGTGCCGCCACCGCCAGCTTGCGGCGGAAGAAGGTCTTAACCGCCATGCGCGAGGGGCTTTCCAGCGCTTCAACCGTCAGCGCGTCCTCGGTTGCAAGCGATTTGCTCGCGCCCATGAACATTCTGCCGAACCAGCGCCCGAGCGTCCCGAAGAAGCGGGCGAAAATATTCTGCTTTTCCGATTTGTTTTCGTTGTTTGCCATCTTTTCGCCCTCCTTTACTTATTGACGCGGATACGCGGGTCAACCAGACCGTAAATCAGGTCGATGATCAGGTTTCCGAGCAGTGCGATGATGATATAGAACATCTGGAGCGCCAGAACGACCTCGTTGTCGCTGACCGTCAGCGCGGTGTAATACACTCTGCCGATGCCGTTGAGCGCGAAAATGTTTTCAATCATCAAAGAGCCGGAGAAGATGCCGAGGAACCAACCGATTACCAGCGTAATAATCGGAATCAGCGCGTTTCTCCAAGCGTGCGAATAGACAACCACCTTTTCGCGCAGACCCTTTGCCCGCGCCGTGCGGATGCAGTCCAGCGAGAGTGCCTCAATCATCGATGCGCGCACGTAACGGGTCATGCCGCCCAGCGAGCAGAAGGTCATGACAATCAGCGGCAGGCACAGATGGTACATCCTATCCCAGAACTGCCGCCACGAGGACCATTCCAGACTGCCCGCGGTCTGCATTCCCGACACAGGGAAGATCTTCAGGACCACCGCAAACAGCCAGATAAAGACAATTGCAATGATGAATGTCGGCAGACTGTAGCCGACGATGGTGCCGACCTGCACCGCAACGTCGCGGCGGCTCCCCCGCTTGACAGCACAGAAAATACCGAGCGGGATGGTGATGCCGAGTGCCAACACGGTTGCGAAAATATTGATGAAGATTGTATTCTTCATCGGCTCAACGAGAATCTCGGCAACGGGTCTGCTGTACTGGCTCGATTCGCCGAGGTTTCCCTGCAAAAGCCCGTTGAAGGAACCGTCATACAGAGGATAAAAGCCCATCCAGCGACCGTAGCGCTGTAGCAGATTCCCGTCCGTACCGTATCGCCTTTGCCAATATAGATATCGTTCTTCGTAATTCAGTTTGCCCTTGCTCGCCTTGACCTCCTCCTGTGCGGTGGAAGCGGCTTTGTCCACGGGCAACATATTATAGATCAGAAACAGCAGGAACGAGAGAATCAGGAATACAATTACAATGTATACCAGCCGCTTCAGAATGTATTTCCACATGAGATTCCTCCGATTTTTATTCGGTCAACAAAACCGTATACTACAACTTTAGCAGGAACACCGCCCGAGGGCGATGCTCCTGCGTACAGTCGCGGGGTGACGGAGCCAACCCGCCTATTCAGAGTCAGGATTATTTGGTGTAGTTCGAGTAGAAGTCCGCCTCATCCTTGATATAGCAAGCCGAGTAAACCTCGTAGTTCGGATCGATGCTCCAGTTGAACGCGTAATCGTACACAGCGCTGGTGAATCCGCTTGCAAAGTTGATGGCATTCAGCATCGGAGTGCCGTTGTAGCCACTGTCGGGATCGCGTTGCAGCTCACCGTACAAACCGGTTGTGAAATCGGTCAGCGTGTAGGTGATATACATACCGATCTCGGTGGTCGATGCGGGGTTCTTCTGCCATGCGGTGAGCAGCTGGTCGGTAACGGGGTTATCCGCAGTGCCGTACCAGTTGATTGCCAGCGGCATATAGTACTCGCCCTTAATCTTCACAGTCTTGTACTTGCCGTCCTTCGACTGGAAGTTGAGGTTATCCTTGCTCAGCTCGTAGCCCGAGAGCTTCTTGTAACGAACTGCGTCGGTACCTGCCTTGAACTCTTCACCCTTTTCGTTGTAAATCCAGCCGCCCGCAACGAGAACATCAATTGCAGAGGAGGAGCTGTAGGTGTACTGGTTCAGCTTAATGGTATCCTTGTTTGCCTGATATGCCGAGAATCCGGTGTAGTACGGACCGTGAACGACCGAACCGTGACCGCCCGTAAAGGTCTGTGCGAACTCGGGACGGTTGATGGTGTACATGATTGCCTGACGAACCTCAACCATACCTGTGGGACCGAAGTCGGCACGGAAGCCGAGCTTACCGTAGCCCGCACGGTCGTAATGCGTTTCCTTGTACTTATCCTTGTTATCGGAAACAATCTTGAGCGCCGCGTTGGTCTCGTCACCGCCGGTGATACCCGCGATTACGTCAACCTCGCCTCTCTGGAACATATCCATCTGCGTCTGCGAAACGACCTTGATATAAGAAATGGTTTCGATGGTCGCCTTGCCGCGGATGTCACCCTTGTACTCCTTATTCAGTGTCAGGGTTGCAATCTTGGAGCTTTCGTTGTAGTCCGAAACAACATACGGACCGGAGAACGGAAGTCCCGAGTTCCACTCAAGGTTCTTCTTGATCTCGTCAGCCGTGGTATACTTGCCATCCTTCTTTGCGTAGAACGCGTCATTCAGGTAGCAATAGCCGTCAGCATCCGTCTCAATCGCGCCGTTTGCGCCCAGATAGAGCTTCTCGGGGTCGGGAGAGAATGCCGCGTTGACAATCGCGTAGTAGTAGCCTGCGTAATCGGCGGTGAAGGTCACCTCAAAGGTGTAATCATCCACCAGTCTCACGCCCTTGAAGGTCTTGCTTGCCGTGACCTTCGCGCCGGTCTTTTCGTTCAGAACGACCTCTTTACCATCGTTGGTTCCGTCGTAAGCCTTGAACGCGTCAAAGCCGACCAGCGTGTTGCCCGCATTTGCGGTTCCGCCTGCTTCTCCCGCAACAGCGGTGCTGTTTGCAAGCAGATAGGTGATATAGTTTTTCGCGGTAATCGGAGATTTGTCGCTGAAGGTCAGGTCATTTGCAACCTTGATGGTGTAGGTCAGCGTACCGTCTTCATTGACTTTAGAAGTCGGAATAATCACCTTTCCGTCTGCATCCTTTGCCAGAGCGATTTCGTTCCAGACATAAGAACCGTCTTTTCCGCTCATAACGGTTGCATAACCGGAGGTCAGATTCTGGATATCGAGGTCGGAAGCTCCGGGGCTGGACTTACCCCATGCCGCATAACGGAACGCGCCGCTGAGGTCGGTTGTGCTACCCAGAATCACCTTGCCGTCATCACTGGTAGCCGCGATGATTGCATCCTCGGGACCCCAGTACGGAGTGGTTTCAAAGTTCTTGATCTTTGCATTATAAAGATCGTAGTAGATGTTAGAATACAGCGGGATTTCGGGAGCCAGATAGTTCCATCTCTGGATATACAGCTTCCACCACATATTATAGACATCTTCCTCTGTCTTATACGTTGTGGAGCCTTCCGGCACCTTGGTATTGTAGACCATTGCCATAGACAGGAAGTCCATACCGAGGGTATACTTCACGCCATCAACCGTGACGTAAGCCATTCCCGCGCTGTCCTCCTCGACCATATCAATGGTGACCTTGCTTCCGATCATATCGTAAACGGAAGTAAAGTCGTCGTGCTCTACGGCGTCCGCAGGGTCGATTGCCTCGTACTCAACGGTCTGCACCTTTTTGCAGGCAACCGCGAGAGGCAGGATCATGAGCAGAGCCAGCACAAGTGAAAAAATTCTGAGCTTTCTCATTTCCGGATTCCTCCTTAAAATTAGTTTTGCCGATCCCTCGGCTTTTTTGTTTCAATCGCGGGCTTGGAAGTCGGCTCCCGATTGATTTGCTATAGTATACCACGCTTCGGCGCCCAATGTAGCCTATATATAGCCTATTTTGCATTTTTCTCGGTTTTGATTATGTAAAATTGAGCGTTGAAACAGCTGTTTTCTTTCGTTCAAATCGACGATTTTTTCCTTTTCGGACAGCAAAAATGAGATTTCCAACGTTTCAAAGATGCAGAAATTCGCCCTTTTTGTGCTTTTTCAGACAATATTTGACGGTTTTTCGCTTCTCAAAACGATTTTCCAATTTTTTCGGGTTGCATTTTTCAGGGTATGCGAAAAGCGGGGCTCGGGTGACGGATTTGCAAGTTTTTATTTTCAAAAATTCATTTGCAAAAAAAAGAAAAAAGGATGCGGTGGGCATCCTTTTGGGAGAGTATAAAATATAAATGGAGCAGATTCCTTTCACGCTTTTTCTTTGCTTGGAGGAGGCGCAAAGAAAAAGCTTTGCAAAAAGAAACGCCGTTTGGGAGATTTCGCCGCCTGCGGGCGGCGACCAACGCTCCACGGCGTTGGATCCGTGCCGCCTTTTAGAAAAGGCGGGCGAAAACTTTAACTAAAGGGCTTATGCGTTACGTGGTCACAATAACACGCGGACGCGTCGGACGCCGCCGATGGCGCGGATATGTGCGGTCACGTTCTCTGCGGGTTTTGGCGAGACATCGAGGACGGTATAGGCATTATCGCCTTTGGACTTATTGGTCATATTCTCGATATTGACACCGTCTGCGGCAAGTGCTGTGGTAATGCCCGAAAGCACTGCGGGAATATTTGCGTGCAGGACGCAGATTCTCGCGTCCCCCGTTCTCGGCTGTTCAACGGTTGGATAATTGACGCTGTTTCGGATATTTCCGTCCGTCAGATAGTCATCCAGCTCCCGTGCCGCCATCACCGCGCAGTTATTCTCCGATTCCTCGGTTGATGCGCCGAGGTGCGGAATCAGGACGGCATTTTTCGCGTCCGTCATATCGTCCGTCGGGAAGTCCGTCACATATTTTGCGACCTTTCCGCTCTCCAGCGCCGCTTTGAGGTCCTCCGCGCAAACCAAATCGGCTCTTGCCAGATTGACAATCCGCACGCCGTCCCGCATTTTTGCGATGCTCGCGGCGGAAATCATGCCCTTTGTATCCTTTGTTGCGGGGACGTGCAGGGTGATATAGTCGGATGCGGCGAAAATCTCATCAAAGGTTGCCGCGCGCGTCACGCGGTGGTCGAGGTTCCACGCGCCGTCCACCGACAGGAACGGGTCACACCCGACAACCTTCATGCCGAGTGCAAGCGCGCTGTTTGCAAGCATTCCGCCGATGGCACCCAGACCGATGACCCCGAGCGTTTTTCCCGTCAGCTCGCTCCCCGCGAATGCGGATTTTCCCTTCTCCACCTGCTTTGCGATGTCGGGTCCCGTCAGTCCCTTGACCCACTCCACGCCGCCGATAACATCCCTTGCGGCAAGGAGCAGGGCGCAGATTGCCAGCTCCCGCACGCCGTTTGCGTTCGCCCCGGGCGTATTGAACACCACGATTCCCGCCTCGGCGCAACGGTCAACGGGGATATTGTTCACCCCCGCCCCCGCTCTGGCGATTGCCGCGAGGTTTTCCCCCATTATCATATCGTGCATGACCGCCGAGCGCACCAGAATGCCGTCGGGATTTTCCATGTCGGTCCCGACCTCGTACCGCCCGCCCAACTGTTCCAACCCAACGGGCGCAATTTTATTGAGCAACCGAATTTTCATGTTCCGTCCCCCTGTTCCGTCTTATGCCTTTGGATTTTCGGCGGCGAATTTCTTCATGAACGCCACCAGTGCTTCCACGCCCTCATACGGCATGGCGTTATAGATTGACGCGCGCATTCCTCCGACCGAGCGATGCCCCTTAAGGTTCTTCAGTCCCGCCTCTGCCGCTTCCGCCGCGAATTTTTTATCCAAATCCGCGTTACCCGTAACAAACGTGACATTCATCATCGAGCGGCTTTCCTTCTTCACAGGCGCGATGTAGTAATCCTGCGAATCAAGGTAGCCGTACAGCAAATTCGCCTTGCGCAGGTTTTTCTCCTTCATTGCGTCCAGCCCGCCCATGTCGAGTAACCAGCGGTAGACCAGCCCCGCCATATAGATGGCGTAGCACGGCGGCGTGTTGTACATGGACCCGTTCTCCGCCATGATTTTCCACTCCAGCATGGTCGGCATTTTCTCCTCGGCGTACCCGAGCAAATCCTCGCGGACGATGACGACCGTCAGTCCCGCAGGTGCCATATTCTTCTGCGCGCCCGCGTAGATAACGCCGAATTTCGAGACGTCCACAGGCTCCGAGAGGATACAGGAGGACATATCCGCGACCAACGGGACGTCACCCGTATCAGGGATATAGGGATATTTGGTCCCATATATAGTATTATTGAAGCAAATATGGAGATACGCCGCATCGGGGCGGATATCCTCGCGCGTGACGGTTGGGACATGGTCGAAGTTATCGTCCTTTGTGGTTGCAACGCAACGGACATCGTACCCGAGCTTTTGTGCCTCCTTGAAGGCTTTGCCCGAGAACTGTCCCGAAACGACATAATCCGCCTTCCCCGTCCGTTTAATCAGGTTGAGCGGGACCGCCGCGAACTGTGTGGACGCGCCGCCCTGCAAGAACAGGACCTTATAGCTATCGGGAATCTTCATCAGCTCCCGCAGGTCCGCCTCCGCGCGGGCGATGATTGCCTCGTAGTCCGCCGAGCGGTGCGACATCTCCATGACCGACATTCCGCTCTCGCCGTAGCAGACCAGCTCCGCCGCGGCGGTCTCCAGCACAGGCAGGGGCAGCATGGACGGTCCCGCCGAAAAATTATAGACCCGCTTCATCATCGTATTTCCTCCGATATCAAGGTATGGTAAAAAGTGTATATCTATTATACTCATTTTGCATATCGTTGTCAAGCCTTTTTGCGAAATTTAGCCGATATTTTTTCAAATTCCGCTCTTTTGCTCAAATTTATGCAATTTTGCGTGTTGTCATTTTGCATTTTTGAGAGTGGGAAGACCTCGGGGCTTTGCCCCGAACCCTACTTAGGGGACTTCTTGAGGAGAAGTCCCCTAAG
>DJSQ01000169.1 GCA_002438075.1 Clostridiales bacterium UBA6330
AGCAGCCGGAATTCGTAGCACGGAATACGGCTACACCCAAAATCAGCACCATGTAAAGAAAGAATCAAAAATCCAATTAGGTTAAAGTTCTTGAAAGTCTTGAAAACTTCTTTCAAGAAGTTTTCAAGTAGGGTTCGGGGCAAAGCCCCGAGGTCTTAATAAAGGAGAAAACGCAAATGAAAATGAACCTGCCGAACCGACTGACCGTCCTGCGCCTGATTCTGGTGCCGATCTTCGTTGTTGTCATGATGGTCTCCGATGCCCTGTGGGCGGAGATTACGGGACTGGCGCTGTTCTGCGTGGCGGCGTATACCGACCACCTTGACGGTAAAATCGCACGGAAACGCGGACTTGTCACCGACTTTGGAAAGTTCCTCGACCCCCTCGCCGATAAATTTATGGTCATCGGCGCCATGCTCGTCATCCTCTATAAGTCCATGTCAAGAGCCGAACCGAGTAAGCTGTTCTGCAACGTGTTCTTCTGGGGGCTGCTCATCGTCTTTTTCCGCGAGCTCGCGGTCACCTCGATGCGGCTGGTCGTCTCGGGCTCCAGCGGCATCGTCATCGCCGCCAATATGCTCGGAAAAATTAAGACCGTTTCGCAGATTCTCTGCGTCATCGTCTGCATCGTCGAACCCATCGTCTATAGCCACGTCGACGCACTTGCGCAGCTCGGCGCTTACCTGCCCGCCTCGGTCGCCCTGACCGTTGTCATGGCGTTCTTCACGCTCCTCTCGGGCATTAAGTATATCGCGGGCTATTGGCAGTACCTCGACCCGCAGAAGTAAGCGGCGGAGGGTAGTATATGGAAATCAAGGACCGCACCATCGCGCTTCTGATTGACTCGGATAACGTTTCAAGCGACTATTTCTCCATCCTCCTCGATGAATTGAGCCAGTACGGAAAGGTGACCTACCGCCGCCTTTACGGCGACTTTACCAACCCGCGCGCGAACGGCTGGAAAAACGCACTGCTGGAGCACTCCATCGAGCAGATTCAGCAGGTCGCCTTCACAACGGGCAAGAACGCCACCGACTCCAAAATGATTATCGACGCAATGGACATCCTCTATCAGGGCAAGGTTGATTGCTTCTGCCTTGCCACCAGCGACAGCGACTTTACCAACCTTGCCATGCGCTTCCGCAACGACAACATCGCGGTCATCGGCGCGGGCGAGCAGAAAACGCCGCTCTCCTTCCGCCGCGCGTGCGATATCTTCATCGCAATCGACGCCCTGCTCAAAACGGGACAGGCGCAGAAGGAAAAGAAAAAAGCCCCGCCCGAAAAGAGCCCCAAGCAGGCGGTGCCACAGCCCGACAAAAAGCGCGAGCGCCTGATTCGCGTTGCAACCGAAATCGTGCGCGAGGGCGCGGACGTGGACGGCTGGATGCACTTCTCGGCGTTCATGAACGAAATTTACCGCAAGGAGAACGACTTCAACCCCAAGCTCTACGGCGAGCAGAGCAGTAAACCGATTCCGTTTTTCAAAAACCTGACCACAGGCGGAAAAGCGGTCTTTACGCTGAAAAAGAATGACAATGTGGACAAGATCCGCATCAACAGACAGGAGATAAAGAAATGAAGAACACAGAAAAGACCATGGACAAAATCGTTGCGCTCTGCAAGGGCAGAGGCTTCATCTTCGCGGGCAGTGAGATTTACGGCGGACTTGCCAACACGTGGGACTACGGTCCTCTCGGCGTGGAGCTGAAGAATAACGTCAAGCGCGCGTGGTGGAAGAAGTTCGTGCAGGAAAACAAGTACAACGTGGGGCTGGATGCGGCGATTCTGATGAACCCGCAGACGTGGGTCGCTTCGGGTCACCTTGCGGGCTTCTCGGACCCGCTGATGGACTGCCGCGAGTGCCACGAGCGCTTCCGTGCGGACAAGCTGATTGAGGACTGGTGCGCCGAAACGGGGCACGCGCTCGAAAAGCCGATTGACGCGTTTACGCAGGCGGAAATGAAGGCGTTCATTGAGGACAACAACATCCCCTGCCCGACCTGCGGCAAGCACAACTTTACCGACATCCGCCAGTTCAACCTGATGTTCAAGACCTTCCAAGGGGTCACCGAGGACGCAAAGAACACGGTTTACCTCCGCCCCGAGACGGCGCAGGGCATTTTCGTCAACTTCCCGAACGTTCAGCGCGCGGCGCGCAAGAAGCTGCCGTTCGGCATCGGGCAAATCGGCAAGTCCTTCCGCAACGAAATCACGCCCGGCAACTTCATTTTCCGCGTGCGCGAGTTTGAGCAGATGGAGCTGGAGTTCTTCTGCAAGCCCGGGACCGACCTCGAATGGTTCAACTACTGGCGCACCTTCTGCCACAACTGGCTGCTTTCCATCGGTCTGAAGGACGAGAATCTGCGCCTGCGTGACCACGACCCCGAGGAGCTTTGCTTCTACTCGAAGGCAACGACCGACTTTGAGTTCCTCTTCCCGTTCGGCTGGGGTGAATTGTGGGGCGTTGCGGACCGCACGGACTACGACCTGACCCAGCACCAGAACACCTCGGGCAAGGACCTGACGTATTTTGACCAAGAGACGAACGAGCACTACATTCCTTACGTCATCGAGCCGTCGCTCGGCGTGGAGCGGACGGTGCTGTCGGTGCTTTGCGACGCATACGATGAAGAGGTGATCGACGCGGAGAAGAACGACGTGCGGACGGTTCTGCGTCTGCATCCCGCGCTCGCGCCCTTCAAGGCGGCGGTTCTGCCGCTCTCGAAAAAGCTGGGCGACAAGGCAACCGAGATTTACGAGGAGCTGTCGAAGTACTTCATGGTGGACTACGATGAGGCAGGCTCCATCGGCAAGCGCTACCGCCGCGAGGACGAAATCGGCACGCCGCTCTGCATCACGGTGGACTTTGACACGGTTGGTGACGAGACGCGTCCCGCCGACCACTGCGTAACGGTCCGCGACCGCGACACGATGGAGCAGGTCCGCATTCCGATTGCTTCCCTCAAAGACTATATCGACAAGAAGATTGCGTTCTGAGAAGAGCAGAAAGCCCTTGAAGGGAGAGGCACGCCTCTCCCTTCAAGGGCTTTTTTATACCATCAGATACTTCACGCCTGCGAGCGAGTCGCCCGAATCGGCGGCGGGGGCGGGGGCTAACGCGTTTTTCGCGCTTAGGTCGGACACGGGGACGTGATAGCGCTTTGCCACACTCCAGAGCGTGTCATCTTTGGCGGGATAGCAGACCGTGAACACCGCGCCGGGCGCCTGCCACGGCTCCCCCTGCACCGCCTCTGCCAGCACCGATACCACCCGCTCGCCGCGCAGCGTTCCGCTCACCGCAAGCTCCGCGTCAAGCGCCAGCTTCTCCCCGTCAATCCGCGCACGGCATCCGATGACCTCGGCAATCAGCTCCGAAGCCGTGACAGCGGCTCCCGATGCACCGTCCGTCTCGTACCGCACGGGAATTTCCACCTCCTGCACCGTGTAGTCCTCTCCCGTTGCAAGCACCAGACGGAACCGACATTTTCCGCCCAAGCGGAGCTTTCCGCGGTCCGCCTCCGCCTCGGTCAGCGTCACCGCGCCGTCCGCATCCACTACCCGCGCGCCCGAGGGAATGCCGACCTCCTCCAGTGTCTGCGTTTGGTTCACCGAGAAATTCCCGCACACGCACCCCAGCGACAGCGGAACCGTAATCTCCCGCGTTGCCGTTGTGCATTCGGCTTCGGTGGAATACGCATCCCGCAGAAGCGAGACCGTCTCGTTCCGTTGCGCGCGGACCGTCAGCCCCACCGTCACGTCGCAGTCAATCTTCCCGTCCTCCACCGTCACGCGCAAATCGCGGCAACAGCCCGCCGCGCAGACCTCGCAGTTGACCTCCACACCATCGGTCGGGACCACCTGCGAGAACGGCAACCGCCGCTGAAGGCTGTAAAGCTCCCCTGTCGCATCGTGACTGCATAACAGCTTCAGACAAACCTCCCCGCGGCAGGTTACACTCCCGCTTCCCGCGCTCGTTTCGGTCATAAAGACCTGCCCGTCTGCGGAAATCACGCGCACATCCCCCTCGCGCGGGTCGCAGAGAATTTCGTCCCCCAGCTCGAACGGCTCGCTGCTGCCGAGGAAGAGCCGCGCGCTCTCGCACTCCCCCGTCAGCCGCTGCATTCCCTCCGCCTGCCCGATGGGATCGGGAAAGACCCGCGTCCCCCAAAGCTGCGCGCGGGAACGGAGCCTGCACCGCAGGGTCAGCTTGCGCGGTGCCATGACCCGCCCCGCAACATTCTCGGCTTGGCTGTCAACGTCACAAATCAGCCCCTCGCCCGCGTCAAAATCGGCGGGCAACTCCACAGGGAAGGAAAAGCGATACTCCCCCGTCTGATTCGCGCAGTAAAGCGTGCCGTCCGCTCCCGAATAGAGGATGCTGTAATCCACCGTCCCCGAGCATTCCGCATTTCCCGCGCCGATGTAGGTATCCGCAGGAGACACCCGCGCCTGTACACGCAACAGCCGCTTGATTTCGGGCTGATAGTCGGGCAGGTCGAAGTCCTCCGACAGCTCCGTCACAATCTGCCGCTCTCCCAGCGGTGCCTGCATCCGTGTGGTTTGCCTCTGCTCTGCCTTTTTCCGATTGTTCTGATTCATCTCCGTCGCTCCTTTACCGTTTTTTACTCCATTCTATGCCTGACGCTTCAGGAATAGACCTACAAAAGCAAAAAGTCCCGTCCTACAAAGACGGGGTTAGCGAGAGTGGTTCAGGCTTATACCTTACACGGGTGCCG
>DJSQ01000048.1 GCA_002438075.1 Clostridiales bacterium UBA6330
ACGTTCCTGAATGACGGTGAGCGGTCGTTTTTGTACCGCACGGATTTTGCGGGGATTCTTAAAGATGAATACATCCCGGATTGGGCAAAGCAGGCGATTCGGGATGCGCAGGAGGAACAGGAGATGGAGCAGGAAGAAGTGCAGGAGCGGGATTCCGGAATGCAGATGCAATAGCGAAAAAAATAATAAAACATAGGAGGCAACCAACATGGAATTTCGAGGGGAGAAGCACAGGCAGATTTTTCAGAACTACATCAGGCGGCAGAGACACCGACCGTCCGCACACCATCTTGCGGCGGCGTATCTCCTGACCGCAGACAAGACCTTATGGAAACAGGTGCGTGGCGCGTTCCGAGACGGCAAGGCTGATCTGTCCGCCGTCCACCTCTGCGGCATTCAACCGGACGCATATGCGCTGTTCCGTTCCGCAAAGGAACTGTTGACAGGTGAGCCGATGGTCGGACTTTCCGAACTCGCCGAGCGGGACATCATCCGCCCGTGGGTGCTGAATCTTATCTTTCAGGCAATCCTGCTTTCGCGTGGGGAGATGAAGGCAACAATTGAATAGTAGCCCTTGAATGAAAAAAGTTCAGGGGTTCTTTTTGTATCTACAATCAAATTACAGGAGGCATTATGCAAAACGGAAAAACAATGACGATGGCGGGCGACCTTCCAATGCTGCCACGGGGAGGAATGCCATGAAGCACATTCGGGCAACGCTTGAATTGGGAAATCGCAGGACGGAAACGGTTGCTTTTCCGTGTGCGGACAGCAAAATCAAGCAGATGCTTGCCCTCCGCACGGACGATGACCCTTACACGGTTTATGTGGACGAACTGACCGCGCCGTCATGGATGAAACCCATTGAGAAAACCTATGTCAACATTCATGAACTGAACTATCTTGCCAAGCGGATGGACGCGATGGACGATAACGAACTTGCCAAAATGGGGGCGGCGCTATCGAGATTCGGGGTGTCGGATCTGTCACAATATATCAACTACACCTTCAACCTTGACCGCATTACATTGGTGCGGGACATCTCCAATCTGCAAAAGGTCGGTGCGATGCATTACATGGAGACACATGGTGGATATTGTACGACCGAGGAATACAACTCCGCGCAACGGGCAGTTGAGGCGCGGGAACTGTTGGAGCGAAGAAACGGAATCCTGACGGATTACGGGTTGCTGTTTATCAACAATGAGGTACCGTTTGTGACGGTTTACAACGGTGTCAATTTTCCGGAATACTGGTACGAGGGGGTGGATAAGACAGGGGTGTCTCTTTCTTACGGCGGGAGGACAGAATATTTATATTGCCCGTGCGAGGATGAATCTGTAGAGTTTGCTTTGGAGCGGCTCGGCACAGATCGCGTGGAGCAATGCGAAGCAACCATCACCTGCATTCCGTTCGGTGTCAAACTTGGTGAGCGGGTGGAAGGGATTCTGCATAGTGAAGGCTTCGCCGCATTCAACGCCTTCTGCAAGCGTATCGAATTCCTGACTACGGACGAGCAGGACAAGTTGGAGGCGGTGGTGCTGTATGCAGACGCAAAAAGCGCGGACGAACTGACCCGAATTACAGACCACCTGAACGATTTCATCTTTGCACCGGGCGCGCGGGATTATGAAACGCTCGGCAGGTGGTGGATGGAAGAACAATTCGGAATCAACTTCCCGACCGAATTTGAGGATTTCTTCAACTATTCCGGTTGCGGAGAATATTTAGCGCAAGAATCCGAGGGGAAATTTGTGGACGGTATCGGATTCGTTGGTATGGCGGAGGATTGCGACTTGGAAGACATTCTTCCGGCACAGGGGCAGGGGATGGGAGGGATGACGCTGTGAAAAACAATACACATGAAAAGGGGAAAACAAATGACCGAATTTGAGAAAATGCGCCGCTTATCGGCGCGCAACAAACGGCTGTACCCGCCCGGTACGCGGATTGAACTGCTCCGCATGGCGGACGAGCCGTTTCCCGTCCGGAGTGGCACACGCGGAACGGTCGTTGCCTGTGACGATGGCGGGAACGTCCTCATGGAGTGGGATGACGGCAGAACGCTTGCCTTGCGTCCCGATGTCGACCGTTTCAGTGTCCTGTCGCAGGAGGAATGCGAGAGCGAAGAAAAGGAGGGGGTGGGTCCATGTCAAACCATGTCATGAACATTGTCCGCTTTTCCGGCGATGCGGATGCCATCCGGCAAATGCGGGAGGCAATTCAGAATCCCGAATACGGAATCGGCTCCATTGATTTTAACCGCATCATCCCGATGCCGCCGAGCCTTGATCTGGAAGAAAGCAGTCGTATGCACGCCGGACTGCGTGCTTATCAGGACTTCATCAAAGTGTACACGCGTGGCAGGACGGTCAACAAGAATCGTTTGTCGGACATTTCCGCCGCGAAAGAAGAAGCCTTCCTGAAGGCGCGGAAGGATGTCGACCGAGAGGTGTTTGCGCTTGGCAAGCAGGCATGGAACAACCTGCGGCAGTACGGCAAAGCCACATGGTACGGCTGGTGTACCGATGAGTGGGGGACCAAATGGAATGCTTACGGCTTTGATGAGGCACGTCCGCTTGCAACCTCGGACGATGTCATTGCATTCCAGACCGCATGGGATGCGCCGCATCCGGTGATGAAAGCGTTTTCTGCAAAGTATCCGGCAATCAGAATGGAGCATCGGTGGGCGGACGAGGATACCGGATATAACTGCGGAAAGCGGATTTACGAAAACGGTGTTTGCAGGGAGGAATACGAGCCGAAGGCAGGAAGTGCCGATGCCATCCGCTTCTCTGCCAACACATGGGGTGACGAACCGGAGCATTACGGCTATCGGCAAAACAATGCCGGAACCGGTTATCTCTTATTGGAGGGTGAGGAATATGAATGTATCGAGGTCTGCGGAACACCGGCGCTTTTCACCGATGACCGCCTGACCGAGGCTGACATTCCCGAAGGAACGTATCTCTACCATCTCCGCATGAGCGATGACGGCGAGAATTTTATTACGTTGGAAAGAAAGGTCGGGGTCAATCACGGCGGCTCTGTTGTGACTGTCCAACCGATTCCGCTCGGCAAGAACGGTTACATTCAGCTGGACGATGAGAGCTATCCGAACTTTCTGGGGGAGAGACGCACTTTTGCCGATCTTATGCACGGGGATTTTCCCAAACCCGATTTCGGACCTACGATGGTCTGATGGGGATAACGGAAGGCGCGCTATGAGAATCAAAATCTATCAACTGAATCCGGAGAGGGATACGCGGCGGGTGCGTTTTGAGAGTTTCGAGCAGACTGAACAATACGGCGGCGTTCACGCATCGGAATACAAATGCGTGTTTCACGGAGATGTGGAGGCGAGGCATCTGGACGATATTTACAACCACTTCAACGGTCGGACGAAACCATACACCGGAACCTTTCAGGGGCATTCCCTGTCGATGTCGGATGTGGTGGAAGTCCTTGGGGACATCCCCGAAATGTACGGCAGGATTGACTATCTTGACTCAAAGGGCGAGGTCGGTGAGGAATACTGGATTGCCACCAAAGAAAAATTTGAGCATGAATTTTACGAGTGCCTCGACTACGCCATACCGTTCACACCGCACCGTCTTGCGGAGCAGCATATCAAGCTGACAGAACTCGGCTGTCATTTCTGCGATTCGGTCGGCTGGGTGAAGTGCGAAAATTTTAATCCATCCGAGTGTGAGGACATGGACGGCTTGCGCGTTTTGACGATCCTCCCCGGCAGGACTCCTGTGGAGACACGGATTATCGACGATCCGGAGCATTGGCAACGCGCAATCCGCGGGCGCGGTGAGGACGCTTTCATGGAAATTGTTTGCCCGTTTGATGACAACGTAGCCATCGTATACAACAAGGATTCTGTGCCGAACGGGATGGCTGGCAACCGCCGCCTTTACGGGGACATTAT
>DJSQ01000134.1:0-37580 GCA_002438075.1 Clostridiales bacterium UBA6330
ACTGCGGTGAACACCATTCAGTCCGGCACCTTGACGGTTGATATCGTCAAAGAGGACGGCACAACTTCCATCAAGGGTGACACTATGAAATTTATCAATGTTGATGGTTCTGACAACATCCTTTGGGAGCCCGGCGCTACCTTTATGACCCCTGCTTTCAAGATTAAGAGTACCGGAAGCCTTGCTCTGAAGTACAAGTTGGCGCTCAACGGTATCAGCGGAAGCAATGACCTTCTCAAGGTTATCAAATTCTCTGTTATCAAAGCTGACGGTACAGAAATTGACCTTGATACCTTTGAGGGACATCTTACCCCTGATGCGCCTTTGAGCGATGCGCTTTATATCAAAGGACACATGGACGAAACCGCTAACAACGATTATCAGGGCAAAACGCTTGAAGGTCTCGGCATTACCGTTTACGCTACACAGGATACGGTGGAGAAGGACAGCAAGGACGAAAAGTACGATGATAAAGCTGCGAAGGACGAATTCCGTCAGGCTGTGACGGTCAGTGGCATTGCGGGGGTTGCGGAATCGTATAGTACCATCCAAGCTGCATATGAAGATGTAAAAGCAAAGCTGGTTGCAAACAGCGGTCTTTCCGAAGAGGCGTTGAACGAAGAGGCTTTCAATAACTTCTTCACGGACGGTGGCAAGATTACATGGACCATTTACGGTAATCAGACCGTGACAGATACGCGGATGTTCTCGTTTGGCAGAGCGGCAAACCGTTTTGGTGCAGGACGGCATATCACGGAAATCAATATTGTTGGTGGAAACGTGACCGCCGCGCTGGATTTGAGTAATGTGAACGGTACCTTTGCATTGCCCTATAACTGGTGGAATGTTGAGGATAGCGTAAATACCGCGCTCAAGTGCAAGAACATTATGTTCAACGGCATCAAATCTATGCCGAGCGCAACCTATCAGTGTAACCTCTATCCGACCACCTATGAATTCGACGGATGCACCTTTAACGGCAATCTGTACAGCTATCAGAACTTTGATGTTGACATGACCATCAAGAACTGTGTGTTCAACGCTCCCGAAAACACGCAGTATGCGTTTATGTCACAGGGTGCCGGCGGCAAGATTACACTTGATAACAATGTGTTCAATGGTTATACACGCGGAATCAATCTCCAACGCGCGACCGCAGACTTTGTTGTGACGAATAACACCATCAAGAGCACCTGCGCTGAAGCCGACCGCGGTGCAATTCAGTTGACGGATGGCAAATCGTTTGTAGTGACAGGTAACAAGGTGGATATCAATGCAGGTAATGCATTCTGGTTCCATAATGCCGCAAGTAATGCCGATGTAACGTATACTATCAGTAATAATGATATCAAAGCACCTTACCTCGGCTACTCGGGTGTAACTGCATTTGATGTCAACACCAAGATTACTTCTTCCGGAAACAAGTTCAATAACACGAATACAACCAAGTGCATGAAGAAGGGCGCAACTGAGGCTGAAGCAACCAACCTGACAGCGATTAAGTAAGTCCCTTTGAGCCAAAATAATACCACGCACCGCGCCCTGCATTTGTAGGGCGCGGTGTTATGCTGTTTATCCGAAATAAATATGAAAACTTTTCCCGAAAGGGATTGAAAACGGGCGAAAAATATGGTACAATAAAAGGGATATTTTGACGCGTCGGGGCAACAGCTCCGAACGGAAAGGACAAAACCATGAACGGAACAAAACAAGGCGCGGTGAAGGGGCTTCTGGAGTTTATCCGCAAAAGTCCGACCGCTTTCCATGCGGTCGCAAAAGCCGCAGAGCAATTGGAGCAGGCGGGCTTCCACTGCCTGCACGAGGGGGAGGACTGGAGCCTGAATGCGGGCGGAAAATACTATCTCACGCGGAATCAGTCCACAATCCTTGCATTTACCCTGCCCGCAGGGGATGCAAAACAGCTTTTGCTTTCGGCAAGCCACACCGATTCCCCGATGTTCAAGCTGAAAAACGATTACGAAGCGCCCGCCTTTGAAACCTACGGGCGGCTTAACACCGAGGTCTACGGCGGGACCATCCTGTCCTCGTGGATGGACCGTCCGCTCTCGTTGGCGGGTCGTGCCGTGGTGCGTGACGGCAACACCTACCACGCCGAGCTGTTCTGCTTTGACCGCGATTTGATGGTGATTCCGAATGTTGCCATTCACATGAACCGCGCGGTCAATTCGGGCTACGCCTTCAATCCTGCGGTGGATATGCTCCCGCTTTACTCGATGTGGGGGAGCAGTCCCACACTCTCCGACCTGCTTGCAAGACAGCTCGGGTGCAACAAGGAGAACCTTGTGGGGCTCGATGCGTTCGTCTACAACCGCATGGCGGGCAGTGTCTGGGGGGCGGCGGACGAATTCTTCTCCGCGCCGCGCATTGACAACCTGATGTGCCTTTACGGAACGCTCCGCGGCTTCCTTTCCGCCAAAGCAAAGCCCGATTCGCTGAATCTCTGGTTCAGCGCCGACAACGAGGAGACGGGGAGTGCTACCAAGCAGGGGGCGGGCTCCGCGATGCTCGCGGACACGCTCGACCGCATCTGCGAGGCGTTCGGCTGGGACAAGCGGGTCCTGCTGGCAAACGGCTTTATGGTGTCGGCGGACAACGGTCACGCCAAGCATCCGAACCACCCCGAATTGAGCGACCCGAAGAACGCCCCGCGTCTCGGCGGCGGTGTGGTCATCAAGACCAATGCCGCACAGCATTACACCACCGACGGTCCCTCCGCCGCGCTCTTCTCGGAGGTCTGCCGCAGTGCCGGGGTCCCGATTCAGCAGTTTGCCAATCGGAGCGACCAGCCCGGGGGCTCAACGCTCGGCAGTATCTCCAACACCAAGGTGCCGCTTCTGACGGTCGACATCGGCATGGCACAGCTCGCCATGCACTCGGCATATGAGACCGCCGCGTGCGCCGACTGCGACCATCTGACGCAAGCCATGACCGCCTTCTACGGCATCGGTATCTCGACCGACCGGGACGGCAAATGGACGCTGACGGGGGGCGGTCAATGAAAAAGAATCTGACTGTACGGGATTATATCTATGTGGCATCTATGCTGTTCGGTCTGTTCTTCGGAGCGGGCAACCTGATTTTCCCCGTTCGGATGGGGCAGATGGCGGGAGTGAACGTTCTGCCCGCGATTCTCGGCTTTCTGATTACGGGTGTCGGACTGCCTCTGCTCGGGGTCGCGGCGCTCGGCATCAGCCGTTGCGAGGGGCTTTACGAGCTTTCGGGCAAGGTGGACCGCCGCTATGGGCTGTGCTTTACCTGCCTGCTGTATCTGACCATCGGTCCGTTCTTCGCCATTCCGCGTTGCGCGACCACCTCGTTTACCGTCGGCATTGAGTCGATGCTCCCCGAGGGGGCAAATCTGCGGCTGTGGTTGCTTCTGTTTACGGTCCTGTTTTTCGGCGCGGCGCTCTTCTTCTCACTCTTCCCGGGGAAGATTCTGACGTGGGTCGGAAAAATCCTGAACCCGCTGTTCCTGCTCTTCCTCTGCGTGCTGATTGTGGTTGCGCTGACCTCCGCGTCGGGCGGAATTTCCTCCGCCGCAGAGGGGAGCTATGCGAGCTCGCCGTTCCCGACAGGCTTTCTGGAGGGCTACAACACGATGGACGCACTGGCAAGCCTTGCCTTCGGAATCGTTGTCGTGCGCGCAATCCGTGACCTCGGCGTGACCGATGCGGGCGCGGTTGCGGGCTCCACCGTCCGCGCGGGCGTGTTCAGCTGTCTGTTCATGGCGCTCATCTATGTGGCGGTCTCGTTGGTCGGTGCCTTCAGCCGCAGTGTCTTTCCGACTGCCGAAAACGGCGGGATTGCGCTGGCACAGCTGGCGGAGCACCACCTCGGCAGGGTAGGACTGCTGATTCTTGCCGCAACCGTGACGCTTGCCTGCCTGAAAACCTCGGTGGGGCTGATTACGGGGTGCGCGGAGACCTTTTCGTCGCTTTTCCCGCGCGGTCCGAAATACCGCGTCTGGGCTGTCATCTTCAGCCTTGCATCCTTCCTGTTCGCCAATCTCGGCTTGGATCGGATTATTTCCTATTCGGTCCCCGTGCTGATGTTTTTGTACCCGCTTGCCATTACGCTGATTCTGCTCGCGCTGTTCGGGCGGTTCTTTGACAACGACCGCGTAGTCTACCTTTGGGTCACCGGACTGACGCTGATCGGCGCGGTGTACGACCTGCTTTGCGCACTGCCGCAAGGGGTGCGCTCCTTCCTGCACATGGACGGCTTTCTCGGCGCTGTGGCGGACGTGGTTCCGCTCGCGTCTTTGGGGCTTGCGTGGCTCTGTCCAGCACTGCTCGGGCTTGTAATCGGAATCTGTTGGCACCTGATAAAAAAACGCGCCGAACGCGCGACGATGTAAAAAAGAGAGGACAACCGTATGTATAAACAGGGGTTTGATAACGACCTTTATATCTCCACGCAGTCACAGCACATCCGCGAGCGCATCGGGCAGTTCGGCGGCAAGCTGTATCTGGAATTCGGCGGCAAGCTGTTTGACGATTTTCACGCCTCCCGCGTTCTGCCCGGCTTTGCGCCCGACAGCAAGATTCGGATGCTGATTCAGCTCAAGGAGCAGGCGGAGATTGTGATTGTCATCAACGCAAACGACATCGAAAAAAACAAGGTCCGCGGGGACCTCGGTATTACCTATGATTTGGACGTGCTCCGCCTGATTGATGCGTTCCGCAACTTCGGGCTGTACGTTGGCAGTGTGGTCCTGACCCGCTGGCAGGAACAGCCCGCCGCAGAGAAGTTCCGCCGCAGATTGCAATCGCTGGGGGTCAAGGTCTACCGCCACTACACCATCCCGGGCTATCCCTCCGACCTCTCGCGGATTGTCAGCGATGAGGGCTTCGGAAAGAACGACTATATCGAGACCGACCGCTCGCTCGTGGTGGTCACCGCCCCGGGGCCGGGAAGCGGCAAAATGGCAACCTGCCTCAGCCAGCTTTACCACGACCACAAGCGCGGTATCCGTGCGGGCTACGCAAAATTCGAGACCTTCCCGATTTGGAATCTGCCGCTCAAGCACCCCGTCAACCTTGCTTACGAGGCGGCAACGGCGGACCTGAACGACCTGAACATGATTGACCATTTCCATCTGGAGGCATACGGCACGCCCGCGGTCAACTACAACCGTGACTTGGAGATTTTCCCTGTCCTCAACGCGATTCTGACGCGCATCGGCGGGACCTCGCCCTACAAGTCTCCCACCGACATGGGCGTGAACATGGCGGGGAACTGCATTTACGATGACGAAGCCGTGCGCGCGGCGGCGAATATGGAAATCATCCGCCGCTATTACAACGCGCTCTGCGAGAACCGCAAGAACGGGGAGGCGGAGCCGTCGCACGATGTGGAGAAGCTGAAGCTCATCATGCAGAATGCGGGGCTGGACGTGACCGACCGTGCCGTGGCAGTGGCGGCAAACCGCAAGGCGGAGGCGACAGGGAAGCCTGCGGCGGCGATTGAACTGCCCGACGGCAGGACCGTAACGGGCAAAACCTCGCGTCTGCTCGGTGCGGCATCGGCGGCACTGCTCAACGCACTGAAGGTGATGGCGGACATCGATGATCGGATTGACCTGATTTCGCCCGAGATTCTCGGACCGATTACCGACCTCAAGGTCCATGTGCTGGGCAGCAAGAACCCGCGCCTGCACACGAATGAGCTGTTGATTGCGCTGTCGGTCTGCGCCGAAAACGACCCGATTGCCGCAAAGGCGCGCGAACAGCTGAAGAATCTGCGGCATTGCGAAATGCACTCGTCGGTCATTCTTGCGCAGAGCGACGTGCACACGCTGAAAAAGCTGGGCATCAATCTGACCTGCGAGCCTGTATACGAAAGCAAGCGGCTGTATCACGGCTGCTGAAGTCCGAAGGAGGGGAACGGTATGGGGACTCTGTTTGATTATGTTGCATGGCGCGGGGACCTGACCTTTGAGGCGGACCCGCTCAACGAGGTGGACAATCTGATTTTTTCGCTGATTTCCTATGTGGACCTTGAGGGGATTGTCTCGCCGAAGCATTCCACCGACCCCGTCTCCCTGCAAGCGGCGGCGAACGCGTTTTTTGCGCGGAATCCCGATCTGCGCAAGGTGTCCATCGGGCTGATTATTCCGAAGGACATTATCAAGCTGTTCCGCGCTCTGCGGGACTGCCGCCGCTTCCGCAACGTGCGCATGAAGGCATACACGAACCTGATTGACCTGAAAAAGGAGATGCAGTTCTGTGCGGTGACCTTCTGTCTGCCCACGGGAGAAACGGTGGTGGCGTATCGCGGGACCGATGACACCATCATCGGCTGGAAGGAGAACTTCAACCTCAGCTTCATGGATGTGATTCCGTCCCAAAAGGCGGCGGCGCTTTATCTGGATATGGCGGCGAAATACTCCGAGGGACCGATTTACGTCACGGGCCACAGCAAGGGCGGCAATCTTTCGGTTTACGGTGCGACCTACTGCGGGGACGCGGCGAAGTCGCGGATTGTGCGGGTCTGGAGCAATGACGGTCCGGGGTTTGCAAACGGGCTTCCCGAAAGCGAGGCGTACCTCAACATGAAGCCGCGCATTCGGACGCTGATTCCGCAATCCTCGGTGGTTGGGATGCTTCTGGAGCACGACAAGAATTACACGGTTGTCAAGAGCCGTCAGGCGGGGGTGCTCCAGCACAACGGTCTGACTTGGGAGGTGCAGGGGAATCATTTCGTTCACATGAAGAACGTTTCGGGCGAGTGTGTCCGCACCGACCGCAATCTACAGGAATGGATACGTGGCATGAGCCCCGAACAGCGCGAGCAGTTCAGCGAGGCAATCTACCAAATCCTCTCCGCAGACAACGCGCTGACCCTGACACAGCTGATGTCCCCCAAAAACCGCTGGCTCCTCCAGAGCCTGAAGCTGGACCCCGAGGTCCGCAAGACCATTCACCGCACCCTGCGCGAGCTTCTCGGCATCAACGCCAAAAACCTCCTCGCAGGGCTCGCTCCGAAAGAGGATAACTCCGAAAGATAAGGTCGCAGGGCGTTGCCCCGCACCCCACTTAGGAAACTTCTTAGAAGAAGTTTCCTAAGAACCTTCAAGAATTTCACAACAGGGCGGGATTCCCTACGGAATCCCGCCCTGTTGTGAAAGTTTTGGGGATTTTTAAGGGACTTTTCCAAAAGTCCCTTAAATGGGGTGCGGGGCAACGCCCTGCGACCTTATCCTTCGGATTTTACCCTCTCTTGGAGAGAACCTCGGTTTCGTAGGTCTTGATGGAGGAGAACCAAGACTCGGAGGGCTCAACGCCGGCGCGGCGGCAGAATTCTGCCCAAACGTCGCCGAGGGGGTAGAGCTTCAGCTCCTCCTGAAGCATCATCAGCTCGGTGAAATCGCGGTTGTCCTGCATCGCGCGGAGCTTCTCATTCGGGAGCAGGAGCGCGGTCAGGAGTGCCTTCTGAACCGAGCGCATTCCGATGACCCACGCCGCAATGCGGTTGATGGAGGCATCGAAATAGTCGGTTGCGAGAATCACGCGGTCGAGCGCGTTGTTGCGAACGACCTCCTTCATCATTTCAACCGTCTCGTCATCGTAGCGCACCACATGGTCGGAATCCCAGCGAACACCGCGTGTGATGTGCAGAGCAATGCGCGGGTTGAAGCAGAGCAGCGCGGAAATCTTGTCGGAAACCACCTCGGTGGGGTGATAGTGCCCGTTGTCCATCAGCGGCACAATCCCGCGCGTGGTCGCATAGGAGAGCGCGAACTCCGCCGAGCCTGCGGTGTAGGACTCCAGACCGATGCCGAACACCTTGGATTCCAGCGTGACAAGCACCTTTTCCTTGTCGTAGCCGCAGCCGAGAATCTTGTCCAGCGAGTCCATATAGCGCATACGCGGACCGAGGCGGTCGGCGGGAACGTCCTTCATGCCGTCGGGAATCCAGATGTTCATCAGGCAGGGGGTACCGGTCTCGTTGGCGAAATACTCCGCCACGCGGATGCAGGCGATGCCGTGACGAATCCAGAACGCGCGGATTTCCTCGTTCGGGTTGGTCAGCGTGCCGCCATCCGCCAGCGGGTGTGAGAAATAGGTGGGGTTGAAGTCCAGACCCAGACCGCGCGCCTTTGCGTAGTCGACCCACGGCTTGAAGTGCTCGGGCAGAATTTGGTCACGGTCAACGGGCTTGCCGTCGGGATAGATGCCGTAGAAGGCGTGAACATTCACGCGGTGCTTGCCGGGAATCAGTGAGAACGCCTTGTCTAAGTCCTGCATCAGCTCCTCGGGGGTCCGTGCCGCGCCCGGGTAGTTGCCGGTTGCCTGAATGCCACCCGTCAGTGCGCCCGCATTCTCAAAGCCGCGCACGTCGTCGCCCTGCCAGCAGTGCATGGAAATGCTGACGTCCGAAAGGCGCTTGATAGCCGCCTCGGTGTCCACGCCGATTGCCGCGTAGCGTTCCTTTGCCAATTCATAACGGTTCATTTGTGTATCCTCCCAAAAAATCGTTTTTCGGTCATAGTTTCTGTCTTTATTATAAAATAAATTCCCGCAAATTGCAAGCGGTTGGCTCAAATATGAAAAAACAGCCATCCAACAGGAAAAAGTGTCTCCTGTCGGACGGCTGTTTTGCGGTTTTGGATTTCCTTACAATTCGTAATCAGTGGGTCAGGAAGAACATTGCGGCAAAGAGAACCGTAATAATCCAAGTGCCCGCGTTGATCTCCTTGACCTTACCCGTGAAGAGCTTCACAAGAACATAAGAGATCAGACCGAACGCGATGCCGTAAGAGATGTTGTAGGTAAAGGGCATCATCACGAGGGTCAGGAAGGCGGGGAGCGCCTCGGACGGATCGTGCCAATTGATGTCACGAACGCCGCCCATCATGAGGATACCGACGTAAATCAGCGCCGCCGCGTATGCGCAGGCGGGAATCAGTGCCGCAACGGGGGAGAAGAACAGCGCAATCAGGAACAGCGCCGCCGTGAACATCGAGGAAAGTCCCGTCCGTGCACCTGCCGCAACACCCGAGGAGGACTCCACAAAGGTGGTGACCGTCGAGGTTCCGCAAACCGCACCCGTGCAGGTTGCAATTGCGTCCGCCAGCATTGCGCGGTCCATGCTCGGAATCGCTTCCTCGCCCTTTTCGTTGCGCTCCAGCAGGTTGCCCGCCTTGCACGCACCCCAAAGGGTTCCCATCGTATCAAACATATCCACCATGCAGAACGCCAGCGCGGTGGTCAGGAAGGCAATCACCAGTCCCGTGACCGAGTGCCCCTCCATGCCGAGATAGCCCGAGAAATCAAAGCCCTCGGTAAAGACCTTGCCGACTGCCATTGTGCCGAATTCCTTGAACGCGGTCAGGGGATTCATCGCGCTTCCCGTCAGGAAGCTGTAATCAAAGCCCGAAACCGTCAGGCTGAGCAGGTAGTAAACCGCCGTGCCGCCGAGAATGCTCCACATAATCGCGCCCTTGAAGCCCTTCTTGGAGAGGACCGCAATCGCAATCACCGTGGCAATCGTGACCAGCAGAGGCATGATGCTGCCCCATGTTGCACTGCCGAGCAGGTTGAACGACGCGAGCGTGACACCGGTCGAGGAGCTCGGAATAACCAGCCCCGCGTCCTGGAAGCCGAGGAAGGCAATGAACAGACCGATTCCCGCGGGAATTGCCTGCTTCACCGTCTTCGGAATCGCGTCAAAAATCAGCTTGCGCAGACCCGTAACGGTCAGAAGCACGAACAGAATGCCGTCGACCAGAACGAACAGCAGGGCGTTGGCATAGGTGAAGCCCATGCCGAAGCAAACGGTGTAGACAAAGAACGCGTTCAGTCCCATTCCCGAAGCCTGTGCCAGCGGAAGGTTGGCAAGCAGACCGATGAGAAGGGTTCCGACAACCGCCGAGAGCGCCGTGGCAATGTAGATGGCACCGAAGGAGACATTGCCCAATGCCGTAAACATTCCCGGGTTGACCGACAGAATGTAGGCCATTGCCATGAAGGTTGTGATGCCGCCGATCAGCTCGGCTTTCACGGTTGTGTTGCGGTCTTGCAGATGGAACAGCTTTTCCATGATGTAATTTTACCTCATTTCATAGTATTTTGAGCCGCAAGACCTATTATATCATACAGCGGGCGAAAAGTCAACCTTATTTTGCTTTTTTGTCGTCGGGAAGGCGATTTTGTCGGAAAATTTCAAAGGCGAGGACCGCACAGGCGGCGGAGGAGGAGAGGGAACCGCGAAATTCCCGCCCGTAATCCACGCGGACCACGGCATCCGATGCGTCCAGAATTTTCCGCGAAATGCCGCGCTTTTCGCCGCCGACCACCAGCAGAAGCGGGTACCCAAGCGGTGCATCAAACACCGAGACCGAATCGCGGATGCCCGCCGAAAGGATGCGGTAGCCCGCCGCGCGGAATTCCCGCACCATCGTGTCGGCATCTGCAACCGACAGCTCCAGCTTCTCCGAGGTCCCCGCCGAGGATTTTGCCACCACTCCCGCGGCACTCATCCAATGTCGCGGCGGCAGGACCACGCCCGTAACGCCTGCCGCATAGAGTGAGCGGAGCGCGTTCCCGAAGTTGTACGGGTCCTCCATGCCCTCGGTGTAAACATAAAAGCCGTTCGGCTTGATTCGCTCGGCGCAAAGCGGCGGAATGGTTCGGTCCGTGCAGACCGCCACAATGCCGCCGTGCGTGGTTCCCGCAGTCATGCGGTCAATCTCTTCGGGGTCAACGAACGCCACGGGAAAGCCCAGCTCGTGGGACTTGGCGGTCAGATAGCCGATTTCCGCCGCCTTGGAGCGCCGCTTGGTGCGGTCGACCAGCACACGCAGAATCCGACGGTCGTTGATTTCCTGCGGCGTGTTCAGAAGCGCGGAGACCGAGGTCATGCCTTCGAGAAGGACCTCCGCATCGGAGGCGGCTTGAATTTTTTCCATAAAGGGTCCTCTTTTCTTCTATTTTTTCCTTTTCCTTCATAGAATGGAACTACATAGATACAGATACACGGACAGACGAAGGAGGATATGCAATGTCGGTATCGGATTGGAGCGGCAGAGCCAGATGCGTGGTTCTGGGGGAATATCTCGCGGAGAAGAAAACAACGGTCCGTCAGGCGGCGGCAGTGTTCGGGGTCAGCAAAAGCACGGTACATAAGGATGTGACCGAAACCCTGCGCTTTGTGAACCGCCCGCTGTGGGAGGAGGTCCGCCGCGTTCTGCTACAGAACAAGGAGGAGCGACATCTGCGCGGCGGGGAAGCCACGCGCATCAAGTATTCCGCTCTGCACGAGCGGGAAAAGGAGTAAGCGCGGTCTGCGGAGCTATTTCCGCACAGGGGTCGGCTTCATCGTCAGGAGCTCCGCTAAGGTCTCCTTTCCGAAATCGGCTTCCGCCGCCTCGATTGCCGTGCGGAAATCGTAGTAGCCCGCACCGCCCGGGGAGTTGACACCGGTTCCGAACAGCACGGTTGCCCCGCGCTTCATCAGCTTGCGCAAAGCGCCGCGGACCCGAGGGTCCTTCAGGGAGAGGTAGTTGAACTGATAGACCGCATCCAGTCCGAGTAAACGGTCAACCGCCTCGGACGGAAAACGGGTGATGTAATGGTCGGTTTCCATAATCAACGGACGCGCGGGCGTGTGGTAAAGCAATTGGTTCCACTCGTGCGCTTCCTCCTGCGTCATGCCGTTCCACGGGAGCAGGACAGGCAACAGCCCGAGCCTCGGCAGCTTCAGCCGCATCAAGCCGACCAGCTCGGAGACCCGGGGACGCAGACGGAGATAGCCGCCCGCAAAGGCGCGAACCCCCTGCGGCAGTGTCCGTGTCAATTCCCGCATGGCGCGGTCGCGTTGCAAAAGAAAGCAGGGGAGGGATTCCCGCAGGCAGTCGAATTCCGCCATCATGCAGAAGCGGCGGATTCCCGTCCGCGCGTGCAGACGGATGATTGCCTCGCGCGCATCCCACGGCGAGGCAATCCATTCGCCCATCATCGGGAGCAGGTGACAGTTCCAGTCGGTCAGCAGATTCATAGGTACCTCGGAAAAAAGCTCGGGGGCTACAGCATTTGCGGTAGCCCCTTTTTTCGTTGCAGGTCATACCGTCGGCAGTCTGAAGAGCCTTGCGGTATGCCGCGTTCGGTCAGTCGTCGTCTTCCTCGTTCTCGCGCGGCTTGACAAGAATGGTCAGCTTGGTCACGCGCATATCGTCCATTTCCGAAACGACCACAACCATTGTGTGGGTCTCGTCCTCGTCGGTAAAGCTGTCGCCAACGTGCGGGTCGGCATTCAATCGCTCGATTGCCCAGCCGCCCATGGTGGTGTACTCGCATTCAAAGTCGCGCGGCTCGTATTCAATCTCCGAGAAGAAATCGTCGATGTTCATGTCGCCCGAAACCTCGTAGGTGTTTTCGCCCGTTTTGACGAATTCGGGAACAATCTCGTCCGATTCATCCCAGATGTCGCCAACCAGCTCCTCGAGGATGTCCTCCATCGTCACAATGCCCAGCGTGCCGCCGAACTCGTCAACGATGATTGCAATGTGGGTCTTTCTCTCCCGCAGGACCGTCAGCGCGGCGGGGAGCTTCATGGTCTTGTGCAGGAAGCAGGGCTCCATGAGAAGCGCACGGATGGCTTCGGTGGAGAGCACGGGGGTGTCGATTGCCTGACGGTAGTAATGATTGAGGTAAAGAATGCCGATGATGTTGTCAACCGAATCCTCGTAAACGGGAATGCGGGAGAAGTGGGAGCCTTCAATCACCTTGTGAATCTCGTCCGGCGTATCCAGAATGTCAAACGCCAGCATATCGATTCGGGGCGTCATGATCTCTTCCACCGTCGTGTCGCGGAATTCGAGCGTGGACTGGAGCAGATCGCTCTGATCCTCGTCAATCACGCCTTCTTCCTCAACCGTGTCGATGATGGAGGAAAGTTCCTCTTCGGTCACGGTCGGTCCGTCATCCTTGTCCTTACCCCAGATTTTGGAGAGCAGTTTCACCAGTCCCATAACCAACCAGACAATCGGGTAGAGAATGTAGGTCAGAATGCGGATGGGGTAGGCGAACCAGAGCACCGTGGTGTCGGCGTTGTTCTTGGCAATGATTTTCGGGACAATCTCGCCGAAAATCAGGATGATAAAGGTCATAACCAGCGTTGCAATCAGAGACGCGAGGCTGTCGGACCCTGCGCTTCCGACTCGTAGCAAGAGGCTCATGGTGATAACCGTTGCCGCCGTGGATGCCGCGATGTTGGCAAGGTTGTTGCCGATGAGAATCGCGGAGAGCGCCGAGGTAAAGTTTTCGCTGATTTTGTAAGCCAGCGCCGCAGTCTTGCTTCCCGCCTCCGCCGATTTCTTCAGGCGCATTTTGTTGGACGCGTTGAAGGAAATCTCCGAAGCGGAGAAGAATGCGGAGAAGAGAATCATGATGAAAATTACAAGAATATAGCCTGCCATGGTCACGCCTCCTGTCCGTCATCCGCCGAAGCGGTTTGTTCATCCTCGGGAATGACACGGATGATCACATGGTCGATTTTGCCGTCCTCCACGTCCTCAACGGTGAATTCGAGGTCTCCCACCGTCACGCTGTCGTCCTCCTCGGGCATCTTGTCGAACTTTTCCAGCAAAAGCGAGAGAATCGGGCGCGCGGGATTGATTCCCTGCGGGCAGGGAATGCCCATCTTTTCGCAGACCTCCCCGCAAATCAGGTGCGTGCTGACCTGAAAACGGTTTCCGCCGAGCTTGACGAAATCGTTGTCCACCACGTCATCCTCATCCCAGATTTCGCCCACCAGCTCTTCGAGGAAGTCCTCGATGGTGATGATTCCCACCGTGTGCATTTCCGCGTCCCGCACCACGCCGAGATAGAATTTGTGCTGACGCATCTCGGTCAGCAGGTCGTCAATCAGCGCATCGGGCTTGACGAAATAGGGGGGAATCAGCAGTCCGCGTAGGCGGACGTTCGGATTCTTCAGATAAGCGCGGATGAAGGCGCGAATCTGGAGCGTTCCGATGATATGGTCAAGGTCACCGTCATAAACCGGCAGACGGCTGTGCGTGGTGTTTTTGATTTGATCGATGATCTGTGCGTTGGGAAGGGACGCATCGATTGCAACGATATCCTGCCGCATGGTCATGACATCGCGGGCGCGGGTGTCGGAGAAATCGAGCGCCGATTTGAACAGGTCACCCTGCTCCTCGTTCATCACGCCTTCCTTTTCGATGGTGTCGATGATGTCGTAGAGCTCATCCTCGGTGATGGAGGGCGCCTTTTCGTGCTTCATAAAGCGTTCGGTCAATTTGGTAAAGCCGCGCGAAATCAGCGTGAAGAAGGAGACCAGCGGGGTCAGAAGCTTCATTAGGAAGCGCACGGGTGCGGCGAACAGCAGGGAGAGCGAATCGCAACGGTCGTTGGCGAAGCTCTTCGGAATCATTTCGCTGAACAGAAACACAATCATTGTGGAAATGATTGTACACCAGAGCGCAACCGCGTCGGTATTACCGAACAGGCGGGTGGCAATTACGGTTGCAACGGAAGCGGCTGCAATGTGGGTGATGTTGTTTCCGATGAGAAGCGTTGTCAGCGCCCTGTCGAAATTGTTTGAGATGTACATCACGCCCTTTGCGCGTTTGTTTCCGTCATCCGCCTTTGCCTTGATACGGATTTTGTTCATCGCGGAGAACGCGCTCTCGGCACCGCCGAAGAACCCGCCACCTATGACGAACAGAATGAACAACAGAGTCAGCCCCGCAACTCCTTTCTCCGCGGCGGGTGAATCCGCGGCGGCAAAAAGCGCCTTTTGTGGGACGTTCCATAACCAACTCCATATGTTCCCGTCTGTGTCCATTTGAAAAACCAACTCCTTTTCGGTAAAGAATATTTATCATTATATCATATAAACAGATAAAAGTCAAGAGGTTTTTGCGCCGATTTGATGAAATTTCGGCACAAAATGCAAAAAATCAGTCAAGGCGGCGCAGCTTGGGGGCAAGGGAGCGCAGATAATCGTTGCCGAGCATGGTCTCAATCTCGCCGAACGTGCGGATTTCCGCGCCATCGGTCCCGTCAAAGATGCGGTCCGTGACCATGTGGCGGAGCGAGGAAAGCAGGGTGGGCTCAATCCAGTAGCGGAATGCGGTTTCGGGGAAGCGCGCCTCCAGCCGCTTCATGCGCAGATAGAGCGGCAGACCGTCGGATTGGTCGTGCCAGATGTCAACGAACGCGAGGTCGAACGCCTCGGGCTTCATCTCCCGCTCGGTGAACTCGAACGCATCGGCATTCAGAACGGTGATTTTGTCTCGGTTCGGGAACTGCGGCAGAATGCAATCGCGGAACAGACCGATGAGGTCGGGGTCGCGCTCAATCACCGTCACCGACTGCACCTCGGGCTTCTGTGACGCATGAAACGCGAAATACCCCAGCCCCAAGCCGTAGGTCAGGACCCGCCCGTGCGCCTCGGCGATGACCGCCCGCATGGTCTCCGACTCGTTCGGCGTGACGGTCATCCATTCCACACCGTTTTCGGTGACGGACGGGAAGGAAAAGCGCTCCTCAAAAAAGCCGATTTGCGGAATCTCGCGGAAGTCGGAGGTCAGAACGGGATGCCCGCAGACGAACGGCTCGAACGCATGATATTCCCCATGCGTAAACCGCCATTTGCCGACCGACAGGTCCCCGAAACGAACCGTTTTCACATATGCGTCGTTGCGGTAGGGCGCAGGGGAGAGCGAGCGGACCCCTGCCTGAATATAGACCCGCTCCAAACGGCGGTCATCGGGGTTATCGGGAACCTCCAGCCCAAGGGACGCGGAAAAGAGCGCGCGGAACGCATCGGCGGCGGGAATCCCGCAGTCGGCGGCAAGGTCGCGGACCGTCCGTGCGTCCAGCAGACGCGGGGTCAGGTTAAGATAGCTTGCATACAGGCGGAGAATGCGGTCGTTTTCCTCCGTGACCTGCTTCAGGCGCGCCACGTGGAGCGCGTCCGAGGGGGAAAGAGTCAGCTTCATGTCGGTTCCTTTCGGCTTCTGTTTTATCATTCTATATTATAGCATTCTTTGAGGGGAAATGCAACGGGTTTTCGATCATTCGGAAAAACAAAAACGGTCGGGAGGCTCTGCTCCGCGACCGCCTTTTACAGCATGGGATTGTCCGTCAATCCGAGGATGTAATCCGCGCTGACGTTGTAGTATCGGCAAAGTGCCAGAAGATGTCGGATGGGCAGCTCGTTCTCTCCGCGCTCGTAGCGGGAATACATGGTTTGCGAGGTACCGAGATAGGACGCAACCTCCTGTTGTGTTCTGTCGTGGTCCTCCCGCAGGTTGCGAATCCGTGCAATATAGTCCATTTTGCGCTCCTCCTCTCCGAACGCTATCATTATACCAAAATTTTTCCTTTGCTATTGACTTTAATAAACATTTGTGTTATAATGAAGAGAAAACACCCGTATAAACGTTCATTCAACAAGCTGTTTAGCGGCTTCAACGGCTTGTTGCTTTACAAATCGGGCGGTTTGGTGTATGATAGAAACGAATTCAAGACACAAGGGGGAACGAATCGGACATGATTGGACAGAACATCAGAAGACTGCGAACCGAAAAGCAAATGACCCAGAAGGCATTGGCAGACAAATTGTTTGTCACCGCGCAGGCGGTATCGCGCTGGGAGAACGGAGAGGTGGAACCGTCGCTTTCCACTGTGACCGAGATCGCGCGGATATTCAATGTATCGGCGGACGAAATTCTCGGCATTGATACCAAGCCGCAAGCGGAAAAACCGGAGCCGGAAACCATCGTCCGTACCGAATTTGTTTATAAGGAGCCACCGCCGCCCGTGCTCGGCGTTTGCGAGGTCTGCAACAAGCCTATTTACGACGCGGGCGAGCTGATCCGCGAGGATTACCCAAAACAGATTATTTGCAAAACCTGCCGCGACAAGCGGGAGCAACGCAAGCAGGATACCATGCGTGAGAACGGAATCCGACATCGGATGCATTCCTTTGTATGGGGACCGCTTGCCGCCGTTGCAACGCTTGTCATCGGAATTGTAACCGCCTCCAAAACGGGGAATTGGGGACTGCTCGGCGCGTTCGCGTTCGGCGCGGTTGCGATATTCGCGCTGGTCTCCTGCTGTATCCTGCAAAACAATTTTATCGGGGAAATGGTTGCCACCATCTTTTCGTGGGGCTTTGTCAAGTTCCCGGGCGTAATCTTTGAATTGGACTTGGACGGAATCGTCTGGCTCCTGACCGTCAAGCTGCTGTTTTGGGTCCTCGGGCTCCTGCTGGCGTGCGCAACCGGCGCGCTTGCAATCGTGCTTGGCGGAGTGCTGTCCCTGTTTGTTTACCCGTATGCTATCCGCAAGAGCTTTGCGCATCCCGAGCAATATGAAATATGATATCTTAAAAATCGGAAAGGAAATACATCAATGAAACGAATTCTTTTAACCGCAATGGCTGTACTTCTGCTGGTCTGCGTCCTTGCTTCCTGCGGGAAGAAGCCCGAGACACCGCCCGAGTCGACAAACGCTTCCGACGAGGTGTCGACAGGCGCGCCCACCGAGCCAACGACAAAGCCGACAACGAGCACTCCGACCGAAGCGCCGACCGACACGCCGACCAAACCGACAACCGAGGCTCCGACCGAAAAGCCTACCGAAGCACCGACAACCGCGGCACCCGATAAGCCGAGCCAACCGAAGGTGTACGAGGTCATCTTCCATACGAACGGCGGAAGCGAGGTTGCAACAATCCGCGCAGAGGAGGGGACCTTGATTGAGGAGCCGACAAAGCCGACGCAGGAGGGCAAGAAATTTGTCTGCTGGTGTCTGGACGCGGAATTGACTACTCCCGCCGAATTTCCGCTGACCCTGACCCAAAAGACCGAGCTTTGGGCAAAGTGGAACACGGTCGTGCCGATTAAGGACTACCTGAAGGAGCTGATAGACGGCTACAAGCTGAATCCGTACAGCTACATTCCCGAAGCCATGCAACCATCGGGTGTTGTAAGAGCGCAGAAGCCGAATGATGATTACGGCGATTTCGTCTCAATCGCCGCTATCCCGAAGGGCTTTGGGGAGCAATGGCACATGATTACCGACAACCTGAACGAATCCATGCACTTTTTCAAGGTCCTGCAATCGGTTGAGGGCGTGACGGCAACCTCGGTTGCGGCGTTCAACAACTGGTTCGACCAAAACCCGAGCGACACCGCGCACCACAGCTTCCAAAACGGAATCTATAATGTAACGGTGGACTATGACGGCGTTTTCATGCAGTTCGTTCTGGATTATACCGTCAGCGGGCAAAGCGTGCAGATTGCAATGGCAATGAATATGCAGTCACGGGAAAAGGCAGTGCGGATTCAGCTCGGAGATGCAAACGCATTGACCTATACCATCGGCACAAATTCCTATTCCTTTGCAATCAAGTATCTTGGCGTTCGGACCGCATATTTCACGGTCCAAAAGAATGCGGACGGAACCGTAACAGGGCAAATCAACGAGCATCTGACGGTTTCGGGCGTGGGAATTCACAGCTCTGCGGACTTCATCATTACCGATACGTATGTGTCGGCAGTCGGAAACAAAGCAAGCGGAATTCTCGGGTTCACGGGCTATATCAACGAGCTGTACGATACCAAAACAGGTGTTTTGCTCGGGTATGAGGTGCGGGAAACACTCAAATCCATTACCTATAACACGCTTTGGTTCAATCTTTCCGATGTTGACGGGATGAACTCCATCAAATACCGCGAAAAGACAGACAGCGAAGATGCTGCATTTTTCCTGAACGGAAGCACAAAGGAATGGAAGAACAAGTTGGTTGGTGGCATTAGCCTGAAAACCGCATCGCGCCGCTATGACATTGAGATGCGGACGCAATATTTCTATGTGCTTTCAGCGGACGGAAGCAGTTATGAGGAGGTCAAGGCAGAGGTTCCGATGCTGTTCGTGCAGGAGGAACAGCTGGAAACGCTGACAGAGGATGTCACGGAAAAGAATCCCAATCTGACCCTGAGCATTGATACCGACTCCCCGAGCCTGAAAAAGCTTCGGGAGGACTATGCAACCCTGATTGACGCGTTTATCGCGCATAAGAATGCAATGACCGAAGAAGAAATCCGAAAAATGATCGGAGAAAAGGTTACGTTTGATTAAAACCGAAAAGAGCGCGGAATTTCCGCGCTCTTTTGTTTCTGTCGAATCACAATTTTTGCATTGCAGGACTTGACAACTTTGAATAAATGGTGTATAATAAAAGAAAGATGCAATCGGAGGTATGAACAAAATGAAAAAGCAGCTTCTTATCACAATTCTCGTAATCCTTTTGGTAACGTGTACGGTAGCTTTATCTGCCTGCACCAACATAACACCCGATGAAGAGGTGGAGAGTACGGCGAAAGTAGAGCCTGTGGACAATGTTCCGTATAGGATTAACTATCTGAAGGATGTTCCATCTACAGGCAATTGTACGGCGCAATTGGTGTTGAATTCAAACTGGGAAGAAGATTTTACGGTTGAGATTCCCGAAAAAAGTCCTGATGGGAATATAGTAACTCATTTTGAGCGGAAGTGTGACTTTTGTAACGGTTCGCATTTGCCGCTTATCCTCTCGGAAAAGACCTATCAGGAGGTTATTTATCAGCCTTTGTTGGTAGCAGTTGAACGTGGCGAACTGGGCGAAACAAAGGAAGATGGACGTTTTTATGTTAATAAAATTGCTTCATATTATTTTGAAAAAGACCCCAAAAAGATGAAAACAACAGAAGAACGAGAGCAGTGTATCAATGATTATCCAATCACAAATCCAAACGGAGCCAACATTCCCATTCGCATTTTCTCAGATGATGTATCTATTACAGAAAAGCGAATGATTTGGGAATATCTATCTAAGTATACATCTCTTTCGGATAAAATCATGAAGGCGGAATGTCTTTATTTTCAGGATGCAATTCGGAAGTTGGATTTGAACGATACACAAAAAGCAGAACTGATGGCAAAATACCGGTATTGCGAAAGTGATCATCTCGTCGGCATCTCGCTTCCCGACAGCTTGCTTGAAGTAACTCCAACTGCCTTTTTGGGCTATGAAAAAAGAATGCAGGAGGAAAATGGCATTTATTACGCGGGAAATTGGGTGGTTTCAACAGATAATGACATTATTTCTGCAACTTTAAGAGACGGAACAGTTGGAATTGTAAACGGTGCGTTTTACAACTGTCTAAACAGTATGACAAAAATCACAATCCCCGACAGTATGACGAGCATTGCTGATTATACATTTTCCGATTGCAAAAATCTGACGGACATCATAATTCCGAATAGTGTAACAAGCATTGGATCAACTGCATTTTCCCGTTGCAGCAGTTTGACAAGTATCACAATTCCGGACAGTGTGACAAACATAGGATCAGCTGCATTCTCTCACTGTAGTAGTTTGACGAGTATCACGATTCCCGACAGTGTGACAAACATTGATTCTAATGTATTCGATGGTTGCCATAATCTGAAAACCATCACATTTTCCGGTACGCAAGACCAATGGCTTGCTTTGATTGGCGAAAACTCTGTTGAATACAGCTTTATTAAAATCATTTGCTCCGATGCCACAATTAACTGAACCCTTGCGGGGACCCGAAACGGGTCCCCGCATTTTTACCGTTTTTCTGCCTGATTTTTCTTTTTCCCCTTGCGCCGCGCGCCGAAACATGGTATAATAGAAGCAGGAACGCAACAGGAAAGGAACGGTGAAAACCGAAATGGAGCTTGCAAGCATTCTGTCCCATGTGGACCACACGAACCTGAAGCAGACCGCAACGTGGGAGGACATCCGCGCGCTTTGCGACGATGGGCTGACCTATCACACCGCGTCGGTCTGCATTCCGCCCGCCCATGTCCGCGCGGCGGCGGATTACCTCGGCGGCAGACTGCCCGTCTGCACGGTCATCGGCTTCCCGAACGGCTACAACACGACTGCCGCGAAGGTCTTTGAGACCGCCGACGCGGTGAAAAACGGCGCGGATGAAATCGATATGGTCATCAACCTCGGGCTTCTCCGCGAGCGCAAATACGAGGCGGTCCTGCGCGAAATCCGCGCGGTCCGTGAAGCCTGCGAGGGGAAGATTCTAAAGGTCATCATTGAAACCTGCCTTTTGACCGAGCAGGAGAAAATTCGGATGTGCGGCATTGTCGGCGACAGCGGCGCGGACTATATCAAGACCTCCACGGGCTTCTCCACGGCGGGCGCAACGCAGGAGGACATTGCACTCTTTGCCAAGCATTGCCCCTCGCACCTCAAAATCAAGGCGGCGGGCGGCATCCGCTCCTTTGCCGATGCGGAGAATTTCCTCGCCCTCGGCGCGGACCGTCTGGGGACCAGTGCGTTGGTCCGTCTTGCAAAGGAGGCACAGGCATGACGGCAAAACGGGTCTTTCTGGTCGTTCTCGACAGTCTCGGCGCAGGGGAAGCGCCCGATGCGGCGGCTTTCGGGGACCTCGGCGCGAATACCCTGCGCAGTATTCACAACACGGGTCTGCTCCGCATTCCGACTTTGGGGCGGCTCGGCATCGGCAACATTGACGGCTTGTCCTTCCTCGCCCCCGTCCCGTCTCCCGCCGCCGCGTTCGGCAAAATGCGGGAGCGCTCTGCGGGCAAGGATACAACCATCGGGCATTGGGAGCTTGCGGGTCACGTCTCGCCCCGCCCGATGCCGACCTTTCCGCACGGCTTTCCGCAGGCGCTTTTGGACCGCTTCACCAAGCTGACGGGGAAGGGGGCCCTTTGCAACCTGCCGTATTCGGGGACCGATGTCATCCGCGACTACGGCGAGGAGCATCTGCGCACGGGCAAGCTGATTGTATACACCTCGGCGGACAGCGTGTTCCAGATTGCGGCGCATGAGGACTTGGTCCCGCCCGAGGAGCTGTACGGAATCTGCCGCAAGGCGCGGGAGCTGTTGACGGGGGACTACGCCGTCGGGCGGGTGATTGCGCGCCCGTTTGTCGGGACGAACGCCTCGGATTTCACACGCGTTTCCGCCGACCGCCGCGATTTTTCACTGGAGCCGCCTGTTCCCGTCCTGCCCGATGTCCTGAAGGCGGCAGGGTATGACGTGCTGTCGGTGGGAAAGATTATCGACATTTTCGCGGGGCGCGGTTTTACGAAATTCTACCGCACCCACGGCAACGATGAGGGAATGGCGGTTACCTCCGAGCTTGCAAAAACCGATTTCCGCGGGCTTTGCTTTGTCAATCTGGTGGATTTTGATATGCTTTACGGACACCGCAACGATGCGCGCGGCTATGCCGAGGCACTGAACCGCTTTGATGCGTGGCTCTCGGGCTTCCTGCCCGCCATGCGCGCGGATGATGTCCTGCTCCTGACCGCCGACCACGGCTGTGACCCGAGCGACGTCAGCACCGACCACACGCGCGAATACGTCCCGCTTCTGGTTGTGGGACCGTCGGTCCGTCCCGTCTCGCTCGGGGTGCGCAACGGCTTCTCGGACGTTGCGGAAAGCGTGCTCGGGATGCTCGGCGCGAAGGGAACGTTCGGCGCATCCGATTTTTCGGGGGAGGTTCTCGTATGACAGACAGCGAACTGATACGGCTCGCCGATACCGCGCGTAAAAATGCGTATGCGCCCTATTCGGGCTTTTCGGTTGGCGCGGCGCTTCTATGCGCGGACGGAACGGTTCAAACGGGGTGCAATGTAGAGAATGCTTCCTATTCCGTGACCTGCTGTGCCGAGCGAAGTGCGCTCTTTGCCGCCGTCAGCGCGGGGAAACGGCAGTTCACGGCGCTCGCGGTCGTGGGCGGCAGACAGGGACAAGCGCCCGACAGCTTCTTCACGCCCTGCGGGGTCTGCCGTCAGGCATTGGCGGAATTCTGCGGTCCCGATTTCCCGATTCTCGTGTGGGACGGAACGGAAACGCGGCGCTATCCGCTCGGGGAGCTGTTGTCCTGCGGCTTCTCCGCAGACGCGATGAAGCGCGGGGAGGACCGCACATGAGCGGCGCGCATCGGGTCACGGCGGCGGAGCTTGCCCCGTTGCTTCCGCCGCGCGAACGGAACACGCACAAGGGAGATTACGGCTATATCGCGCTTCTCGGCGGGTGCATGGAGTATTCGGGCGCGGCAAAGCTGGCGAATCTCAGCCAATCCGCCCTGCGCGCGGGATGCGGCGTGGCTACGCTGGCGGTCCCCGCGACCTTAGCGGGTGCGGTTGCGCCGTACCTTCTGGAAAGCACGCTTTCGCCCGCGCCCGACCGTGGGGACGGGCACATGGTATTTGATGCGGACTATCTGACCGCACTGACGGCGGGAAAGCGCGCGGTTGCGGTCGGCATGGGCTGGGCCAGGAGCGAGGAAAACAAGCGGATTCTGAATTGGCTTCTCTCGCATTACAGCGGCTCGCTTCTCATCGATGCGGACGGCTTGTGGGCGCTCTCCGAGTTGGGACCCGTCCAAGCGCTTTCTGCGGCAGCCTGCCGTGTGATTCTGACCCCGCATCACGGGGAATTCGCGCGCCTGACGGGGCTGTCGGTCCCGCAGATTGAAGCGGACCGAAGCTCTACCGCACGGGACTTTTCCAAGCGCACGGGAGCCGTGACCCTGCTCAAGGGACCCGAAACGGTTATCACGGACGGGGAAACGGTGCTGACGGTTGACCGCGGCTGCCCGGGGATGGCAACGGCGGGAAGCGGGGATGTGCTTTCTGGCGTGATAACGGGACTCCTCGGCTACCTGCCGCCCGACGTGCGAACGGTTGCGCTCGGCGCTTATCTGTGCGGGCTTGCGGGCGAATATGCGGCGCTGGATGTTGGCGAGATTTCCATGCTTGCATCCGACACGGTTTCCCACCTCGCCGAGGCAGTGCGCACGGTGCAAAAAGAAAGAGAACCTTGCTGAAGGTTCTCTTTTTTTATTTCTTCTTTCGCTTCTCCCACCATTTCTTAATCGCCAATGTCAGCGCAATACAGATGGGGAAGAACGGGGTAAAGGGTCCTGCCCAGAAGACAAGCACCGCCGTTGCCATAACCGCCGCCCAATTCCAGCCGAAGATCAGCTTCAGAAGATAGCCGCCCCAAACGGGGGAGTAAACCACCGCGATTACCGCGATCAGCAGAACCACGGTTCGCCAATCGCGGCATTCGTCAAAGATCCAGCGGAAAAAGGTTTTGACCTTTTCCCAAAGCTTTCGGAACATCAGCCCTTCGGGAAGCTGTCCTTCAAACCGACCGTGCGGTTAAAGGTATGCGGATTCTTCGTGTCGGTGCAGAAATAGCCGAAGCGCACAAATTGGAAGGTCTCTCCCGCTTTTGCGTCCGCCAGCGAGGGCTCCGCCTTTGCGTTCTTGACAACAACCAGCGACTCGGGATTGATGAAATCGGTGTATTCCTTGTCATCGGGCTTGTCGGCAGGGTTCTCCAGCGTGATGAGGTTGTTGTAGAGATGCAGGGTGACGTCCTCTGCGTGCGGTGCGGAGAGCCAGTGGATGGTTCCTTTGACCTTTCTGCCGTCCGCAGGGTTGCCGTTGCCGGTTTCCAAGTCCGCCGTGCAGTGCAGCTCGGTGATGCTGCCGTCCGCGCCGTGCACAATCTCGTTGCACTTCACAATATAAGCGCCCATCAGACGGACCTCTCCGCCTTCCTTCATGCGGAAGAACTTGGGCGGCGGAACCTCGGCAAAGTCGCTCGCATCGATATAAAGCTCGCGGGTAAAGGGCACCTTGCGCGTTCCCGCGTTCTCGTCCTGCGGGTTGTTGGGCAGGTCGAAATACTCGGTCTTGTCGGCGGGATAGTTGGTAATCACCACGCGCAAAGGCTTTTCAATCGCAATGCGGCGCGGTGCGGTGCGGTTCAGCTCGTCGCGCAGGCAAGCCTCCAGCTGGCGGATGTCGACAAGCGACCCTGCCTTCGAGACGCCCGTGCGGTTGATGAAATCCAGAATCGACTGCGGGGTATAGCCGCGCCGCCGCATTCCGCAAAGCGTGGGCATACGCGGGTCGTCCCAGCCGTCCACAACACCGGTTTCGACCATCGACCGCAGAAAACGCTTGGACAGGACCGTGTAGGTAATGTTCAGCCGCGCAAACTCGATCTGGCGCGGGAAGCCTGCGGGATTGCCCTCGATTTCCACATTGTCGCGGACCCAGTTGTAAAGCGGGCGGTGAATCTCGAACTCCAGCGAGCAGAGGGAGTGCGTGATGCCCTCCAGCGCGTCCTGAATCGGATGTGCGAAGTCGTACATCGGGTAAATGCACCATTTGTTGCCCTGACGGTGATGCTCCGCGTACTTGATGCGGTAAATCACGGGGTCGCGCATACAGAAGTTGCCCGATGCCAAATCAATCTTGGCGCGCAGGGTGTACTTACCCTCGGGAAATTCGCCGTTCTTCATGCGCTCGAACAGGTCAAGGCTCTCTGCAATCGGTCTGTCGCGCCACGGGGAGACTGCGGGGTGCGTCAGGTCGCCGCTGTACTTCGGGTCGCGGAATTCCTCCGCCGAAAGCTCGCAGACATAGGCAAGCCCTTTTTTTATCAATCCGACCGCCAGTTCGTAATCCTTTTCAAAGTAATCCGAGCCGTAGAAGAAGCGGTCACCCCAGTCAAAGCCGAGCCAGTGGATGTCCTCCTTGATGGCATCAACGTACTCGGTGTCCTCCTTGGAGGGGTTGGTGTCATCCATGCGCAGGTTGCAGACTCCGCCGTACTTGCGTGCGGTTCCGAAGTCCACGCACAGCGCCTTGCAGTGCCCGATGTGCAGATATCCGTTCGGCTCGGGAGGGAAGCGCGTGTGCACCTTCATGCCGGGGTTGTTTGCCAAGTCCTCGTCAATAAAATCGTGTATAAAATTCTTTTCCAATTCTTCCATGTTGTTTACCTCACTTCAATGCTTCTGTCATCCGCGCAATGCGGGCTTTGACCCGTTCGGGTCCCATGACCTGCATCACGGCATACATATCGGGGGAATTCAGCCGCCCCGTAACGGCAACACGCAAAAACATACTCACATCGGCAACGCTTCCGCGATAAGCGGCGGGGTCCGCCTTGTAAGCCTTCATATCGGAGGCGTACCCGATGGATTCCGCAACCGCCTTGATTTTGTCAAACCAGACCGTCATGTCATCGGCTGGGTCGTAGGAGGCAAGGAAGCGCTCCAGTGCTGTGCGGATATCGGCGCGGTCAAACTGCTCCGCATAAGCGTCCTTGATTGTAAACAGGCTGTCATAGAAGAAATCCATGTAGCCCTTGACATCCGCCCACGTTGCAAAGTCCTTGCGGGGCTTTTTGCCGCCGCGACCGATGGCAAAAATCGCCTTTGCATAGTCTGGGTCGGCATCCAGAAGCTGACCGAATGCGGGGTCAAACTGCCGCGCCCATGCGCTTGCCTGTTCAAAGACCTCCGCCGCCGTCATGCGGGAAATCACGTTCTTGCTGACATCGTTCAGCTTGTTGAAGTCGAACAGGCACCCCGAGGAGCTCATCTTCTTGATGTTGAAGGGGAACTCGGTGTAGGGCTTGTCCGCGTTCTGCGCGTGCCACTCCTCGTAGTTGGAGTTGAGCAGGGTCATGATATACTCGCAAACGCAGGCGGGCGCATAACCCATGCGGCTGTAATCATCCATGTTCGCGCCCATATCGCGCTTGGAGAGCTTCTTCTTGTTGCCGTTTTCGTCCAGCCGCATGATTTGCGCAATGTGCAGGTACTTCGGCAGACGGAAGCCGAGATAGCGGAAGAGCATCAGGTGCTTTGCAAGGCTCGGGAGCCATTCCTCACCGCGAATGACGTGCGTGGTTCCCATCAGATGGTCATCCACTGCGTGGGCGAAGTGGTAGGTCGGAATGCCGTCACTCTTGAGCAGGACAAAATCCTCATCGTTTTCGGGAATCTCCAGCTTGCCCTTGATGAGGTCGGTGAAGGGGACCTTCTTCTCGGGATTGCCGTCCGCAAGCAGGCGCAGAACGAACGGGTCGCCGTTTTGCAGATGTGCCTTGACCTCCTCAAGTGTAAACTGCCGCTGCTTTGCCTGCTCCTCTGCGCGGCTGTCGCTCTCGTTTTCCCAGTCGCGGGCTTTGATTTCCGCCTTCTTGTCAAGCGCGTTCAGCGCCTCCAGCTCCTCTTTGGTCGTGAAAACGGGGTAGGCAAGCCCGCGCTTCACAAGGTCCTTTGCAAAGACGTGATAAATCGGTCCGCGCGCGCTTTGCTTGTATGGACCGTAAGCGCCATGATCGGATACTTTTCCGTTCTCGTCGAGAATTGCGCCCTCGTCAAAATGAATCCCGTAGTGCGCCAGCGTGCGAATCAAGCCCTCCGCCGCCCCGGGGACCTCGCGCTTTGCGTCGGTGTCCTCAATCCGCAGATAGAACACACCGCCCGATTGGTGCGCAAGACGTTCTCCGATGGTGGAGGGGAACAGACCGCCGAAATGCACAAACCCCGTGGGGCTCGGGGCAAAGCGGGTCACCTTCGCGCCCACGGGGAGCTTCCGCGGCGGGTATTTTGCCTCCATATCCGCAGGTGTTTCGGTTACGTTCGGGAACAGCAGTTCCGCCAATGCTTCAAAATCCATGGTAGTGATTTCCTTTTCCTTCATCTTGTAATTCCGATTGCCGCAAGCGCATCGCCGAGCCTTGCGGATTCCCCGTGCCCGGGGTAAATAACGGTATCGGGCGGGAGTGTTGCCAGCCGACCGAGCGACGCGCGCAGGTCCGAAAGGCTTCCGCCGTAGAGGTCGGTGCGACCGTAGGATTCGGCAAACAGGGTGTCTCCCGTCAGCAGGTCGCGCCCGTCGTTTATCAGAAAGCAGACACTGCCCGCAGTATGCCCCGGGGTGTGCAGGACCGTGACCGTCTCGGAGCCGACCGCAATGCGGTCCCCGTCCCGAAAGGTCTCCTCGGGGGTTCTCCATACACGCCGCTGTCGGAAGAACGCCTCAAACGCATTTTTGCGCGCATCGGAGGGGAGGTCCAAATCGCTTTCGTGAATGCCCGCGCGGACCCCCGTTCGGTCGCGCAGGGTGTCGAGCGACAGAATGTGGTCGAAATGCCCGTGCGTCAGAAGAATGCGCGAAAGGTCCGCGTCCTCGCCTCGGAGCGCATCCAGAACCGTGTCGGCATCGGGACTCGGGTCCACGACCGCCGCCGCGCCGTCGCGCGCAAGGAGCAGATAGCAATTCGCGCCGAACGAGCCCGGGTAAAGCCTGTGAATTCGCATACGGAGCCTCCTTTCCAAATATCCATTCTATTATACACTATTTCCGCGCTTTTTTCAAGGGGAATGTGACAAAAAACAGAAAAAGGCGCAAGGTCTTTCGCGCGGAACAGACTTTTTCCGATGTTTTCATTTTAACCCTTGACTTTTACCCCCGAATTGGTGTATAATGATAAACTGAAGTATTATTTGCTTTGAGGTGACGTCATGAACGAAACGATGAGGCGGCTCGGCGCGGAGCGTTCCGCGATTCGGGAGCTGTTTGAATACGGGAAGAAGCGGAGCGCCGAGGTGGGCGCGGACCGTGTGTTTGATTTCAGCATTGGAAATCCGAGCGTTCCAACGCCGCCCGAGGTCAGTGCCGAATTGACCCGTCTGTTGCGCGAAGCAGACCCTGTTGCGCTTCACGGCTACACCTCCGCGCAGGGGGACCCCGATGCGCGGCGCGCAATTGCCGCGCATCTGAACCGCACCTACGGTGCCGATGCCGACCCCGATCTGATTTATCTCACGGCGGGAGCGGCGGCGTCCTTGACCGTCAGTCTCAACGCGCTTCTGAATGCGGGGGACGAGGTCATTCTGTTGGCTCCGTTCTTTCCCGAATACCGTGTGTTTGTCGAGCGCGCAGGCGGGCGGGTAAAGGTCGTTCAGCCCGACCCCGAAACCTTTTTGCCCGATTTTGACGCGTTGGAGGCGGCAATCGGGGAGCGCACCCGCGCGCTGATTCTCAATTCTCCCAACAACCCGAGCGGCGCGATTCTGTCCGAGGACGGCTTGCGGCGGCTTTGCGGGCTTCTGGATGCCGCGCAGAAGCGGTACGGGCATCCTGTGTGGCTGCTCTCGGACGAGCCCTACCGCGAGCTGGTCTGGGACGGGAGTAGGGTTCCCTTCGTGACGCATTTCTACGGGAACAGTCTGGTGCTGTATTCCTACAGCAAGTCGCTCTCGCTCCCGGGCGAGCGCATCGGATACATTCTGGTCTCCTCCCGTGCGCAGGACGCAAGGGGGATATACGAGGCAATCTGCGGGGCGGGGCGGGCGCTCGGCTTCGTTTGCGCGCCGTCCCTGTTCCAGCATATGCTTCCCGCCTGTGCGGGGCTTTGCGCGGATTTCTCGGTCTACCGCACCAACCGCACGCTGTTGTACGAGGGCTTGACGGCGCTTGGTTTTGAAGCGGTCAGACCGCAGGGCGCGTTCTACCTCTTCCTGCGCGCGCCCGAGCCCGATGCCAAGCGCTTTGCGGAGCGGGCAAAGGAGCAGGAATTGCTGTTGGTCCCGTCCGACAGCTTCGGCATGGGCGGATACGTCCGCATTTCCTACTGTGTGCCGACCGAACGAATCCGCAACGCGCTCCCCGCATTTGCGGCGCTTGCAAGGCTTTACGAACTGAAACCGACCGAAGGGAAAAGGATATGAATTCACTGGAAGAAGCAAGAGAAGCAATCAGCCGCGTGGACGGCGAAATGGCAGAGCTGTTCACGGAACGGATGCGCGCCGCAGAGCAGGTTGCGGCATACAAAAAGGAGCACGGACTGCCGATTACCGATGCGGCGCGCGAGGCAGAGGTCATCCGACGCGGCGCGGAGAGAGTCGAGGACCCGATTCTGCGGGAGTACTATGTCCGTTTCATTCAGGAAACGATGGCGCTTTCCCGCGCGTATCAGACCCGCCTGCTTGAGGGGATGCGGGTTGCCTACAGCGGGACCGAGGGCGCGTTTGCGCATATTGCAACGGGAAAGCTCTTTCCGAGCGCGAAAAAGCTCGGCTTTCCCGATTTTGAGAGCGCCTATCGCGCGGTGGAGCGCGGGGACTGCGATGCGGCGGTCCTGCCCGTGGAGAACAGCACCAACGGCGAGGTGGGGCAGGTGATGGACCTGATGTTCTCGGGCGGACTGTTCATCAATCGGATGCTGGACCTGCCCGTGACGCAGGACCTGCTTGTCAAGCAGGGAACCTCCATTGAGGAAATCCGAACGGTCATCAGTCACCCGCAGGCGCTCGGGCAGTGCGCCGCGCGCATCCGCGAGATGGGCTGGCAGACCGAGGAATACCCGAACACCGCGCTGGCGGCAAAATTCGTGGCGGGGACCAACGACCGCACGGTTGCGGCAATCGCAAGCGCAGAGGCGGCGGAGCAGTTCGGTCTTGCGGTGCTGGAGCGGAACCTCAACGCCAGCCGCAGTAACACCACGCGGTTTGCGGTCTTTACAAGAGCCGAGAACACGCAGACAAAGGGGACCTGCTCGGCGCTGATGTTCACGGTCCGCAACGAGGCGGGTGCGCTGGCGCGGGCGATTGATGTCATCGGGCATTACGGCTTCAATATGCGGACCCTGCGCAGTCGCCCCATGAAGGAGCTGCTCTGGCAGTATTACTTCTATGTCGAGGCGGAGGGGGACCTGCACACGCCCGACGGACAGAATATGCTCCGCGCGCTTTCGGTCTTTTGCGACAAGCTGAAGCCCGTCGGTTGCTACACGGTCTCATAAGGAGGAGCGCTCATGATATTGCGGACAGAGCTTGGAGCCGAGAGCTATGAGATTACGGTCGAGCGCGGCGCGCTGGCTCATGTGGGGGAAAAGATGAAGCTTTCCCGCCGCGTGCTGATTGTCACCGATTCGGGGGTCCCGAGGGCATACGCCGAGGCGGTTGCCGCGCAGTGCGCCGCGCCAACCGTTGTAACCATCCCTGCGGGTGAGGGAAGCAAGAGCCTGACGGTGTTCGGGTCTCTGCTTTCCCGTATGCTTGCGGAGAAGTTTACCCGCACCGATTGCGTGGTGGCGGTCGGCGGCGGGGTGGTCGGCGACCTTTCGGGCTTTGCGGCGGCGTGCTATATGCGCGGAATCGATTTTTACAACCTTCCGACAACCCTGCTCGCGCAGGTGGATTCCTCCATCGGCGGCAAGACTGCGGTTGATCTGGACGGAGTGAAAAACTGCGTTGGTGCCTTCTGGCAACCGCGCGCGGTGGTCATCGATCCCGAGACGCTTGCAACGCTCCCGAAGCGGCAGATGGCTAACGGCATGGCGGAGGTTGTGAAAATGGCGCTGACCTCGGATGCGGAGCTGTTCGGACTGCTGGAGGCGGGACAGGCGGACACCGAAACGGTGATTGTGCGGTCCTTGCAGATTAAAAAAGCCGTTGTGGAAGCGGATGTGCGCGAGGGCGGCTTGCGGCGTGTGCTGAATTTCGGACACACGCTCGGGCACGGCATCGAAAGTGCGGCGGGTCTGCACGACCTGCTCCACGGGGAATGCGTGGCGCTCGGAATGCTCCCGCTCTGCGCTCCCGAGGTGCGGGCGCGGCTGTTGAAGTTGTTGAAGCGGCTCGGACTTCCAACGGTCCTGCCCGTTTCCCCCGAAACGGTTCTCGGGGCGGTTTGCCATGACAAGAAATGCGACGGCGGGGCGGTCTCCTATGTTTACGTCCCGCGCGTTGGGGAATACGAATTCAGACGGTCGGAAATCGGAGCCTTTTGCGATGCCGTGCGACCGTCTCTGGAAGCGATGCGGAAAGGAGAAGCGGAATGAAGAACACCTTCGGTCAACAGCTGTCGGTCACGCTGTTCGGAGAGAGCCACGGACCCGAAATCGGGGCTGTGCTGGACGGCATTGCCCCGGGCATTCCCGTGGATGAAGATTTCATCCGTCGGCGGCTTTCCCTGCGCCGCCCTGCGGGGGACGGGCTTTCCACCGCGCGCGCCGAGAGCGACCCGTTCCGCATTGTCAGCGGCGTGTTTGAGGGAAAGACCACGGGAACACCGCTCTGCCTGCTGATTCCGAACGGCGACACGCACAGCCGCGATTACAACCGCGGCATGGCGCGCCCGGGGCACGCGGATTACACGGCGGAATGCAAGTATCACGGCTTTCAGGACTATCGCGGCGGCGGGCATTTTTCGGGACGGCTGACCGCTCCGCTGGTTGCGGTCGGTGCGATTCTCCTGTCGGCACTGGCGAAAAAGGGCATTACAATCGGGACGCATATCGCATCGCTCGCGGGCATTTCGGACCGTCCGCTTGCCGCCGACCCGACAGCCGATCTGAACACCTTGAACGAAACGCAGTTTCCCGTGCTGGACGGTGCGGCGGCGGAGCGCATGAAGGACGCAATCCGTTCTGCCGCGGCGGACGGGGACAGCGTGGGCGGCATTCTCGAAACCGCTGTGGTCGGAATGCCCGCAGGGGTCGGGGAGCCGTGGTTTGACACGGTGGAGGGAATGCTGTCCCACGCGCTGTTCGGAATTCCCGCCGTCAAGGGCGTGGAGTTCGGCGCGGGCTTCGGCTTTGCAACCATGCGCGGGTTCGAGGCAAACGACGGAATGCGCGCGTCAAACGGTTGTGTGGTCCATACAACCAATCACAACGGCGGCATCTGCGGCGGCATTACGAACGGTGCGCCGCTCCTGTTCCGCTGTGTTGTCAAGCCCACGCCGTCCATTGCACGGGAGCAGGAGAGCATCGACCTCGAAGCGCGGGAAAACGTGCAGCTGGCAATCAGGGGCAGACACGACCCCGCAATCGTCCACCGTGCGCGGGCGGTTGTGGACAGCGTCACCGCGCTGGTCCTTGCCGACCTGCTCACGGGACGCTTCGGGACCGACTTTTTAGCCGAGTAAGGGGGGACGGGATTGCAATACGGATGTATCGGAGAGAAGCTGGGGCACAGCTTCTCGGCGGAAATTCACGCCATGCTGGACAGTCACCCCTATGAATTGCGGGAGCTGGCACAGGCGGACCTGCCCGCATTTTTGCAAAAGAAGGACTTTCGCGGCATCAACGTCACGATTCCCTATAAGCAGGCGGTAATGCCGTTTCTGGATGAAATCGACCCTGCGGCGCGGGAAATCGGCGCGGTCAACACGATTGTCAACCGTGACGGCAGGCTTTGCGGCTACAACACCGATTTTTACGGACTGAAAACGCTTCTGGAAGCCATCGGCGTTCCCTTGCAGGGCAAGACCGTTGCCGTTCTCGGCACGGGCGGGACCTCGCTGACCGCGTGTGCGGTTGCGAAAGCGATGGGGGCTTCCGAGCTTCTGCGCGTCAGCCGCCGAGCGGGGGAGGACCGCGTTTCCTATGCGGACTTCTACCGCGACCACGCCGCGCGGGTGCGGATTCTCATCAATACAACCCCTGTCGGTATGTATCCGAATCCCGATGCCTGCCCTGCGGAGCTTGACCGCCTTCCCGCATTGGAGGCGGTTGCGGACCCGATTTACAACCCGCTCCGTTCCGAGCTGGTCCTCGGTGCGTGGGCGCGTCACATTCCCGCACAAGGCGGGCTTCTGATGCTGACCGCACAGGCGGTGCGCGCGTCGGAGATTTTCACGGGACAGACCTATCCTGCGGGCACTGCCGAGCACATCTGTGCGGTGCTGACCGAGCGGAAGGAGAACCTTGTCCTCTCGGGAATGCCCGCAAGCGGGAAAACCACGGTCGGTCGCCTGCTGGCTCGGAAAACGGGCAGACCCTTCCTTGATTTGGACGAGGAAATCACGCGGCGGTGCGGCAAAACGCCTGCCGAGCTGATTGCCGAGGCGGGAGAGGCGGCATTCCGCGACACCGAGACCGCCGTTCTGCGCGCGGTTTTGGCAGGGCTTTCGGGCGCGGTTCTGGCACTCGGCGGCGGAACGGTTTTGCGGGACGAAAATGTCACGATGCTGAGGCAAAACGGAATGCTCTGCTTTCTGGACCGCCCCGTGTCGGACCTGCTTCCGACCGCCGACCGTCCGCTTTCGTCCACGCGCGAGGCGCTGGAGAAGCGGTATGCGGAGCGCATTGACCGCTACCTTGCCACGGCGGACCTCCGCGTTGCGGGCTTCAAAACGCCCGAGGAGGCGGTGGAGATGATTGAAAGGAGCCGAAAAACGGTATGAAGCTGTATGTTCTGAACGGACCGAACCTGAATCTGCTCGGTGTGCGGGAGCCCGACCAATACGGCTCCGAGAGCTTTGCGCATCTGACCGATCGCATTGCAAAGCACTGCGCGGAGCGGGGAATCGAGGTCCTTCAAAAGCAATCCAACCACGAGGGCGATCTGGTGGATTGGATACAGGAAGCCTATTTTGCGCACGCGGACGGGCTGGTTATCAACCCCGGGGCGTACACGCATACGAGCATCGCGCTCCTTGACGCGCTCAAGGCAACGAAGCTGCGGGCGGTGGAGGTCCACATTTCCAAGGTGGAAGAACGCGAGGCGTTCCGACAGGTCAGCTACCTGCGCGCCGCGTGCGAAAAGACGATTACGGGACACGGGACCGACGGCTATCTTGAAGCGATTGATTATCTGGCGGAGGACCGCACATGAGAGTGCGGATTCATGCGGGACGCGCGGCGGGCGAGGTCTGTGTCCCGCCCTCCAAAAGCATTGCGCACAGAATGCTGATCTGCGCGGGGCTTGCCCATGGGGTCAGCGTCATCCGACACGCAGGGGACTGTGAGGACATCCTCGCAACTCTCGATTGCCTCTCCCTGCTCGGCGCGGACTGTCGGCGGGAGGGGGACACGGTAACGGTTCGCGGCGGACTGCTCCGCACGGCACCGACCGAGGCGCTCCCTTGCCGCGAGAGCGGGAGCACCCTGCGCTTTCTCATCCCGCTTGCGCTGACGGCGGATTTTCCCGTTGTCTTTACGGGCTACGGGCGGCTTCCCGAGCGCCCGCAGACGGTTTATGAGGAAATCTGTGCCGAGCAGGGGCTGACATGGGCGCGCAAGGGGCAGACGGTTTGCGTCAGGGGACCGCTTCACGGCGGCGATTTCCGCGTGGCGGGAAATATCAGCAGTCAGTTCATCACGGGACTGCTCTTTGCCTTGCCAACGCGTCACGAGCCGAGCAGAATCACCCTGCTTCCGCCCGTGGAGAGCCGCTCCTATATCGACCTGACGCTGGACGTACTGAAAAAGTTCGGCATCCGCGCGGAATGGGAGACCGAAACCTCGCTTGCCGTGCCGTGCGGTCAGCGCTTTACGCCGTGCGACTGCGAGGCGGAGGGCGATTGGTCGGCGGGTGCCTTCTGGGAAGCACTCGGGCGCATGGGGGACAATCGGGTGCGGGTCCCGAACCTGAATCCGCACGCACGGCAGGGGGACCGCATCTGCACGGCATACCTCGATGCGCTCCGCAAGGGTCCCGCGACCCTCTCGCTTGCCGACTGCCCCGACCTCGGTCCGATGCTCTTTGCCTATGCCGCCGCGATGCACGGCGGGACCTTTACCGAGGTCGGACGACTGCGCATCAAGGAAAGTGACCGCATCGGCGCCATGCGCGAGGAGCTTGCAAAATGCGGCGCGGAGCTTGCCGACCTCGGCGACACCGTAACCGTCAAGGGCGGCAGACTGCACGCGCCTAAAGCCCCGTTTGACGGGCACGGCGACCATCGGATTGTGATGGCGCTGGCGGTCCTTGCAACGCGCACGGGCGGCGAGATAGAGGGGGCAGAGGTCGTGCGGAAAAGCTATCCCGCCTTTTGGGAGGACCTCGGCGCACTCGGAATCCGCATGGAAATATTATAAGGAAGCAATTATGGAACTCAATCAAAATACCCGAATCCTCATTGTCGGGTTGGGGGTCATCGGCGGCGGCTATGCCAAAGCGCTGACCAAGCAGGGCTATCCTGTCACCTGTATCACAAAGGAACAAAAGGATATCGACTACGCCGAGGCGCACGGAATCATCCGCTCGGGCTACACCGAGCCGCGCCCCGACATTCTCGCGGCGGCGGACCTTGTGGTGCTTGCGCTCTATCCGCATATCGCCATCGAATGGATGAAGCAGAACCAACAGCACCTGCGCGCGGGAATCCTCGTGACCGATGTAACGGGTGTGAAGTCGCGGTTTCTTGCCGAAATGGGAGAGATTTTGCGCCCCGACATCGAATTCATTGCCGCGCACCCGATGGCAGGGCGGGAATCGAGCGGTGTGGAATACAGCAACGACGAGGTGTTTCGCGGTGCGAACTACATTGTGGTCCCCACCGAGCGGAACACGCCCGAGGGCATTGCCACCTGTCGCAGGCTTGGGGAAATTCTCGGCTTCGGCAGAATCACCGAGCTGGATGCCGCCTCACACGACCGTATGATTGCATTTCTCTCCCAGCTGACCCACTGCATTGCCGTGGCGCTGATGGACTGCAACACCGATGAGGGGCTGGAAAACTACACGGGCGACTCCTTCCGCGACCTGACACGGATTGCGAAAATCAACGATGAGATGTGGAGCGAGCTGTTCCTATGGAACCGCGAAGCCCTGCTGGAGCAGATGGACCGCTTTGAAGAAACGCTCGCCGATTTCCGCGGGCTTCTGGAGGCGGGGGACCGCGAGGGGATGCGGGAGATGATGCGCACCTCCTCCCGCCGCCGCGCACAGTTTGATAAACGAAAGGAAACATCGATATGAATATGCACTTTTACCGCAAGCTCCCGATTCCGAAGGAGATTAAGGAGCAATACCCCGCAACGCCCGAAATCACCGCCGCGCGGGACAACTGGGTCGAGCAGATCAAGGCAATCCTTGACGGCAGGGACGACAGGCTCCTGCTGGTCATCGGTCCCTGCTCGGCGGACGCGGAGGACACGGTTCTGCGCTATATCTACCGCCTGCGCGAGGTGCAGGACCGCGTATCCGACCGCATTCTCATCGTCCCGCGCATCTACACCAACAAGCCCCGCACCACGGGCGACGGCTACAAAGGGATGCTCCATCAGCCCGACCCCGAATCCGAGCCGGACCTCTTGCGCGGTCTGGTTGCCATCCGCAAGCTCCATATGCGCGCGATTGCCGAGACGGGCTTCGGCTGTGCGGATGAGATGCTGTACCCCGAGAATCACCGCTATCTTTCGGACCTTTTGGCATACGTCGCGGTCGGCGCGCGGTCGGTGGAGGACCAACAGCACCGCATGACCGCCAGCGGGCTGGATATCCCCGTTGGCATGAAGAACCCAACGGGCGGGGACATCACCGTGATGATGAACTCCATCACCGCCGCACAGCATTCGCATATGTTCCTTTATCGCGGCTGGGAGGTGCGGAGCGAGGGGAACCCCTACGCACACGCGATTCTGCGCGGCTACGTCAACAAGCACGGCCAGTCGCTCCCGAACTATCATTATGAGGACCTGATTCATCTGGCGCAGTCCTACGAGGCGAGCGGACTTGCCAATCCTGCGGTTGTGGTGGACACCAACCACGCGAACTCGGGCAAGCAGTATCTCGAACAGCCGAGAATCGCAAAGGAGATTCTGCATTCCCGCCGCTGTTCCCATGCAGTCCGTAAATTGGTCAAGGGGCTGATGATTGAAAGCTATCTGGAGGACGGCGCGCAGAAGATCGGCGCGGAGGGCTTTGTCCCGGGCAAGTCCATCACCGACCCCTGCCTCGGCTGGGA
>DJSQ01000134.1:37721-38396 GCA_002438075.1 Clostridiales bacterium UBA6330
ATGTTGTAAATACCACTTGACAAAAACACAAGATGTGGTATAATAATATCGCTGTCTCCCGCAGGCGGCACAAGATACGGCAATTTTGCGCGAAGATACACGCTTCGCGTGCTCCGATAGCACAGACGATACTACATTGAAGGAGGAAATCATGAAAGTCATCAAGAGAAACGGTTCCGAGGTTGTATTTGACATTTCCAAAATCATTACCGCAATTACCAAAGCCAACGACGCAGTGGACGAAGCCGAGCGCATGACCCCCATGCAGATCCGTCGCATCGCCGAGGCGGTTGAGCTGAACTGCATCCGCATGAACCGCGCCCCGGGGGTGGAGGAGATTCAGGACCTTGTGGAAAAGCAAATCATGGCGCACGGCGCTTATGAGGTTGCAAAGGGCTATATTACCTATCGGTATACCAGAAACCTTGTGCGCCGCTCCAACACCACCGACGAGCGCATTCTGAGCCTGATTGAATGCTGCAACGAGGAAGCCAAGCAGGAGAATGCGAACAAGAATCCGACCGTCAACAGCGTCCAGCGTGACTACATGGCGGGCGAGGTCAGCCGCGACCTGACCGAGCGTCTGCTCCTGCCGCAGGATATTGTCGATGCGCACCGCGACGGCATCATCCACTTCCACGATGCGGATTACTACGCCCAGCATATGCACAACTG
>DJSQ01000134.1:38476-54184 GCA_002438075.1 Clostridiales bacterium UBA6330
CCAGCATATGCACAACTGCGATCTGGTCAATCTGGAGGATATGCTCCAGAACGGAACGGTAATCTCGGGCACCATGATCGAGCGTCCGCACAGCTTTTCCACCGCCTGCAACATCGCAACGCAGATCATTGCGCAGGTTGCGAGCAACCAGTACGGCGGGCAGAGCATCTCGCTGACGCATCTTGCACCGTTCGTGCAGGTCAGCCGCGAGAAGATTGCAAAGAATCTGCGCGAGGAGCTGGATGACGCGGGCGCGGAGATTTCGGAGGAGAAATTCCGCAAGATGGTGGAGAGCCGTCTGCGCGAGGAAATCCGCCGCGGCGTGCAGACCATTCAGTATCAGGTTGTGACACTCCTGACCACAAACGGACAGGCTCCCTTTGTCACGGTCTTTATGTACCTCGGCGAGGCGAAGGACGAGCAGGAGAAGCACGACCTTGCCATTATCATTGAGGAAACCCTGCTTCAGCGCTATCAGGGCGTGAAGAACGAGGAGGGCGTGTATGTCACCCCCGCGTTCCCGAAGCTGATTTACGTGCTGGAGGAGCAGAACATCCACGAGGATTCGCCGTACTACTACCTGACCAAGCTGGCGGCGAAGTGCACGGCAAAGCGGATGGTTCCCGACTACATCTCCGAGAAGAAGATGCTGGAGCTGAAGGTGGACAAGAACGGGCAGGGGCACTGCTATACCTGCATGGGCTGTCGCAGCTTCCTGACACCGTATGTCGACGAGAACGGCAAGCCGAAGTATTACGGACGCTTCAATCAGGGCGTTGTGACCCTGAATCTGGTGGACGTTGCGCTTTCGTCGGGGGGGAACATCGAGAAATTCTGGAAAATCTTTGATGAGCGGTTGGAGCTGTGCCACAAGGCGCTGATGTGCCGCCATGAAAGACTGAAGGGGACCCTTTCGGATGCGGCGCCGATTCTGTGGCAGTACGGCGCGCTGGCAAGACTGAAGAAGGGCGAGCCGATTGACAAGCTGCTCTACGGCGGGTATTCCACCATCTCGTTGGGCTACGCGGGACTTTACGAGTGCGTAAAGTACATGACTGGCAAGAGCCACACCGACCCGAGTGCAACGCCGTTTGCACTGGAGGTTATGAAGTACATGAACGCCGCCTGCAAGAGATGGAAGGAAGCACACAACATCGATTTCAGCCTTTACGGAACGCCGCTGGAATCCACCACCTATAAGTTTGCAAAGTGCCTCCAGAAGCGGTTCGGCATCGTCCCCGGCATCACCGATAAGGGCTATATTACCAACAGCTATCATATCCACGTCACCGAGCGGATTGACGCGTTCTCCAAGCTCGCGTTCGAGGCGCAGTTCCAGGCGCTGTCCCCGGGAGGTGCCATCAGCTATGTGGAGGTTCCGAATATGCAGCAGAACCTCGAGGCGGTATTGCAGGTCATGAAGTTCATTTACGATCACATCATGTACGCCGAGCTGAACACCAAATCCGACTACTGCCAGGTCTGCGGCTACGACGGCGAAATCAACATTGTGGAAGAGGACGGCAAGCTGATTTGGAAATGCCCGAAGTGCGGCAACACCGACCAGAGCAAGATGAACGTGGCAAGACGGACCTGCGGCTACATCGGAACGCAGTTCTGGAATCAGGGCAGAACGCAGGAAATCAAGGAGCGGGTGCTCCATCTGTGATATGAATTACTGCGAAATCAAGAAATGCGACATTGCAAACGGAATCGGTGTGCGGACCACGCTGTTCGTCTCGGGCTGTACCAACCATTGCGAGGAATGCTTTCAGCCTCAGACATGGGATTTCGGCTACGGCAAGCCCTTTACGGAGGAGGTCGAGGACGAAATCATCGCCTCCTGCAAGCCGTTCTATGTAAACGGTCTGACCCTGCTCGGCGGGGAGCCGTTCGAGCCCTCCAATCAGCGGGCGCTGGTCCCGTTCCTGCACCGCTTCCGCGCGGAATGTCCCGATAAAACGGTCTGGGCATTCAGCGGGTTTACGCTGGACAAGGAGCTGTTGGTTGACGGCTCCCATCCGAGATGCGAGGTCACGGACGAGATGCTGTCGCTGATTGACGTATTGGTGGACGGGCGATTTGTCAAATCGCTCAAGGATATCTCCCTGCGGTTTCGCGGGTCCTCCAACCAACGCGTGATCGACCTGAACAAAACAAGAGAAGCGGGAAGCATCGTTTTGTGGAACGACTGACGCGAAAAATAGGAAAAAAAGCCCCCGCGCGGTGTGGAAATGCCGCGCGGGGGCTTGACCTTTTCCGACAAATATGATATAATAGAATGTGGGAAAATCGAAGCAAGCAAAGGACGAACACTATGAAACTGGTCGTAAAAATCGGAACATCGACGCTGACGCATACCTCGGGATGCCTCAACATCCGCAGAATCGAATCGCTGGTCAAGGTCCTGTCGGACATTGCCAATGCGGGGCATGAGGTCATTCTGGTCTCCTCGGGCGCAATTGCCATGGGAGTCGGAAAGCTCAATCTTGGTGAGCGACCGCGCGACATTGCGGGCAAGCAGGCAACGGCGGCGGTCGGGCAGTGCGAGCTGATGTATACCTACGATAAGCTGTTCGCAGAATATAACCGCACCGTTGCGCAAATCCTGTTAACGGCGGACGACCTGAAGATTCCCGAGCGGCACAGCAAGTTCGAGAATACGATGGAACAGCTGCTTGCATGGCACGTCCTGCCGATTATCAACGAAAACGACACGGTTTCCACCGATGAAATCCGCATCGGGGATAACGACACGCTGGGCGCGATTGTGGCGGCAAGCGTTGGGGCGGACCTTTTGATTCTGATGTCGGATATCGATGGGCTTTACGACCGCGACCCGCACAAGGACGCAAATGCGCGCCTGATTCCCGAGGTGCGGGAGCTGACCGAGGACATTCTGGCACTCGGTGGCGGTGCGGGAAGCGCGCGCGGGACGGGCGGCATGGTAACAAAGCTCCACGCCGCGCAGATTGCAACCGAGGCGGGCTGTGAGATGGTCATTGTGAACGGGTGGAATCCCGAGGTGCTCTACCGCGTGATGGACGGCGAGCGGGTCGGGACCCGATTCTTTGCGAAGGAGAAAGCAAATGGAAACGCTTGAAATTCTGCGGCGCGCAAAAGCGGCGGTCCCCGTCCTGCGCGAATTCGGCTCTGCGGACCTTGACCGCGCACTCCTTGCCATGGCGGATGCGCTGGAGGCGGGCGCGGACGGAATTCTGGAAGCCAACGCCGCGGATATGGAAGCGGCGAAGGGGAGCATTGGCGAGGTCATGCTGGACAGGCTCCGCCTCACGCGGGAGCGCGTGGGCGCAATGGCGGAGGGCATCCGCAGTGTTGCGGCACTGCCGTCTCCCGTCGGTCGGGTGCTGGAGCGGACGGTCCGCCCGAACGGGCTGGAGATTGAGAAAATCGCCGTTCCGATGGGCGTTCTGGCAATCATTTACGAGAGCCGCCCGAACGTAACCTCGGACGCGGCGGCGCTTGCGGTTAAAAGCGGGAACGTCTGCATCCTGCGCGGCGGAAAGGAAGCCTACCGCTCGGCAAAGGCAATCAGCGTTGCCCTGCGAAGCGGCTTGGAGCGCGCGGGACTGCCGATGGATGCGGTCCAGCTCGTGGATGACACCACGCGGCAGAGCGCAAAGGAGCTGATGCAGGCAAAGGGCTATGTGGACCTGCTGATTCCGCGCGGCGGAGCGGGTCTGATTCGCGCCTGTGTGGAGAACGCAACGGTTCCGACACTGGAAACGGGAACGGGCATCTGCCATGTTTATGTGGATAAAGACGCCGACCTCGGAAAGGCGCTTGCAATCGTGGAAAATGCAAAGGCAAGCCGCCCGTCTGTCTGCAATGCGGAGGAGGTCCTGCTTGTCCACCGCGAGGTTGCAAAGACCTTTTTGCCGATGCTGAAGAAGCGGCTGTGCGAGGACCGCAAGGCAAAGGGCTTGGTCCCCGTGGAATTGCGCGGCGATGCGGCAACGCGGGAAATCATCGATGCAATCCCTGCGGGAGACGCGGACTTTGACACCGAATTTCTGAATTATATTCTCGCGGTCCGCGTGGTGGATTCCGTGCGGGACGCGGTGGCACATATCGCGGCGCATTCGACCTCGCACAGCGAGGCAATCGTCACCGAGAGCCGCGAAGCCGCCGATTATTTTACCGCAAACGTGGACAGTGCGGCGGTCTATGTCAACGCATCCACGCGCTTTACCGACGGCGGCGAGTTCGGGCTGGGGTGTGAGATGGGCATCTCCACCCAGAAGCTCCACGCGCGCGGTCCGCTCGGACTGAACGAGCTGACCACCTACAAATACATTATCCACGGCAACGGACAGGTCCGCTGAGAAAGGAATCGGAATGAAAATCGCGTTTATCGGAACGGGAAACATGGGCGGCGCGCTTGCAAGAGCGGTTCGGGCGGCACTTCCCGATGGGGAGCTGTATCTGTCGGACCGTTCGCGGGAGAAAGCCGAGGCGTTGGCAAAGGAAATCGGCGCGGAGGTGCTTGACAATGAAACTGCCGCAATTCGGGCGGACTATCTCTTCCTCGGGGTCAAGCCGCAGATGCTCGGCGGCTTGGCAAAGGAAATCGGAGCAATTACGAGCGTCAGACACAACGAGCTTACGCTCGTCAGCATGGCGGCAGGCATTCCGATAAAACAGATTAACAGCCTGTTCGGGGAGGAGGTCCCCGTGATTCGGATTATGCCGAATACCCCCGTTTCGGTCGGCAAGGGCTTGGTGCTGTGGTGCGCAAACGACTTGGTCGGGACCGTCCAAAAGCAGACTTTTTGCAAAATGCTTGCAAAGGCGGGCGTTCTGAGCGAATTGCCCGAGGGACTGATTGACGCGGGCTGTGCGCTCTCGGGCTGCGGTCCCGCATTCGTCTGCCTGTTTCTGGAGGCAATGGCGGACGGCGCGGTTGCCTGCGGTCTGCCGCGCGGACAGGCGATGGAGTACGCGGCGTATACACTGCTCGGAACCGCAGGGCTTCTGCTGGAAACGGGCAAGCACCCGGGCGAGCTGAAGGACGCGGTTTGCAGTCCCGCAGGCTCCACGATTGCGGGTGTTCGGGCGCTGGAGAACGGCGCGTTCCGTGCGGACGTTATGAACGCGGTGATTGCGGCGTTTGAGCGGACCAAAGAGCTCGGAAACTGAGAGGTGGCTATGAATCTGCTGTATCTGAAATACGCCGCCACGGTTGCCGCCTGCGGGTCCATCAGCAAAGCGGCGGAGCGGCTGTATATCGACCAACCGAACCTGAGCCGTTCCATCAAGGATTTGGAAGCCTCTATGGGCACAAAGCTGTTCGAGCGGAGCGCGCGGGGCATGAAGCTGACCCCCGATGGGGAGGAGTTTCTGAAATACGCAAAGGTCATTCTCTCCGAGGTGGACGCAATGGAGAATATGTTCCGCTCGGGAGATGCGCGCAAGCAACGCTTTTCGCTGTCGGTCCCGCGCGCGAGCTATATTTCCGAGGCGTTTGCGGCGTTTTCCAAACGGTTTTCCGACATTGCGCAAATCGAGGCGTTCTACAAGGAAACCAACCCCATGCGCACGCTGAAAAACATTCTGGAGGACGGCTACAACCTCGGTATCATCCGCTATGCCGCGCAGTATGACAAATACTACAAGGAAATGCTGGAGGAAAAGGGGCTCAGCTATGAGCTGATCTGCGAATTCCGTTTCGTCCTGCTCACAAGCCGTTCTTCGCCGCTGGCAAACAAGGAAACGATAACCGAAGCGGACCTTGCGGACCTGACCGAGGTGCTGTACGGCGATCCTTACGTGCCGTCCATGCCGTTGGACGAGGTGCGGAAGGAGGCGTGGTCCGATGTCAGCCCGCGGCGCATCTTCGTATTCGAGCGGGGAAGTCGGTTCGACCTGCTGGCGGGGAACCCCAACACCTTTATGTGGGTTGCGCCGATTCCGCAGGCGGTGCTGGACCGCTACGGACTGGTGCAGAGGTCCTGCGGGGACGGTCACAAAATCTACAAGGATATCCTGATACGCAGGAAGGAATACAAGCTCTCGGAGCTGGACAATGCCTTCATTGCCGAGCTTTGCAGAACGAAGCGCGAGGTTTTCAGAGAGGGGACAAGCCTATGAAATGGTTGATTGCATCGGATATACACGGCTCCGCATACTGGTGTCGGAGACTGCTTGAGGCTTACCGCGCGGAGGGGGCGGATCGGATGCTGTTGCTCGGCGATCTGCTCTACCACGGTCCGCGGAACGATCTGCCGCGGGAATACGCGCCGAAGGAGGTCATCTCCATGCTGAACGGCATGAAAAACGACATTCTTGCGGTGCGAGGCAACTGCGAGGCGGAGGTGGACCAGATGGTGCTGGAATTCCCCGTGCTTGCCGAGTATGCGCTTCTGGACCTCGGTCGGCGCATGGTATTCGCCACGCACGGGCACGTCTGGAACGAGGGGCATCTGCCGCCCCTGCACGAGGGGGACATCCTCCTGCACGGGCACACACACATTCCGAAATGCGCGGTTCACGAGACCTTCGTCTGCATGAATCCCGGGTCGGTTTCCATCCCGAAGGAGGGGAGTCACCACGGCTACATGACGCTGGAGAACGGCGTGTTCCTCTGGCGCGATTTTGACGGGACGCTCATGGACGAATACGGCGCACCGGACGGCGATCTCTGAATCCGTAACCGATATATTGATATATACAATACAGATATGTGAAAACAACAATTGCAAAAGCAGGCGTTCTGTGATACAATAAGACTGTATCACTGTGATTCGGCGTTCGCGGCGGAATTACAAGAAACAGGAGGCGGCGATGGAGCTTTCACGCGCAACGATCGGAAGATTGCCGATCTATCTGGACTATCTGAAGCATTTACCGACAGAAACCAAAACGATTTCGGCGACATCAATCGCCAGAGCCCTGAATCTGGGTGACGTGCAGGTGCGCAAGGACCTTTCGGCGGCTTGCGGGCTTGGCAGACCGAAAATCGGCTACGAGGTCGCGGAGCTGACCCGCGCGCTGGAGGAAACCATCGGGGAGCCTGCGGGGTGCGAGGCGGTCATCGTCGGCGCGGGCAGGCTTGGCACAGCCCTGCTCGGCTTCGGCGGATTTTCGGAGTACGGACTGACGGTCACGCACGCGTTTGACCTGTTGCCGAACGGCAATCCCGCAGTGCGTCCCGTTGACGAGCTGCCATCCTATTGCCGCTTCCATCAGGTGGAAATCGGGATTATCACGGTCCCGCCCGAAGCGGCGCAGGGCGTTGCGGATCTGCTGGTGAAAAGTGGCGTGCGGGCAATCTGGTGCTTTGCACCCGTTCGGCTGAAGCTGCCGCAGGGAATCACGGTACAGTACGAAAATCTGGCGCTGTCGTTGGCGCATTTACATCAGAAGGTGAAAAATCGGAATTGAGGGGGATTTCAAAGTGAGCAGCGAAAGAAGGACAGTCGATTCGGTGGAAGCGCTGGAGGCGGAGCTGGCATCGGTGCGCGCCGCGCAGAAGCGCTACGCAACCTACACGCAAGAGCAGGTGGACGCAATCTTCAAGGCAGCGGCAATTGCCGCGAACCAAGCGCGCATCCCGCTTGCGAAAATGGCGGTTGAGGAAACCGGCATGGGCGTGGTGGAGGACAAGGTCATCAAGAACAACTACGCCGCCGAGCACATCTACAACGCCTACCGCCACACGCGGACCTGCGGGGTCATTGAGGAGGACAAGGCTTACGGAATGAAGAAGATTGCGGAGCCGATCGGTGTCATTGCCGCAGTCATTCCGACCACAAACCCGACCTCCACCGCCATCTTCAAGTGCCTGCTGGCGCTCAAGACCCGCAATGCGATTCTCATCAGCCCGCACCCGCGCGCGAAGAAATCGACTGCGGCGGCGGCAAAAATCGTGCTGGATGCGGCGGTTGCCGCAGGCGCGCCCGAGAATATCATCAGCTGGATTGACGTTCCCTCGCTGGATATGACGGGGCTGTTGATGAAGGAAGCCGATATCATCCTCGCAACGGGCGGTCCCGGGATGGTCAAGGCAGCATACTCCTCGGGAAAGCCCGCACTCGGCGTGGGAGCAGGCAACACACCTGCCATCATCGATGACAGCGCCGACATCGTGTTGGCAGTCAGCTCGATTATCCATTCCAAAACCTTTGACAACGGCATGATTTGCGCTTCGGAGCAATCGGTCATTGTGCTTGACGGCATTTACGATGCCGTGCGGACCGAATTTGCGCGGCGCGGCTGTTACTTCCTTTCGCCCGACGAGACCGAAAAGGTCCGCAAAACCATCCTCATCAACGGGGCGCTGAATGCGAAAATCGTTGGGCAGAGCGCCGCGACCATCGCGTCTCTGGCAAACGTAAAGGTTCCCGAGGGGACCAAGATTCTGATTGGTGAGGTGGAGAGCGTGGACCTCTCGGAGGAGTTCGCGCACGAAAAGCTGTCGCCCGTGCTGGCAATGTACCGCGCAAAGGACATCGGCGATGCGTTTGACAAGGCGGAGCACCTGATTGCCGACGGCGGCTACGGTCACACCTCGTCCATCTACCTGAACACAGAGACCGAGCAGGCGAAGCTGAACGAATTTGCCGCACGGATGAAAACCTGTCGGATTCTGGTCAACACCCCCTCGTCACAGGGCGGCATCGGAGACCTTTACAACTTCAGGCTCACGCCGTCGCTGACCCTCGGCTGTGGCTCGTGGGGCGGCAACTCGGTGTCCGAAAACGTTGGGGTCAAGCATCTGCTGAATATCAAGACCGTTGCCGAAAGGAGAGAGAATATGCTCTGGTTCCGCGCCCCCGAAAAGGTCTACATCAAAAAGGGCTGTCTGCCCGTTGCGCTGGACGAATTGAAGAACGTCATGCACAAGAAGCGGGCGTTCGTTGTAACCGACAGCTTCCTCTACCACAACGGCTACACCAAGCCCATTACCGACAAGCTGGACGAAATGGGCATTGCGCACACCACCTTCTTTGACGTTGCCCCCGACCCGACCCTTGCCTGTGCAAAGGAAGGAACCGCGCAGATGTGCGCCTTTGAGCCCGACTGCATCATCGCGCTGGGCGGCGGCTCGGCAATGGACGCGGCAAAAATCATGTGGGTGATGTACGAGCACCCCGAGGTGGATTTCATGGACATGGCAATGCGGTTCATCGACATCCGCAAGCGGGTTTACACCTTCCCGAAGATGGGGGAGAAGGCGTACTTCATCGCAATTCCGACCTCTGCGGGAACCGGCTCCGAGGTCACGCCGTTCGCGGTCATCACCGACGAGGAGAGCGGCATCAAGTATCCGCTTGCCGACTATGAGCTGATGCCGAACATGGCAATCATCGACACCGATTTCCATATGAGCGCACCGCGCGGGCTGACTGCCGCCTCGGGTATCGATGCGGTGACCCACGCGCTGGAGGCTTACGCATCGGTCATGGCAACCGATTATACCGACGGGCTTGCCCTGCAAGCGCTGAAAACCATCTTCCGCTACCTCCCGAGAGCCTACGACAACGGGCAGACCGATGTGGAGGCGCGCGAAAAGATGGCGAACGCCGCAACCATGGCGGGTATGGCGTTTGCCAATGCCTTTCTCGGTGTCTGCCACTCCATGGCGCATAAGCTGGGCGCGTTCCACCACCTGCCGCACGGCATTGCAAACGCGCTGATGATTGAAGAGGTCCTGCGCTTCAACGCAGCCGAGGCACCCGCAAAAATGGGGACCTTCTCGCAGTACGACCACCCGCACACGCTGGAGCGCTACGCACAGGTTGCCGATGCGCTGGGGCTGGGCGGCAAGACCGACAGCGAGAAGCTGGAGAACCTGATTCGCGCCATCAACGAGCTGAAAACGCGCGTTGGAATCAAGGCAACCATCCGCGATTACAACATCGACGAGACCGACTTCCTCGACCGTCTCGATGCCATGACCGAGCAGGCATTCGATGACCAATGCACGGGCGCGAACCCGCGATATCCGCTGATGCGCGAGATCAAACAGATGTATCTCAACGCCTACTACGGAAACAGGCATTTCACCGAACAGCCGATGCCGACCGCCGCGGGACGCACGGCAAAAAAGAAGGGTTGAGGAGGGACAGAAGATGAAGCTGGACAGAATTATTGCGGTCAGAAACCACAAAACCGTCTACCGTGACGGCGAGCTTTGCATGAAGGTCTTTGACGAAACCTATTCCAAAGCGGACATCCTTGCCGAGGCGCTGAATCAGGCGCGGGTTGAGGAAACGGGACTGCACATTCCGCAGGTCCGCGAGGTGACGGTCATTGACGGGAAATGGACCATCATGACCGATTACATCAAGGGCAAAACGCTGGCACAGCTGATGGCGGAGCACCCCGAGAAGAAAAACGACTGGCTGAACCTGTTTGTCGACCTTCAGCTGGAGGTGCAGTCCAAAACCTGCCCGCTCCTGCCGAAGCTGCGTGACAAGATGGACCGCAAGATCAGCCAAACCGATTTCGATGCCACCACGCGCTACGAGCTGCATACGCGGCTGGACGCCATGCCCAAGCACACAAAGCTCTGCCACGGAGACTTCAATCCCTCCAATATCATCATCTCGGAGGACGGAACGCCCTATATTCTCGACTGGGCACACGCCACGCAGGGAAACGCCTCTGCGGATGCCGCCAGAACCTATCTGCTGTTCTGGCTGGCGGGAGACATCGACGGTGCGGAGCGCTACCTCAAGCTGTTCTGCATCAAGAGCGACACCGCCAAGCAGTATGTACAGAAATGGATGCCCATCGTTGCCGCATCCCAATCGGTCAAGGGCAACGAAAAGGAACGCGAATTTCTCCACTCGTGGGTCAACGTTGTTGACTACGAATAAGCCTACCTACCGAACCTACAATATTTTAATATAGAAAGAGAGAATTCATCATGAAAGTTACAGTTTGCATCGGGTCCTCCTGCCACATCAAGGGGTCCAGACAGGTCGTGGAAGAATTGCAGTATCTGATTGCCGGCGCGGGACTGGAGGATAAGGTCGAGCTGGGCGGAACCTTCTGCATGGGAAGATGTCAGGAGGGCGTTTGCGTGACCGTGGACGGGGAGTTCCATTCGGTCAGCCCCGACACCGTTAAGGAATTCTTTGAAAAAGAGGTCAAAGGAAAGGTCACGGCATGATTTTCGTTGAGGTTTGCGTCGGAAGCTCCTGCCATATCAAGGGTGCGCCCGAGATTGTGGAGCTGATGCAGAAATACATCTCGGACGCGAAGCTGGAGGATGAGATTGTCCTCTCGGGCAGCTTCTGCTCGGGCAGATGCAACCGCACGGGCGTGACAATCACCGTCGGGGACGATGTTTACACAGGGGTCACGCCCGAGGGCTTCCGCGATTTCTGGAACGACAACATTCTGCCCGCAGTGGAAAAGGCAAAGGAGGGATAAGCGTGGCAAGCTGTCTGACGCTGAAAAAATCCAATTGCAAAAACTGCTATAAGTGCATCCGACATTGCCCCGTCAAGTCCATCCGCTTTTCGGGCAATCAGGCGCACATCATCGGAAACGAGTGCATCCTCTGCGGTCAGTGCTTTGTGGTCTGCCCGCAGAATGCCAAGCAGATTGTGGACGAGACCGAAAAGGTCAAGGTCCTGATTCAATCGGGGGACCCCGTTTACGTCAGTCTGGCACCGTCCTTTATCGCCAACTATGCGGGAATCGGCATTGAGGGGATGCGGAAGGCACTGAAGAAGCTCGGCTTCGCGGACGCGGAAGAAACGGCAATCGGCGCAAGCATCGTCAAGACCGAATACGAAAAGCTCCTTGCCGAGGGGGACCGCGATATCGTGATTTCCTCCTGCTGTCATTCGGTCAATCTGCTGATTCAAAAGTATTTTCCGCGCGAATTGGACCTGCTTGCCGATGTTCTGTCCCCAATGCAGGCGCACTGCCGCGACATCAAGCGGCGGGTTCCGAACGCAAAGACCGTTTTCATCGGTCCTTGCGTGGCAAAAAAGGACGAGGCAGAGTACTACAGCGGCATTGTGGACGCGGTTCTGACCTACGAGGAGCTGACCGCGTGGTTTGATGCGGCGCACGTCCGTTTGGAGCCGGATATGGACCAAACCGAGGAGAGCCGCGCGCGATTCTTCCCGACAACGGGCGGCGTGCTCAAAACCATGACGCAGGATGCCCCGGGATATGCGTATATGGCAATCGATGGCGTGGAGAACTGCATTGCCGCCCTGCGCGACATCGAAAACGGGAAGATACACAAATGCTTCATCGAGATGTCGGCTTGCATCGGCAGCTGTGTCGGCGGACCCGTGATGGAGAAATACCACCGCGCGCCGGTTGCGGATTACATGGCGGTGGCGCAGTATGCGGGAACGCGCGACTTCAAGGTCGACCAGCCCGAAAGCGACACCCTGCGCAAGCATTTCGAGCCGATTGAGCGTCGGTACGGAACGCCGAGCGAGGATGAAATCACCGAAATCCTGCGCAAAATGGGCAAGACCAAGCCCGAGGATGAATTGAACTGCGGCTCCTGCGGGTATGATACCTGTCGGGAAAAGGCGATTGCAATCTATCACGGCAAGGCAGAAATTTCCATGTGTTTGCCGTACCTCAAGGAGAAAGCCGAGAGCTTTTCGGACTGCATCGTCAACAACACACCGAACGGGTTGATTGTGGTCAACGACGCGCTGGAGGTCCAGCAAATCAACGCGGCGGCAAGAAAGATTATGAACATCCGCTCCGCATCGGATATTCTGGGAGACCAGGTGGTCCGCATTCTGGACCCGACCGTCTTTCTCATGGTCCTCGAGACCAAGCGGAGCATCCGCGATCAGCGCGTGTACCTCGCCGAATACAAGAAATATGTGGAGCAGACCGTGGTGTACGACAGCACCTATCAGATGCTTGTCTGCATCATGCGCGACGTGACCGACGAGGAGACCGAGCGCGAAAAGAAGGAGGACATCAGCCGCCGCACGGTGGAGATTGCCGACAAGGTGGTCGACAAGCAGATGCGGATTGTGCAGGAGATTGCCTCCCTGCTCGGAGAAACGGCGGCGGAGACCAAAATCGCGCTGACCAAGCTGAAGGAGAGTATTTCCGATGAATGACCTTTGCGCCGATATCGGCTACAGAAGCATCAACCATATCGGGGAACAGCTCTGCGGAGACCATGTGGACGTGGTGGAGCAGGGGGACAATTCCACAGTCATCGTGCTGGCGGACGGGCTGGGAAGCGGCGTGAAGGCAAGCATTCTTTCCACGCTGACCTCCAAGATTATCTCCACCATGATGGCGGAGGGTCTGACGCTGGAGGACTGCGTGGAGACCATTGCGCAGACCCTGCCGATTTGCAGTGTCCGCGGGGTGGCGTATTCCACCTTTACCATCCTGCATCTGGTTGACAACCGCGAGATGGAGCTGATTCAGTACGACAACCCGTTGGTGATTCTGCTGCGCGACGGCAAAAACTACGACTACCCCAAAACCGAGATGAACATCGGCGGGAAAAGAATCTACAAATCGGTTGTCAAGCTGTTGGAAAACGATATTTTCGTTGCCATGAGCGACGGCTGTCCGCACGCGGGAATCGGTCTTGCCTACAATTTCGGCTGGAAGCGGGAGGACATCATCAGCTTTATGGAGACGGTTGCCATTGCGGGCTACACCGCAAAAACGCTGTCCACCATTCTGATTGATGAGGTCAACAAGCTCTACGAGCGCAAGCCCGGGGACGATGCCACCGCCTGCGTGGTCCGCATCCGTCGGCGCGAGCCGATGAACATCCTGTTCGGTCCGCCGTCCAACCGTGACGACTGCAACCGCATGATGTCGCTCTTCTTCTCCAAGGAGGGCAAGCACATCGTTTGCGGCGGGACCACCTCGTCCATTGCGGCGAAGTATCTCGGAAAGCCGATTAAGGCGAGCCTGAATTTCGTCAAGAGCGACATTCCGCCGATTGCGGAGATTGAGGGGGTCGACCTCGTAACCGAGGGGGTTATCACCATCAACCGCGTGGTGGAATACGCAAAGGATTCGGTTGGGGAAAACCGCCTTTACGAAAAGTGGAGCTTCGGGCACGACGGCGCGTCGCTGATTTGCCGTATGCTGTTCGAGGAAGCCACGGATATCAACTTCTTTGTTGGCAGAGCCATCAATCCGGCGCACCAGAATCCGGACCTGCCGATCAATTTCAACATCAAAATGAATCTGGTGGAGGAGCTGTCCGCCTGTCTGCGCAAGATGGGAAAGCGGATTAAGGTCAGCTATTTCTAAGCCCACGGAGGGAGAAACATGAGAAAATTTGATACAAAAGTCCAGCATCTGAAGTACAAGGTACTCAGAGAGGTGGCAAGAGAGGCGTGGGCGGACCGTCTGGCGCAGACCGCGATTGACATTCCGAAAACCATTGTCCCCGGCAAAATTCCGACCATGCGGTGCTGTGTTTACAAGGAGCGCGCGATTCTGGCGGAGCGGGTCAAGATTGCAATGGGTGGGGACCAAAGCAACCCGAACGTGATTGAGGTCATCGACATTGCCTGCGATGAATGCCCGATGGGTGGCTACGAGGTGACAAACGCCTGCCGCGGATGCTTGGCGCACCGTTGCGAGGATGCGTGCCGTTTCGGTGCGATTACCTTTGACCAGAACCACGTGGCGCACATTGACAAGACCAAGTGCAAGGAGTGCGGCGGATGCGCGAAGGTCTGCCCCTACAGCGCAATCCACAACTACAAGCGTCCCTGCGAGACCGCCTGCAAGGTCAAGGCGATTTCGATGGGCGAGGAAAAGCAGGCTTGCATCGACAACAACAAGTGCATTTCCTGCGGCGCGTGTGTCTACCAGTGCCCGTTCGGTGCGATTACGGACAAGTCCTTCATCCTCAAGGTGATTGACATTCTGAAAAACAGTCACGCGGGCAAGGACTACAAGGTTTACGCCATTGTTGCGCCGTCGATTTCGAGCCAGTTCACCTATGCAAAGCTGGGGCAGGTGATTACGGGCTTGCGCGAGCTCGGGTTCCACACCGTCATTGAGGCGGCGCTGGGTGCCGACATGGTGGCACAGGCGGAGTCCCGCGAGCTTGCCGAAAAGGGCTTCCTGACAAGCTCCTGCTGTCCCGCGTTCGTCGACTACATCCACAAGAACTTCCCCGATTTGGAGCAGTTTGTCTCGCACAATCTCTCTCCGATGGCGACCATTGCGAAGTACCTCAAGGAGCACGAGCCGGACTGCAAGACGGTCTTTATCGGTCCCTGCACCGCGAAGAAGATGGAGGTACAGAAGGAGAGCGTCAGCCCGTACATTGACACGGCGATGACGTTTGAGGAGCTGCAAGCGCTCTTTGACAGCCGCGACATTGACATCACCACGCTGGAGGAAGGCGTTCTGGACAATGCCTCCTATTTCGGCAGAATTTTTGCGCGCAGCGGCGGACTTTCGGATGCGGTTGCGGAGGGCTTGAAGGAGCAGGGGATTGACTTCCTGCTGAAGCCCTGTGCGTGTGACGGCATTGAGCAATGCAAGCTTGCGCTTTTGCAAAAGAGCAAGAATCGGCTGGATGCGAACTTCATTGAAGGCATGGCTTGTGTCGGCGGTTGCATTGGCGGTGCGGGCTGTCTGACGCACGGCGAAAAGAACAAAGCCGAGGTTGACAAGTACGGCAAGCAGGCGCTTGAAAAGACCATTGCCGACGCGGTTTCGATGCTGAAATAAAAGGAAAGACCTTGGAGGGAG
>DJSQ01000134.1:54312-56279 GCA_002438075.1 Clostridiales bacterium UBA6330
CTTCCCCACAGGACCCCGCCCTTACCTGAGCGAAAATTTGTTTCGCTTTTTGGGTGGGCGGGGTCCTGTGGGGAAGTTTTTTGGGGATTAAGGGAGGAATTTTTTTGAAGTGGAGAAAGCCCCATTCGTTGTGGTGGACGAATGGGGCGTTGTTTATTTACTTTCATTCCCGTTGTCGAACATCTGCATTTGTTCGGCGGGGGCTTGCGGGGGGCGGTAGGGGATGCCGAGGTGCTCATAGGCGAGGCGGGTGACGCATCTGCCTCGCGGGGTACGGCTGAGATAGCCGATTTGCATGAGGTATGGTTCATAGACGTCCTCGAGCGTTACGGCTTCTTCGCCGACGGTTGCGGCGAGCGTTTCCAGTCCCACGGGACCGCCGTCATAGAAGTCGATGATGGTTTTGAGCATCCGACGGTCGGTATTATCCAGCCCCAGCTCGTCGATTTCCAGTTTAGTCAGCGCGTAGTTTGCGATTGCCGCGTCAATCTCGCCGTTGCCCTTGATTTGTGCGAAGTCACGCACACGTTTGAGCAGGCGGTTTGCGATACGCGGGGTTCCGCGCGAGCGTCCGGCGATTTCTCTTGCGCCGTCTCCCGAAATTTCCATGCCGAGGATGCCCGCACTGCGGGTCACGATTTCCGCCAGCTCCTCGGGAGTGTAAAGCTCCAGCTTCATCAGCACGCCGAAGCGGTCGCGCAGAGGGGTGGTCATCTGACCCGCCCGTGTGGTTGCGCCGATCAGCGTGAATTTCGGCAGGTCGATTCGCAGGCTTCGCGCAGAGGGACCCTTGCCGATGATGATATCCAGCGCGTAGTCCTCCATTGCGGGGTAGAGAATTTCCTCAACCGACCGTGAAAGGCGGTGGATTTCATCGATGAACAGGACATCGCCCTCGGAAAGATTGGTCAGAAGCGCCGCGAGGTCGCCCTGCTTTTCGATGGCGGGACCCGAGGTGATGCGGATATTAACCCCCATTTCGGAGGCGATGATGTTTGCAAGCGTGGTCTTGCCCAGCCCGGGAGGTCCGTAGAGCAGGACGTGGTCGAGCGGGTCCCCGCGCTTCTTCGCGGCGGCAATATAGACCTTGAGAATTTCTTTGGTCTTTTCCTGCCCGATATAATCATCCAGAAATTTCGGGCGCAGGGAAAGCTCGGTTTCCGCGTCATCCGAGGTATACCCCGTGTTCATGATACGGTTTTCAAAATCGAATTCGTTTGTATCCATAACAGACCGTCAATCCTTTCGCCGTCAGTATTTCATCAGGTTCTTGAGCGCCGCGCGGATGATGGCTTCCAGCTCCAGATGCTCGGTGTCAACCGTTTTCAGCGCCGTCAGCGCCTCGGGGCGGGAGTAGCCGAGGACAATCAGCGCGTCCACAGCCTCGCTGAGCTTGCCTCTTCCCGCAGGCGCGGCAGGGGCAGAGGCGACCGCACCGCCCTCGGGAATTGCGCCGCCGTTTTCCTTCAGCATCTTGTCCTTCAGCTCCAGAATAATCCTTGCCGCAGTCTTGGGACCGACCCCGTTCGCGCGTGAAATGGTCTTGCGGTCATCGGTGCAGACCGCGAGCGCGAATTTTTCGGGCGAGAGCAGGGAAAGCACAGCCAGCGCCGCTTTGGGACCGACACCCGAGACCGTGAGCAACAGGCGGAAGGAGGACAGCTCGGCTTGCGTGGCAAAGCCGTAGAGCTCGATATCGTCCTCCCGCACGGCGAGGTGTGTGTAAAGCGTGACCTGCGGCGGGTCGGTGACCGAGCGCGGCGGCATGGCATCATAGGTCGTGCCGCTGACAGTCAGCTTATATCCAACCCCGCCGACATCGACCACCGCAAAGGTCGGCTCCAGACGAACGAGCTTGCCGCTGATATAGTAAAACATAAAAGGTTACTCCTTTCGGGAACGGTCCGAGGTCCGCTCCGCGTCTTGATGATCTTTTTCGGTCTTGTTGCGCGGAACCGTGGAGACCA
>DJSQ01000137.1 GCA_002438075.1 Clostridiales bacterium UBA6330
AGCACGGAATACGGCTACACAGAATCAGCACAAAATAAAAAGGGGAGCGAAAATCCCCTTAGTTAGAAGTTCTGGAAGGTTCTTAGGAAACTTCTTTCAAGAAGTTTCCTAAGTGGGTTCGGGCAAAGCCCGAGGTCTTAACATGAAAAAAACAATCCTAACCATCCTCTGCGCGGTCGCCCTGACGGTGGGGCTGTCGGGGTGCGGAGGGTGTAGTAAAGCACCGAAAATCGACGACGTGTTTGATCGGGTCGTCGAATTGACAGAAGAGGCGAGACGGCTGAACGTCGCATTCTACGGCGCGGGACTGCCAACCTATGATAAGGAGTCCCCAATCTATCGGGACGTCTACGACGCGGATATGTCCACCTATAAGCAGAGCTATAGCATCGTTGACCCCAGATGCGGGCTGGGGTCTGTCGCGGAGCTGAAGGAAGCGGCGGAAAAGGTCTATAGCCCCGAGCTGCTGGAAAAGCAGGTCTACCCCGCAGTCTTTGACGGACTGACCGCCACCATCGGCGGAGCCTCCTCCATCGCGGTGGCAAGATACCAAGAGGAGGGCGGCAACCTCTATTGCCTCGACAGCGCAAAGGAGGACGCGAGAGCCGAGCTGGTGTTCGACTACGGAACCATGAAAATCATCAAGCCGAGCAACGCAAAGCGCGTCCTGCTCACAATGGACGCATGGGAGGTCGGCAAACCCGAGGAAAAATTCACCTACCGTCTGGTCCTCGCCAATGTCGATGGGGTCTGGTATCTCGATAAGCTGACGGTCTGACACCACAAATAAAAGGGATAACGGCAATGCAAGTTTGCCGTTATCTCTTTTTTGCCTGTCTGTAGCAGAAAATATAGAATTAGAATTGATTCTATTTGCAAAATGTATCGCAACCGCAAAAAAGATGCCCCGAACATCAGGTGACATTCGGGACATCCCATTTTTAATTGATTGTAGCTTGAGAGCTTGAGAACTTGAGAGCTTGAGAGCTTATTCGGTCTTTTCCGTCTCGACCGTCTCCGCAGCGGGCGTAGCGTCCGCCTCCGGTGTCTCGGTGGTTTCAGTCGCTTCGGTGGTCACCTCGGCAACAGGCTCGGTCGCTTCTGCCTCCGCCTCCGCAGAGACCGCAACGGCTTCCGCGGGTTCCGCAGCTTCTTCCGCAGGCTCCGCTACTTCGGGCACAACGGGAATTGCGCCGACCATCATCTTAACATAACCCGCCTCAATCATCTCGTCCTGCGTCATCATCGGCAGGCGATAGTCGGTCGGCTCGACCTCCAGGCGCTTGAGCTGTAGCTCCTCGCCGCAAATCTTTTCAATCAGCTCCAGCGCGTGCTTGAACTTCCGCTCGCCGCGAATCTTCATCAGCACGGGCGTTGCGGCGTACTTCTTCTTCGCGGACATATCCTTGAAGTTGTACTTCGTGTCAACCAGCGTCTGCGGGTCGATTGCAAGGTAGAGGTAGAGCGATTTGGTCTTGACATCCATGCGCGCCAGCTTGGTTCTGCCCTTGTTGAAGGCTTCATAGCCCCAGCTGGTACGGCATTTCACGCCCTTGTAGGCAAGCAGGGCGTTCTTCAGCTCGCTGTAGTACCCCTTGACGGTGTCCTGCGCAAGCGCCATTTTTGCAAGAAAGCTCTTGCGGTAGCGGTAGACCAGCGTGACCTCGCCGCGCTTCTCGCGCTCCAAAAGCTCCGCATATGCCTCGGGATTGGCTTTCGCGTCGATGTAAACGATTCGCTGACCGCCAACCATCGCGGGCGCTTCCTCCGCTTCGGTCCCCTCGGCGCTCTCGTCATCCTCCTCGGAGTCCTCTTCCTCAGAATTCTCGTCCTCGTCATCCTCTTCGGCTTCCTCGGGCTCCTCCGCAGTCAAATCGGCATACGCTGCCGCGGCAGGCTCCTCTGCGGGCTCTTCTGCGATTGCTTCCTCTAAGGCTTCGTTGACCGCCGCCTCGGTTGCTTCCGTGTCCTCCTCGGTCAGTTCAATCGGCTCCTCGCCCTCGGACAGCACCGAATCGCGGATGTCCGCAATGACCGCATCAATCACCGCGTCGTCAACCTTTTCGGTCTCAAGCGGCTGTTCGGTCTGCGTCAGCTCCTCCTCCAGCTCCGCCGTGACCTCGGGCGTGATGTCCTCTTCCTCGGTCAGGTCGATTGCCTCGCTCGCGTCTGCGGAGATGTTCTTCGCTTCCTCAAACGCGGTATAATAAGCGGCTTTCTTGACGCTCCGCTCGTCGGTCTCGCGGATGCTGTCCGCGTCTGTCTTGCGGTCGGTTCTCTGCTCCACGCGGTCCGCCAGCTCGCGCGCCACATCGTCCTCGGGGACCACGGGTGCGGCTTCCTCGCAGGAGACGGTGACGGTTTTCTCTGTCGTTTCGGGCACGCTCGGCGCGGCTTCGGGATGTACGTCCGCCGCTTTCTCCGCCTGTGCGCGCTTCTCCTTGAGGTCCGCGAGGCGGATGTCGTACAGGACCTCGTTAATTGCGCGGTTCAGCTCGCGCTTCTGCTCTGCGGCGGCTTTCTGTTCTTCCTCCTTTGCGTACCGATCAACGGCTTCCGCAAAGGTGCTCGGCTCGTTTTCCTGCGTCCGCATTTCGGGCAGGTTCGGCTCCAACGGGATAACGGTTGGCTTTTCGTCCTTCCGCTGTGCCCGCTTTGCCCGCACGAGGTAGACCAAAGCAACCACGAGGACCGCGACCGCCAGAATGATCGCCGTCATGCCAATCGGCGTGAACCAAAACGGCGCGGCGTTCTCCGTCTCGCTCCCCTCCGCGTATGCGGGGACCGCAAGCAGGACTGCCGCGAGGGTCAGGATCAGGGCTGACAGCGCGATTTTCGCAATTCGTTTCGCTTGCATTCTTTTCATTCTCTGTCACCTTTCCGTGTTAAATAACCATCTTTCCTCTATTATACCACACCCTTTTCTTCTTGTCAAGGTGTTTTCGGAAAAAATGGGGGAAGACCTTGGAGGCGTAGGACCCCCTCTTTCGGAGATGGGGGTAACGCGGCAAAGCCGCTATTGACAAGATTTTGCGATGCAAAATCTGTCACCTACCC
>DJSQ01000141.1 GCA_002438075.1 Clostridiales bacterium UBA6330
TTCAGTTTTCAAAGATCAATGCTGTGCTTTGTTCCCTCAGCCTGTCCGGTGTCTCACCGTGCCATGCTGTGCCGTTTCTTTGCGACAGCCTACTTATTATACCACTTTCTTTTCCGTTTGTCAAGGGGTTTTTCAAAAGTTTTTTCAAGTTTTTTCGGAAACTTGTTTGCAGCTCTTGTCAATCGCTCTTGCCATCCGTTGAAGCGGTTCTTTTTGCTCCCTCTTTTTGGGCGCTCAATTATTATAGCACTTTTCGCGCTTTTTGTCAATAGTTTTTTGCACAAAAAGATGCACAAAATCAGACTGTTTCCGACACATGAATTCACATATTTTCACAGTCCGTCACCCAACATACACGAAAGCCCTCGCGGGAAGGTCCCGCAAGGGCTGAAAATACCTTGAAATCGGAGAATCAGATTTCGGGAATCGTGATCTCGACCTCGTGACCTGCTTCCGCAGACTTTGCGATACCATCGATGATCGCCTGATTGTAGAGAATCTGCGACGACGGAACGGGTGCCTTGCCGCCCTCCTTGATTGCATCGAGGAAGGTACGAATCTTGAGGAAGAAGAGGTCCTCCTTGGTCTTGACAATCGGAATCTCGGTCTGGGTCTGCTCGCCGCAAACCTCATGGTACAGGGTCATAGGACCGCCGACGCTTCCGTTCCAGCACTCGGTGGACGGAATTCTCAGGCTTCCCTTGGTACCCATGATGATGGTGTCACCGGGCGTGTCGAGGTTCATTGCCCATGCGATACGGAAGTCGAGGATAATGCCGCCCTCAAGACGGATGAATGCCGCCGCGAAGTCGTCCACGCCGAACTTCTGCGCATATTCGGGGTGACCGATATGCTGATAGTGCGAATAGTTCGGGTCGGTGCCGAAGAAGGCAGACTTATAGCCCGAAACGGTCAGCGGCTTCGGATAGCCGATGGCATTGAGGACCATATCCAGCGAGTAGCAGCCGATATCGCCCAGTGCGCCGATGCCTGCGGTGTCCTTTTCGATGAAGGAGGTGCCGAACGGCGTCGGAATACCGCGGCGGCGTCCGCCACCGGTCTGGATGTAGTAAATTTTACCCAGTGCGCCCGACTCGACAATCTTCTTGATCATCTTCATGTTCTCGTCCATTCTGGGCTGGAAGCCGATGGAGAGAATCTTGCCGCTCTTCTTTTCTGCCTTCATGACCTCAACCGCCTCGTCCAGCGTAACGGTAAAGGGCTTCTCCAGCAAAACGTTCACGCCCTTCTCCAGCGCATAGATTGCGGGAGCCGCGTGCTGACGGTTATAGGTGCAGACAGAGACCGCGTCCAGCTTCAGACTCTTGTCATCGAGCATTTCCTTGTGCGACGCATAGTCGGTCTTGACGTTCTCCAGACCGTACTTCTCCATGAATGCCTTTGCCTTGCCCGGAATCAGGTCCGCGCCCGCAACGATTTCCACGTCGGGCTGCTTGAGGTAGGACTTCATATGCGCATCCGCAATCCATCCGCAACCGATGATACCGATTCTCAGCTTCTTGCTTGCGTCAATCGTTTTGACCTCCTGATTGACCTTGAAATCATCCAATCCCATTGTAAAATTCCTCCGTATAATATAATTGTAGAGATCGGTTCAGCAACCGATGCTCTTCAGATACTTGCGGCTCATCTCCGCGCATTCCATCGGGGTGTTTTCCTTGGTGGGCTGGTCCTGCTCCACCACGACCCACTGCACACCGGCAGGCTCTGCCGCGGCAAGAATCTTCGGGAAATCCTGCTTGCCGTAGCCGACGGGACGGAACGCGAACTTCTCGCTCGCCTCGCTCTTCTCCTTGTCGTCGATGCCGATGAGCTTATACATATTCTCCGACTTGCTTCCGACAAAGTCCTTCAGGTGCAGAACAGGTGCTCTGCCGCTGTACTTGGTCAGGTAGTCTGCGGGGTCCTCTCCGCCAACGTTGACCCAGCAGGTGTCCAGCTCGGTCTGGAGCAGGCTTGCGGGGACCTCTTCATAGAGGATATCCAACGCGTACTTGCCGTCCAGCTTGGTAAACTCGAAGTCATGGTTATGGTAGAGAAGCGTCATTCCCAGCTTGTTGCAGACCTCGCCGAGCATGGCAACGTTCTTGATGACCTCCGGAAATGCGGGGGTCCCGGGTCTGTATTCGGGGGTCAGGTACGGGACCGCGACATAGCGACAGCCGATGGTCTTGTAAGCACCCAGCACGCCCTCGGGGTCCTTCACCATGTCAAGGTACGGGACGTGTGCCGACAGCGGCACGAGGTCAAGCGCCCCGCACATATCGCGGACTTCCTCGGGGGTATGTCCGTAAAGACCGGCAAATTCCACACCGTCATAGCCCATTTCCTTGAGCTTTTTCAGCGTTCCGAACAGATTTGCCTGCGCATCGTCTCTGACCGAATAAACCTGAATCGCAACCGGAAATTTCTTCATATTTCATCGTTCCTTTCTGTATTTCGGAAAGCCGTCCCCGCGCGCGGGCGAAGGCTCTTTTCCTTGTACTACCATTATAAGACATTTTCTGCTTTGGTTCAAGACACAAATGGTCAAAATACAGACATTTATTGCGGTCGGAAGGTCATGAGCGCATTTTCCAGCCCTTTTTCGGCGGGAAGGCGCAAAAGTGTCACCGCGTCCCCCGTTTGCAGGGTCACGAGCAGGACCTCGGAGGGAAAGAGCGGAGTCAGGTAACGGTAGATGACATTTGCCGCCCGCTCCGCCTCACGTATCCTCGCCTTTTCCCGCATCGGGACGGTTTCCGCCGCCAAAACCTGCGACAGCTCCACCCGACAGACCGCCGTGTGCTTCTTCCCGTAATGCTCGGTAATCAGGAAATCGCGTCTGCCCGCCTCATCCGGCTCGGTGATTGTGTAGGTGTAGCTCCGAAGCAGGCTCTTGTTCGCAATGACGAACGCCGCCGCGAGGAACACCACCGCCGCAAACTGAAAAATCGCGGGGTACGGTACACCGCTCACGCGTGACGCGCCAAAGCTGCCCGCCGCAAAAATCAGCGCCAGCGCAACCAGTAGCTTTTCCGCCGTGCTTTTGTATTCGGGCGTAATTTCATATCCGTTCATCTCGGTTTCCGCTCCTCCAGATAATTGCCGACACCAAACATCACACTGTCCCGCATCCACGGTGCCGCGACCTGCACGCCGAGCGGCATTCCGTCCGCATCGGACCCGAACGGGACCGACAGCGCGGGGACTCCCGCAAGGCTTTCGCAGACGGTGGAAAAGTCCATGTCACAGCCCTCGCGGGCGGTCAGCCTTTTGTCCAGCCGAAACGCCCCGAAGGGCGCGGTTGCGCGCAAAAGCACGTCATAGCCTTCAAACAGTGTCGTATACTGTGCGCGGATGCGCCCCCGCACTTCCTGCGCGGCGGCAAACGTCCGCTTTTCGGTCTCCGATGCCATCAGCGCACCGAACAACAGCCGCCGCTTGACCTCGTATCCGAAGCCCGCGCCGCGCGCCTCTGCCGATGCGTCCTCGGAAGCCGCCTTGCCGTACTCCGAGAGCGTGGACACGCCCTCCGCATAAGCCAGAATGCGGTAGGTGATTGCCGCCTCCTCGCGGAACGGGAAAGCGACCCGTTCCACCCGTGCGCCGCCGTCCGTCAGCACGCGCGCGGCGTTCTCCAGCATCGCGTTGACCGCATCGGTGTTTCCGCCGTCAAAAATCACCCCCACGCGCAAGCCGTGCACGCCCGCGCCGAGACGGTCGGTACAGCTTTCCGCGCCGTCCGAGAGCAATTCGGTCAGCACTGCCGCATCGGTGACGGTCTCCGCCACGATTCCGACGGTATCGAGCGAGGGCGCGAATTCGGTCAGCCCCCGCCGCGAAAGTCTGCCGTAGGTGGGCTTGACCCCAACCGTCCGGCAGAATGCCGCAGGCTGGCGGACCGAGCCGCCCGTATCCGAGCCGAGCGCAGCCGTCACGTCACCGACCGCAACCGCCGCCGCAGAGCCGCCCGACGAACCGCCGCAGGTCCGCGCGGGGTCATGCGGGTTATGTGACGCGCCGAACGCCGATGCCGCTGTGACCGACCCCATGGCGAACTCGTCCATGTTGGTCTTTCCGACCAACACAAAGCCCGCGCGACGCAGGGTCTCCACCGCCGCCGCATCACGGCTCGGGATATGATGCTCCAACAGCTTGGACGCGCAGGTTGTGCGCAGTCCCGCTGTCTCGAAGTTGTCCTTTGCCGCATACGGGATTCCGTCAAAGGGAGAGCGCGGAGCGCCCGCCGCGCGTCTGGCATCCGATTCCGCCGCCGCGCGCCGTGCCCCCTCGCAGTCCACCGTGATGAAGGCATTCAGCGTTTGCTCGGTCTCCGCAATCCGCGAAAGCGACCGCTCGGTCAGCTCCCGCGCGGTCGTTTTTCCCTCCGCCAATTCCCGCGACAGCCTGTACAGCGCGCCCGTCATCGCGTGCTCCCAACTGCGCGCACGCGGTGCGCGTCACGGCAGGGGGCGGACATTCCCACCTGTGCGCCGCGCAGTCCCTCTGCGGCGTTTCCGTCCGTCAGCCGCTCCGCCAGCGCCAACAGCTCGTTCAGTTCCGTTTTCAAAGCCGCCGCTTCCTCCTCTGTCAGCGCAATGTGACAGACCTCGGAGAGCGACAGCACCTGTTCCCGATCCAACCTCATGAAGCCTTATCCTCTGAATCTCCCTATTTCCCAACGCAGAAGTGGGAAAAAATTTCACTCACAATATCCTCCGACACCGCGCGCCCGTCCAGCTCGGCAAGCGCCGACATCGCAACCTCGGCATCGGTACAGCACGCATCAAGCGGGTATCCCGCCGCCAGTGCCGCCACGCCGTCCTCACACGCATCGCACGCACGCAGTGCCGCCGCGTGCTGGCGCGCCCCCGTAAGGACAACATCCTCGCGCAAATCAATCGCACCGTCGGTAAACAGACCGTCAATCAGGCGGCAGAGCGCCGCCATCCCCTCCCCGCTTTTTGCGGAGAGCGCAACCGTGTGCGCAAAAATCCCCTGCCAAGCGGCGGGAATCCTGCCGCCCGTGCAATCCGTCTTGTTGCAGACCGCAATCACCGTCGCGGGCTGTTTTTGCAGTGCGTCAATGAGTTTTCGGTCGTTTTCATCGGGCTCCGCCGATGCGTCAAAGACCGCCAGCACCAGCTCCGCGCGCTCCAGCTCACCCCGTGTGCGCGCCACGCCGAGCTGCTCCACACGGTCCTCGGTGTCGTGCAGACCCGCCGTGTCGCAGAGGTTGAGCGTGACCCGCCCAGCCGAAGCGGAAGCCGTCAGCACATCGCGGGTGGTTCCCTCCACATCGGTCACAATCGCCGCATCGCGCCCGACCAGCAGGTTAAACAGCGAGCTTTTCCCAACGTTCGGCTTGCCGCAGATGACCGTCCGCAAGCCCTCGGCAATCGCGTGCCCCGTGCGGTAGCTGTCACACAGCCTGCGCAATTCCGCGGCGCATTCGGCAAACGCCGCCGTGATTTCCTCGCGGCTCATGTCCGCCAAGTCCTCATCGGGGTAGTCAATCGTGACATAGACCGACGCAAGCAAATGTCGCAGCTTTTCGTAAATCGCGCGGCATTTTTCGCCCGTCCTGCCGCCCATTCCCGCGTGCGCGAGAATCAGCTGGTCGCGCGTCTGCGCCTCCAACAGCTTCCCCAGCGCTTCGGCGGCGGAAAGGTCCAGCTTGCCGTTCAGAAACGCGCGCTTGGTGAACTCCCCCGCTCCCGCAGGACGGGCGCCCGCCGCAAACAGCGCGGTCAGCACCGTTTCGGTCAGCAGAATCCCGCCGTGACAGCAGATTTCCACGGTGTCCTCCCCCGTAAAAGAGGCGGGCGCGCGGAAAACCGTTGCCAAGCCGTCATCAATGATATCACCGTCCGCCGAACGGATTTGACCGTACAGCGCGCGGCGCGGCTCCGCCTCCGAGAGCGGCTTGCCGTTTTTCGGCAGAAAGACCGCAGAAGCAACCGCAACCGCCTCGGGACCCGAAACCCGCAGAAGCGCCACGCCGCCCTTTCCGCGCGGGGTCGAGACCGCCGCAACCGTATCTTCCATCTCAGATTTTGTCCTTTCGCAAACAAACGGGCTGTTTCCCGTCCCCTGTCGGAGACGGGAAACAGCCGTTTCAATCAGTCGCCGGATTCCTCAACATCGTTCTCAGCCACCGTCTGCGCGTCATCCAAGAAAATGACCACGCGGCGGTTATTCTCCGAGCCGATGGAGTTGGTCGACACGCCCGCGATGCCCTGCACCTCGGAGTGAATGATGCGGCGCTCGTAAGGATTCATCGGCTCCAGCATCACGCTCTTTTTGTTCTTGATGACCTTTGCCGACATTCTTCTTGCCAGCGCGCGCAGGGATGCCTCCCGCTTTGCGCGGTAGCCCTCTACGTCAACCGTCACGCGCACGTACTCGCGCTTCTCGCCCGCAACCTTCTTGTTTGCGGCAAGATTCGCCAGATACTGGAGCGCCTCCAGCGTCTCGCCGTGATGCCCGATCAGCACCCCTGCGTTGTCGCCGTCCACGGTGATGAGAACATCGTTGTTGGTTCCCTCTTTTTTCGCAACCGTCAGCCCCTCAAGCGCCATATCGTCAATGAGCTTGCGGATGAAATTCAGCGCCGCGTCCTCGCCGCCCACGCTGTAGCTGACCGAAATTTTTGCGTCACTCGCACCGATGCCGAGGAAGCCCTTCTTGCCCTCCTCCAGCACGGTGACAATCATCTCTTCTTCTGCCACACCCAGCTGTGCGGCTGCCTTTTTGCGGGCATCCTCAACGGTCTTGCCCGTCACAATCAATTCTTTTTTCACAGTCGTTCTCCTTTTTGGGTCGGCTCATTCTGCCTGACCGTCTTGCTTGTTGGTGGGTTCTTCGGCTTCCGTCGGAGCATTTTCCGCAGGCGCTTCTGTCGGAGTGCTCTCCGCAGGCACTTCCGTCGGAATGCTCTCCGCAGGTGCCTCGGCAGGTGCTTCGGCAGGTGCTTCGGCAGGCTTCTCATCGGATACCTCGGCGGGCTTCTCGTCAGCCTTCGCGTCCTTCGCCGCCTCCTGCTCCTCCGCCTTGCGGTCCTTCTTCAGAAGCGGGATTCCGAACGGCGATTTCTTCGCACTCTCGGATTTCTCCGACTTTTCCTTCTTCTCCTGCTCCTCCATGCGGGCTTTGCGCTCCAGCGCGGCTTCGCGCGTGTCCTCAAAGTCCTCGTCATCGATGTGGTGGAGCGAGCGCACGGTTCCCGCTCTCTCGGACTTCTGCACTTTCTTGGGCGACTTGCCCGCCAGTTCCTTTTCCGCCGCCTTATAGTCGGCTTCGGTAAAGACCGGCAACGGCATCACTTTGCTCATGATAAACGACTTGAGAATGCCGATAACGCTGCGGAACATCCAGTAAACGCCCACGATACCGGGGACTAAGAACGTAAAGATTGCGGACATGGTGGGCATCATGACGTCCATCATGGTGTTCGAGCAGGCTGTCTGACGGTCGGTCGCACCTGCCGCAGGCGCCTGACCACTGAATTTGCGGGTCAGTTTCATGCTGAAGAAATAGACCACAAAGGTCAGCACAGGTACAAGTAGCAGAATCCAATATTTCGGTTCCCGAGGCGGGAAGACTGGCTTCAAACCAAAATCAATTGTTCCAATGTTGAAATTTGGTACATCTTTAATAGACTGAATCGAATCCCATACTTTGTTGCCGTTGGAAAAAAGTTTGAAATTAGCAATGTTCTTATATTGTTCAATTCCACCAGAGAGCAATTCAATGTTATTGGAAATTGCTGCATGACCAAGTCCACCCGCCGCACGGGGTGCAGTACTGAACAGACTCATCGCTGAGGAAACACCTTCTGACAACCCCAACACATATACCAAAGGATTGATGATAATGTTATACAGGATGATGATAATCGGGAACTGCACGAGGAGCGGCAGACAACCGCTGTACGGGCTGAAATTCTCCTTTGCGTACATCTCCTGAATTTCTTTCTGGACTTTCTGCATCGTCACTTGGTCATTTCTGCCCGCGTACTTCTTGCGGATTGCCATTTCTTTCGGGCGCAGTTTTGCCTGCTTGATGGAATTCTTCTGCTGTTTGATTGCAAACGGCGTCATCAGAATTTCCACAAGGAGCGCAAAAACGCAGATACCGATAATATAGAAACCGCCTCCAAGATGCGTAGTCAGCCAGTTGAGAAAATACCCAATACCGCTTTTAATTTTCTCAAAAAAATTGGAACTTGCCGTCAAATCAACGGAAGTCTGGAACATCGTGACCAACTTATCCAAATCTGCGCCGTTGAGTTTTTCAATGCACTCGTCGGATACCTGGTACTGCTCCAGCGATTTATTGTTCGCCGCCTTTTCTTTGGCTTTTTTCAGCAGATTTTTTACCGCGTCCACGCGGTCCGTTGCCGAAAGATTGTTGTCGTCAAAATCCTCCGCAGTCATGTCGTATCCATTGGATGCAGCCAGGAGCATATAGTTGGTGGTAAAATCCTTTGCATAGGTATTTGCCAACAAATCTGCCACTTCATTCAACTCTTCAGCGCTCAAGTCGCCATCCGCCGCCTTTTCCAACGCTCTGGTATAGGTCGGCTTGCTTCCCGAATTGCTCGACCCACAGCCCGTCAGGACCGTTGCGAGCATCAGGATGAGCGCCGCCAAGATGCCGATGCGCCACCGCAGTGTACTTGTTTTCTTTTTCATGCGTTTTGTTTTTCTCCCTTCGATTTTGGGGAATTGTCGCACCGCCGATTCGGTTCCCCGCGCGGTGCCGCGGTTGTTATTGCTCGTTTTTCGTGTCGGGTTCGCCTTCGGGCTCGTCCCGCTCCAAATGGTATTCCTCCGGATAATAGTATTTCGTCATGGGGACCGCAATCCGGCGGCGCAGTCCCCTCTCCGGCACGGGGTCATAGCCCCCCGCGCAGAATGGGTTGCATCTTGCGATGCGCGAAACGGTCAGAATCATGCCAACGAAGAAGCCCCTCTTTTGAAAGGCTTCCACGGCATACTGCGAACAGGTTGGCTGAAAGCGGCAGGTTGGCTGTCGCTTCAGCGGTGACAGCACCTTCTGATAGAATCGAATCAGCCAAATGCACAGGTATTTCATACCGTCTCCTGCCGAAGCATACCGAGCTTGGCAAAGCCCTTCCGCAGCTCGCGCTCGATGTCGGTCGATTTTGCCTCACCGATGCCCTCCCGCGGCGTGACCACCACAAGGTAGCCCGCTTTCACCTCGGGCTCCACGGCGCGGTAGCCCGCCCGCAGAATGCGCTTGGCGCGGTTGCGTTCGACCGCTCCTCCCACTTTTTTACTCACCGACACGCCGAACCGATTGTAAAACCGTTTGGTCGGATTCTCCTTCGCCAGCCGTTTCGCGGCGTAGTCCCGCAGGACAAACACCGAAACATAGCGCCCGCTCCAGCGCGCGCCTCTCTGAAAGGTCTTTCCGAATAAATGGTGTTCCTTGATGGTTGTATACTTCATTTGCCCGTCCGTTTCGGTATCCGTGTAAAAATGAGAGGTAGGAAAAAATTTCCCGTATCCGCAAAAAACACCGACCACGTGTGCGGGTTACGCTACAACAGCTGTCGGTGTTTGGTTGGCAGTGACTCAGTACGTCAGTCTCTTTCTGCCCTTTGCGCGTCTTCTCTTCAGGACATTTCTGCCGTCAGCAGTCTTCATTCTCTTTCTGAAGCCATGCTCCTTTTTTCTCTGACGCTTTTTCGGTTGGTAAGTTCTCAGCATTGACTGCACCTCCTTTATGTTGTTCTCGGGAGCGGTTTGCTTTTCAGCTTTACACACACCTTTTTGCAATAACAGCTTATATTATACCCGATTCACCCCCTGTTTGTCAAGGGTTTTTCCGAAAAAAACATTTCTTTTTGGAAAAAAAGTGCTTTTTCTTGACGGAATCGCGTTTTTATGCTATAATATCCGTAAGACAGGAGGGTTGACCGTGAATATTCTCAAGGAATCCGATTTCCGCAAGGAGATCAAAGCCGCGCCGCGCGCCGCATATCTTTTCTTCGGAGACGAGGACTATCTCAAGCTCTCCGCCGTCCGTCTCGCCCGCGAGACGCTCTGCCCCGACCCCTCCTTTTCGGTGTTCAACGAAATGCGGCTCGATGCAACCGACTTTACCGCCGACCGTCTGGTTGAAGCGCTGATGCCGATGCCGATGATGGCGGACCGCAAGCTGGTTGTGCTCTCGGGGCTGGACTTCACCTCGATGAAGCCGACCGATTTGGACGCGCTCTGCGATGCGCTTTCGGCAACGCGGGAATACGACTACAACACGGTGCTGGTGCTTGCCTCCGCCGATTGCTTTGACGCGGGCTATCTTCCCAAGCGTCCGTCCGCCGTGCTTTCCAAGCTCGGTGAGGTGCTCACGCCCGTGCAATTTGACCGTTCCTCCCCCGCCAAGCTGGCGGTCTGGGCGGCGCGGCATTTTCAGCACAACGGCGTGGAGGTATCGCCCGAGTTCTGCTCGCATATGATTGCGTATTGCGGCTCCTCGATGTTCTCTCTTGCAAACGAGATTGACAAGCTGAGCTATTACGCGCTGGCGAACGGCAAAACGCAGGTCACCGAGGCGGATATGCGGTTTGTCTGCACGCCCGTGACCGAATACGACGCTTTCGCCTTTGCGAACGCGATGATGGACGGCAAGCGGGATGCGGCGCTTGACATTCTGCGGGAGTACAAATTCCGCCGCGTGGACCCGCTCGTGATTCTCGGGGACGTAATCCGCGTTTTCTGCGACATGGCAAGCGTACAGGCAATGCTTCGTGGCGGTTCGACCGAAAAAGAGGTTGCCGCCGCGCTGAAAATGCACGAATTCAGGGTTGGGTTATACCGAAAAAGTCTATCCCGTCTCCGTCCGAACGCGCTCCGCGATGCGCTTGCCGCCTGTGCCGCCGCCGACCGGACGCTCAAGCTCTCCCCGCAGGGCTACACCGCCCTCGAGCGCCTGATCTGCACAGTGTAAAGGATGCGGGGGATGCGTTGGGGGAACTTTTTGGAAAAAAGTTCCCCCAAGCCCCCTCAAAAACCTTCAACGCATTTTGGGGCGTGGTGCGAACATAGTGCACCGAAATTTTGAGAGGATTTACAGGCAAAAAGCAATTTTACACCGCTATTTTTTCAAAAAAGGAGGTTTTCATGTCGAATCTGACCGAACGGGCAATCAAGGAATCGTTTATCAAATTGCTTGGCGAAAAGCCGCTCGCGCAGATCAGCGTGCGCATGATTGTGGAGGACTGCGGCATTAACCGCAACTCCTTTTACTACCATTTTCAGGACATTCCCACTCTGCTCGGGGAAATCATCCGCGAGGAAGCCGACCGTATCATATCCCAATACCCCACCATCACCTCGCTTGACCAGTGCGTGGATGTCGCGTTCCAATTCGCGCTTTCGCACAAGCGCGCGGTCTACCACATCTACAATTCCGTCAACCGCGACCTCTACGAAACCGCTCTGATGAAGATTTGCGAATACCTCGTCACCACCTACATTGACACGGTATTCGGCAAGAATGCGGTGAGCGACTACGACCGCTCAGTGACCATCCGTTTCTTCAAGTGCGAAATTTTCGGTCTTGCCTACGAGTGGATTGAAAACGGCATGAAGGATGACGCAATCGCGGAAATCCACCACATCACAGGCATTTGCCGCGGGCTTTCCGACGAGTTAATCTCCCGCGCAAGAGCCAATCACTAAATATCCCCACCTCCGACCCGCTCGGAGGTGTTTTTTTATGACAATTTATAGAATAAAATCAGTTCTTATTCTATTATTCGACAAAAGACCTTGTGTCGTTCTGCTTCGGTTGAAAGATAATTGATGACTGCTATAATGATACCTTACACGAGTGCCGAGATCCCGCCTGCTGGCGCCCCTTCGGGGTTCG
>DJSQ01000128.1 GCA_002438075.1 Clostridiales bacterium UBA6330
CCCCAAACGACAAAAACTTCCCCCATGACCCCGCCACTCTCGAAAAGCGAATCAAATCTTCGCTTCGTAAATGGCGGGGTCATGGGGGAAGTTCTCGGGAGGTCAGGGAGGTTTGGAGGGTAGGACCCCCTCTCCGAAAGAGGGGGTCCTGCGCCTCCAAGGTCTTTCCCTTACTTCTCCTCAGAAATTTTCTTATAGTCGTCCTCGTCAACGATGCAGCCGAACTTTTCGCCGCAGGCGGGGCAGACCAGATTTTCGGGGTCCAGCTCCTGGTCAAAGCAGACCGTCTCGCCGCAGGACGGGCAAACGATTTCGTAGTACTCCTCGCCGTCGCAACCGTGGCAGCCCTCGCAGTCACCGTCGCAGTCGTCATCGCCGAGTAAATCGTCGTCATCCTCGTCTTCGTCCGTATCGTCGTAGTCCTCGTCCTCGTCGTCCTCGACACCGAGAAGATTCTCAACACTCTCCAAATCGTCATCCAGCTCCTCTACATAGTCGTTGAGATAGTCCAGATCATCGTCGATTTCGTCAATGTCGTTGCGGACCTTCGCAAGCTCCTGCGCCATTTCACCCGTCAGGTCGAGAAGTGCCGCAATGATCTTGCCCTCTTTCGATTCCTTGTCAAGCTCCAAGCCCTCTGCCAGTCCCTTGAGATAGGAGGCCTTTTCGGTCAGATTCATTTCCATTTTGTATGCTCCTTTCGTGTTAAAACGGGGGACCGAACAGCGCGGTCCCCCCGAATTTTGTCTTATGCGCGGGACAGATATTCGCCCGTGCGGGTGTCGATTTTCAGGCGGTCGCCAACGTTGATGAACAGCGGGACCTTGATCTCGGCACCGGTCTCAAGCGTTGCGGGCTTGAGGGTGTTGGTTGCGGTGTTGCCCGCGAAGCCGGGATCGGTGTCGGTGACTTCAAGCTCAACGAAAATCGGAGGCTCCACGCCGAACACGTTGCCCTTGTAGGAGATGATTTTGCACATCATTTCTTCCTTGACAAAGCGGAAGTTGTCGCCAACCTTGTCGTGGGGGATGAGCGTCTCCTCCCATGTTTCGGTGTCCATGAAGTGATACAGGTCACCGTCATCGTAGGAGTACTGCATATCCTTTCTTTCAATGTAAGCGTTCTCGAACTTATCGGTGGGGTTGAAGGTCTTTTCGACCACAGCGCCCGTGATGACGTTCTTCAGCTTGGTGCGCACGAATGCCGCGCCCTTGCCCGGCTTGACGTGCTGGAACTCAATGACCTGCAGGACGTTGCCCTGACCGTCGTCAAATGTAATTCCGTTTTTGAAATCTCCGGCTACTACCATAAATTTTTACCTCCATCCTCTGTGGGAAAGTCAGAATTTGAGCCGGCGGAAATCCCGACTCTGAACATTACATTCTATTTTACACCATTTTTTCTCTTTTTGCAATAGGTTTTTGCGATTTTTTTATTTTTCTACACAGTTTCTTTTCAAAAATCGCCGCCATAGGATTCGATTTCACCGTCACGCGACCGTCACAAAACCGTCAAACAGGGCTGTTTTGTGAAAAGTTCTTAAAAGAAAGCGTCGAAAAGAGGCAGAATTGTTGTGATTTGTCAATTGAAATTCGGGGCGTTTTGGGGTATAATGAGTTATACTTTTTCGAGCGTCCCTCTCACGGGGCGGAAAGGAGAGCGGCATGGAGCTTCTGGAACAGCGAATTCGCAAGGACGGAAAAATCTACGCGGGCGATGTCCTGAAGGTCGACAGCTTTCTCAACCACCAGATGGATGTGGACTTTCTGTCCGCACTCGGAAAAGAATTCTATCATTTGTTCGCGGATTGCGGTGTAAACAAAATCCTGACCATGGAAGCAAGCGGAATCGGGATTGCCTGTATGACAGCGCAATTTTTTCATTGTCCCGTGGTCTACGCCAAAAAAGGCAGGTCCTCCAACATGGCGGCGGATGTCTGGCGCTCGCAGGTTCACTCCTATACGCATGGGAGCGACCACGACGTGGTGGTGTCCCGTCAGTACCTCGGAGAGAACGACCGCGTGCTTCTGATTGACGACTTCCTCGCAAGGGGGAGCGCGGCAATGGCACTGCTCAACATCTGCCGACAGGCGGGAGCAAAGGTCGTGGGTCTCGGCGTGTGCGTTGAGAAAGCCTACCAGGACGGCGAGAAGCTGTTGCGGGAGGCGGGCGTTCGGGTCGAGGCGCTGGCAAAGGTCAGCCGCATGACCGAGGACGGAGCGATTGAGTTCGCACACTGAAATTACATAATTCAAAATTTACGGTCCAACCAATATATGCCCGATGAAAATGGCTCGGGTGTCTCTACCGCACAGCCGGATGTGCGACTATTGGCAGGCTCTTGTTGTCGTTCCCGAATAGGGGGACGGACAGGCTTTGCTGACAGACTCCGGCTGACGGGGTCTGTCTTTCTTTTGTTACCAACGAGGTGCGCCTCGGGTAAAAATATTTTTTTGGAGGAACATGAATATGTTCAAAAAGGTACTTTCTCTTGTGCTGGTCATTGCAATGGCGGCAACGGCGGTCTTCGGACTGGTGTCCTGCAACAACAAGGGCAACGGTGATCAAAAGACCGATGAGTCCGGCGAAAACTCCGGAAACAAAGACTTCAAGGTTGGCTTTATCTTCCTGCATGACGAGAACTCCACCTACGACAAGAACTTTCTCGATGCTGCAAAGGCTGCTGCAAAGGCTGCCGGTCTGACGGATTCCCAGATTCTCCTCAAGACCAACATTCCCGAGAGCGTCAAGTGCTATGAGGCTGCCGCAGAGCTTGCCGATGAAGGCTGCAAGCTGATTTTCGCGGATTCCTTCGGTCATGAGGACCACATCATCCGCGCGGCGGGCGAATTCCCCGATGTCCAGTTCTTCCATGCAACCGGAACCAAGGCGCACACCCTGAACCTGCCCAACTTCCACAATGCGTTCGCGTCCATCTATGAGGGCAGATACCTCGCCGGCATTGCCGCAGGTATGAAGATTCAGTCGATGATCGATGCGGGCACCATCACCGCTGACAAGGCAAAGATGGGCTATGTCGGTGCATTCAACTATGCGGAAGTTGTTTCCGGTCTGACCTCCTTCTACCTCGGCGCAAAGTCGGTCTGCCCCACTGTGACCATGGAAGTGACCTACACCAACTCTTGGTTTGACATTGCGCTGGAGAAGGAAGCCGCACTCAAACTCATTAACGACGGTTGTGTTCTGATCAGCCAGCACGCAGACTCCGAGGGTGCTCCGAAGGCTTGCGAGGAGAAGAAGGTTCCGAACGTTGCTTACAACATCAGCACCATCTCCATTGCTCCGAACACCGCGCTGATTTCCTCCAAGATCAACTGGGAGCCTTACATGACCATGATCATCAAGGAGACTATGGCGGGCAGAAAGGTTGACAACGACATCTGCTACGGCATCAAGGACGGTGCTGTTGAGCTGACCGAGCTGAATGCTGCGGTTGCCGCTCCCGGCACGCAGGAGAAGATCGACGAGGCTATGGCAAAGCTGAAGGAAGGCACGCTGAAGGTCTTTGATACCACCACGTTTACCGTTGAGGGCAAGACCCTGACCACCTTCATGGCGGATGTGGACACCGATGAAAAGTTTACGCCCGATCACGAGGCAATTGTGGACGGCTACTTTGCAGAATCGACCCTCCGCTCCGCTCCGTACTTCTCGCTGATGTACATCGATGGCATCACCGAGATGAAGGACAGCAAGGACTGATTCCGACGTTGCCGTAACGAACCGAAAAGGCGGAGCCTTCGCTCCGCCTTAAGGTGTTTTATTATAGAGGAAAGAAAGGATACGCCCACTTATGAAAGATAATCGTGTGGCACTGGAGCTGCGGCATATTACCAAGCGGTTTGGCGACGTGGTTGCGAACCGTGATGTCAGTCTGGAGGTCCGCAGAGGAGAAATCCTGTCACTGTTGGGAGAGAACGGCAGCGGAAAAACGACCCTGATGAATATGATCTCCGGAATTTATTATCCCGACGAGGGGCATATTCTGATTGACGGAAAGAATGCAGTCATTTCCTCCCCTCATGATGCGTTTGCATACAAAATCGGCATGATTCATCAGCACTTCAAGCTGGTGGACGTGTTCACCGCCGCAGAGAACGTTGTGTTGGGTGTCAAGCAAATCGGCGGACTGAATCCGCAGGAAGCGCTTGCACAGGCAGAGGTTGCCTGCCGCCGCGAGGGACTGGAGATGATTCAAGGGGAGCAGGTCGAGGTCCTGCCCGCAGACGGCAAGCATACGGTCGGTGTCATCAAGGCGCGGTCGGGGGATGAGACCGTGCGGCTGATTTTCGGTCTGCATTGCAAGGGCGGGTACAGCAAGCGGAGCGCGGTGGAGAGTGTGAGAGCCATCTGCACGCGTTACGGCTTTGAACTGGACCCGAACAAGAAGATTTACAATATGTCGGTGTCCGAGAAGCAGACGGTGGAAATCGTCAAGGTGCTCTACCGCGGCGCGGACATCCTGATTCTGGACGAGCCGACCGCCGTGCTGACCCCGCAGGAGACCGAAAAGCTGTTTGCGGTCCTGCGTCGGATGCGCGATGACGGCAAGGCAATCATCATCATCACGCACAAGCTGCACGAGGTGATGGCGATTTCCGACCGCGTGTCGGTCCTGCGCAAGGGAAGCTACATCGGCACGGTCCGCACCGCGGAGACCAACGAGGCGGAGCTGACCGAAATGATGGTTGGCAAACGGGTCAGCCTGAACATCGAGCGCACCGAGCCGCGTGACCCGCAGGTCCGTCTGGCGGTGCACGACATCAGCAGTGTCAGCCCCGATGGGGTGCAGGTGCTGGACCATGTGTCGTTTGAAGCGCGGAGCGGGGAAATCCTCGGCATCGCGGGCATTGCAGGGAGCGGTCAGCGCGAGCTGTTGGAATCCATCGCGGGGCTTTACGCACCCGACAGCGGGGAGATCCTTTACAACGACCCCAAGGACGGCGAAACGGTGGACCTGCGCCGCAAGACCCCGATTCAGATTCGTGAGCTGGGCGTGCGGCTTTCGTTCGTCCCCGAGGACCGTCTCGGCATGGGCTTGGTCGGAAACATGAGCATTGTGGACAACATGATGCTCCGCAGCTATCGGGCGGGCACGGGTGCATTTCTGCATCGGACCGCGCCGAAGAATCTGGCGGGGGAGATCATCCGCCAGCTGGAGGTCGTCACCCCGAGCGACAGGACACCGGTCCGTCGGCTGTCGGGCGGAAACGTGCAAAAGGTGCTGGTCGGGCGCGAAATCGCGGCGGCACCCACGGTTCTGATGGCGGCTTACCCCGTGCGCGGGTTGGATATCAACTCTTCGTACATGATTTACAATCTGCTGAACAAGCAGAAGGAAAGCGGCGTTGCGGTCATCTTCGTCGGCGAGGACCTCGATGTGCTGTTGGAGCTGTGTGACAGAATTATGGTCATCAGCGGCGGGCGCGTGGCGGGCATTCTCGACGGCAGGACCGCAAAGAAGGATGAGGTCGGTCTGCTGATGACCGGAACAGAGGGAGGAAAAGCGCAATGATGAATTCTGCATCCCGAACGGGAAAACGGCATGAGCCTCTGTTTCATATTACGCGCAGGACCGAAATCGGTGCCGCGCACCGTTGCCTGATCCGCGCGGCGGCGATTATACTCGGTATGCTTCTGTCGGCGCTGGTGGTCGTGATTCTGACCGATTACAACCCGATTGACATCTACAAGGCATTTTTTGAAGGAACCTTCGGCTCTCCCCGCAAGCTCTGGGTGACCTTGCAGGGCACGGCGGTTTTGCTCTGCATTGCAATCGCGGTGACCCCTGCGTTCCGTATGCGCTTCTGGAACACGGGTGCGGAGGGGCAGGTGCTGGTCTCGGCGCTTGCGGCGGCGGCTTGCATGGTATATGCGGGCGACCGTTTGCCGAGTGCGGTGCTGTTGGCGCTGATGTTTGTCGCGTCCATCGTGGCGGGCATTATCTGGGCGGTGATTCCCGCAATCTGCAAGGCGCTCTGGAACACCAACGAGACGCTTTTCACGCTGATGATGAACTACGTTGCCGCACAACTGGTGTCGTTCTGCATCATGGTGTGGGTTCCGAACGGCTCGCGCGTGCTGGGCGTGCTGAACCTTTCCAGCAAGAACGGCTGGTTCCCCGAAATCGCGGGGCAGAAGTATCTGCTGAACATTCTGATTGTGCTGGTGCTGACCGCGCTTATTTACGTTTATCTGCAATTCAGCAAGCACGGCTATGAGATTTCCGTGGTGGGCGAGAGCGAGAACACCGCGCGCTACATCGGAATCAGCGTCAAGAAGGTCATCATTCGGACCATGGTGCTCTCGGGCGCGCTCTGCGGCGTTGCGGGCATGATTCTCGTTGCGGGCGCGAGCCACACGGTGACCTCCGATTTGGTGGGCGGCGACGGCTTTACGGCTATCATGGTGTCGTGGCTGGCGAAGTTCAACCCGATTTTCATGCTTCTGACCTCCTTCCTGCTGATTTTTCTGCGGCGCGGCGCTTCGCAGATGGCAACCTCCTGCAACCTCAACGAGAGCGTTGCGGATATCATCACGGGTATCATCATTTTCTTCATCATCGGGTGCGAGTTCTTCATCCGCTACCGCGTGAATTTCCGCCATCGGACAAAGGTTGAGGCGGTCGCGGAGCCCGAGAAGCCCGCGGAGCCCGAGGAGCCCGAAGCAATCCAAGAGACCGAAGAGAAAGGAGCCGACGCGCAATGAACACATGGATTTCGTTCCTCAATGCCGCGATTATTCAGAGCATTCCGCTCCTCTACGGCGCAACGGGTGAGATTATCACCGAAAAGAGCGGCAACCTGAACCTCGGAATTCCGGGCATCATGTATGTCGGCGGCATTTCGGGCATCATCGGCGGCTACATTTACGAGCACGGCTGTCGGACTGCGGGCACGACCCCTGTGGCGGCGCTCTGCATTCTCATTCCGTTCCTGTCCTGTCTGCTCGGCTCGGCGCTGATGGCGCTGATTTACAGCTTTCTGACGGTTACGCTCCGTGCGAACCAGAACGTCACGGGCTTGGCGCTGACGACCTTCGGTGTCGGCGTGGGCAACTTCTTCGGCGGCTCGCTTCTGAGCTTTTTCGGCGAGAGCGGTTCGATTTCGCTTCTGGCAACTGGGACCTACTACAAGGCGTCGCTTCCGTTTGCGAAGAATCTCGGCTGGGTAGGGAAGCTGTTCTTCTCCTACGGCTTCCTTGCGTACCTTGCGATAGCGATTGCGATTTTTGCGGGCATTTTCCTGAACCGTTCGCGTGTGGGCTTGAATCTGCGCGCGGTTGGCGAAAGCCCTGCAACGGCGGATGCTGTGGGCATCAACGTGACGGCGTACAAATACGCGGCGACGGTGATCGGCGGCATGATTGCGGGTCTCGGCGGCTTGTACTTTGTAATGGACTACACGGGTGGTGCATGGACGAACAACGGCTTCGGTGACCGCGGCTGGCTTGCGATTGCGATTGTCATTTTCGCGCTCTGGAAGCCGATTGTGGGCATTCTCTGCTCGCTGATTTTTGGTGGACTTTACATCATTTGTGTTTACGTCCCCGCTCCGACCTCGGTAATCGAGCTGATCAAGATGCTCCCTTACGTTGTCACGATTATCGTTCTGGTTTCCGTGAGCATTCGGAAAAAGCGCGAAAACCAGCCCCCCGCCGCTTTGGGGCAGTCGTATTTTAGAGAGGAAAGGTGAGGAAGACCTTGGAGGCGCAGGGAGACCCCTTTCGGAGGGGTCTCCCTACCCTCCAAACCTCCCTGACCTACCCCGAACTTCCCCCA
>DJSQ01000127.1 GCA_002438075.1 Clostridiales bacterium UBA6330
GTTCCGCGCGTCCCGCCCACCCAAGGGGCGCGATAGCCGCACCCTGCAACAAATCCACACCTCCCATCCAAACCAAAAACTTCCCCCATGTCCCCGCCACTTTCAAAAAAGCGAAATAAATTTCCGCTTTCTAAGTGGCGGGGACATGGGGGAAGTTCGGGGTGGGTCAGGGAGGCTTGGAGGGTAGGGAGACCCCTCCGAAAGGGGTCTCCCTGCGCCTCCAAGGTCTTTGTCACATTCCTAACCTCACCCGTAGCCACAGGTAAAGCGCGAGTTGCCAGAGGAGACCGAGAACGGCAACCACGCGGAAGTACCAGTGCTTGGTCTTGTGGCGGAAAACCAGCATCCCGAGGAGCGCACCGACCGCACCGCCAAGAAACGCAACGCCGAGCAGAACCGATTCCTTAATCCGCCACGCGTGACACTTCGCCTTCAGCTTGTCAACCCCGTATAGGATAAACGCAAGGAAGCTGATGCCCGCGTAAATGCAGAGTAAAATCCATGACGGCTTCATTTTTTGTCCCTCCTTTTTTGCCCGATAGCGCAATTATACCACATTCCAAAGGATTTGTCAAGCAATTTTTGTGCCACCTGTTGACAAATGCACAAAAAAGTGGTATACTGATAACAGGTAGAAGAACATTCCATCAAACGGGAGGCACATCCATGAATCAAATCATTACCATCGGCAGAGAATTCGGAAGCGGCGGACGCGAATTCGGCAAACGGCTCGCAGAGGAGCTGGGCTACGCGTACTACGACCGCGAAATCATGGAGGAAATCTCCAAGCGCACACAGCTGGCGGAAAGCTATATCCACCACATCGTGGAGGGCGCGCCCGGGGTCTACTACCCCATCACCGTTGGCAAAACCCTGCACGCCGCCGAGCCGGACTACCTCCTGCGGCAGTATACCTCGGTCTACGCCGAGCAAGCAAACACCATCCGCGACATGGCGGAGAAATCCGACTGCGTAATCGTCGGTCGGTGCGCGGACTATATCCTGCGCGAACAGCACCCCCTGCGCCTCTTTATCTATGCCGACATGGAAAGCAAGCTGGCGCGGTGCCGCGAGAAATCCCACGAGGACGACGCGCTCACCGATAAACAGCTCGCCCGCAAAATCCGCAAGGTCGACCGCAACCGCTCCCGCTACTATACCTACTACACGGGGCATAAATGGGGCGACCGCACCAACTACGACCTCATGATCAACACCTCGTCCCTCTCCATCAAGGGCGCGGTGCATTCGCTGGCGGAATTGCTGCGGCACGAGGCGGCGGAAAAAGGAAACGCCTGAACAGAAAAGCAACGAACCGTTTGGTCCGTTGCTTTTCTGTTTCTCTCTATTCAAAATTCAAACCGCGCAATGCTCGGGGTTTGCTTCGGGATGCAGGCGCCACACGGGGGTGCGCACCCAGACGCTTGTTGTGTCCGTTACATGATAAATGCGGTCAATCTCCTCCAGCGCCGCGATGGAACGCTCGGAGGCAAGCGGGTCGCCGTCATGCGCAATCAGCTCCGCGTCCGCAACCGAACGCAGGTAGAGCAGGCGGAAGGTCCGCCCCGTTGCAATCGGCGCGGGCAAGGTCTCGCGGTAGTGCTCCAGCACCTGCGCAACCTCGGTCACCTTTTCGGGGGTCAGAATGCGGAACGGCGCGCGGTTGCCGTGGCTTTCCCGCTTCAGACCGACCTCGGTGTCAAGGACCGCCTTGTACAGCGCCTCGTCCGCACAGCAGAATTCCCACTCCACGTAAGCGCGGAGCGCCGACTGCGTGTCGGCAAACTCGCCCGTGTACAGTCCCGCCACAATGAATTCGTTTGCGTCCTCAAAAATGCCCTCGGAGTACGGGAAGCCGCCCTCCATGTGTGCCAGCTCGGGGACAAGCCGCTCCTGCAACCGCTCGGTCAGCACGCTCGCGCCAAAGCCGCCCCACGGTGCGCACTTCGCCATGCTGATTTCGGGGAAGGAAATCCAGCGGAGCGCGGTGCTCTGCGCCACCCGCTCGGGCACGGCGGATGCCATGAAGCAGTCCACGCCCGCAAAGGTGTCGGTATTGCTCTGCGCCGCCTTCGCAAACGCGTCCCACTCCCCGTCGGTAAACGAATCGAAGAGCCATGTGGAAACGATGAGCCTTGCGTTCGGCATCAGCTCATTCAACAGCGCGCGGCAATGCGGCAGGAGGCGCAGATATCCGTTCCCGCCCCACGGCGCACAGGCGGGGCAGGTGCAACCGCCCTGGTCGTAGGGCCAGAGGATGACGTAATCCATCCGCAAATCGGCAAATTTTGCAAGCATCTCCCGCCGCTCGCGCAGAATTTCCTCCACGCCGCCCGAAACAGAGGGGCAAATCTCACAGCCGTAATGCCCGAGCGGGACTTTTTTATAGCCGTTCTCCACCTCAAATCTTGCCCGCAGGGACACGGGCGAGGAGGAAAAGCCCTCGTTTGCAAGCATCAGAATCGATGCGCCCATCCCCACGCGGTTTGCGTATTGCAGGACCGTGTGCAGGCGCTCGGTCAGCGTCACAGCCTCGGGCTCCTCCATCGAGGCGAAATGGTGCATATCGAACCAGACCAACAGCTCGTTATAGCCCCGCATGGCGCTCAGCACCACGCGCTCCAGCACCTCTTCAATCGGCGCGGCATGGTAGAAGTTTCCGAAATGCGTTGCGAAATACATTCCGCGCAGGGGCTTGACGGGCGTAAAGGTGACCGCCTCCGCAAGTGGGGTGAAGCCTCCCCTGCCGTCCAATTTCAGTCTGCGGAGCAGGACCCCGACCCCGTGGAACACCGCCGACAGGGTTGCGCCGAGGACCTCTGCGCCGCCCGCCTCGGGAAGCAGGCGGAAGGTATCGTTTGCAAGGCTCGCATCCACCGCCACCCGAATGCGGTAGCCGTCCCGCGCGTCGGTTCCCACACCGCGCCGCGCCAGCTCCTTTTCGCAGGTCCGCGAAAGGATTCCGAACGCGTCCGCATCCATTCCGCCGTTGATCAGACAAACAGATTTCATATCCGATTCTCCGTTATCGTTTTTTCAGATGTAAAATAACGCACACCCTTTTTGGGGGTGTGCGTTATTTTGTCCCGCTCAAGCCTTCTTTGCGTCAGCCTTGATGTCGAGGACCTTTTTGCCATTGTAAAAGCCGCAAACCTTGCAGACGCAATGGTTCTTCACGAACGCGTCACAAGCAGGGTTGGAGCACTTTGTCATGCCCGGCATAGAGAGCTTGCTGTTGTTGGAGCGTCTCTTGTCTCTGCGTGCTTTCGATACCTTCTTCTTCGGTACTGCCATATCTACACCTCCTCTTGCACGGTTCGTGCATAATTACTTACTCTTTGTTGTTCTCATCCTTGTCAAACAGCGTCCCCAGAATCGCCAGTCTCGGGTCGGGCTCCCGTTTCGGGCAACCGCAGTCCCCGAGTTTCAGAGGCTTCCCGCACTTCGGGCAAAGCCCGGGGCAATCCGGCGAGCAAAGGAAACGCATCGGGAAGGAAAGCAGCACTTCTTCCCGCACCAGACTGTCGAGGTCGAGCATTCCGTTTTCAATCACGGCGTACTCGTCGACATTCTCCTCCAATTGCTTTTCGCTGAGCGTACTTTTTGCGGCAACCGTTCTCTCCAGCGTAACGGAGAATTCCCCCGTCACGGGCTCCAGACATCTGGCGCACGCCGCGCGATACCCCACCGTTGCCGTCAGGGTCAGGCGCATATACCCCGCGCTGTCGGTCACCTCACCCACGACGTGGGTCGGACCTTCCATTTCGGGGAGTGCGTTCTCATCCTGCGGAAGCAGACCGTCAAAGGTGATCCTGTCCATTTCGCCGCGCAGCATCGGGCGCATATCCAGAACCATGACTATCCCTCCCATACGGTTGACAATTGGCAGTTGACATAAAATGCGACGATATATATTATACCGTGTTTTTGGGCGTTTGTCAAGAGTTTTTTCGCACTTTTTCCGCTTTTTGCCCGCCGAAGTCGCCAAAATGATTGACAAACGGGCAAAAAACGGGTATAATAAAGGAAAGGACACAGGGAAAGGAGCCGTTATGCAAGTCTCGGGCATTGTCTGCGAATGCAATCCGCCCCATGCGGGGCATCTGTATCTGATGGACCGCGCCCGCGCCGAGGGTGCCGATGCGGTGGTCCTTGTGATGAGCGGCTGCTTCACCCAGCGCGGCGAGGCGGCGGTCCTCTCCCCGCGCGTGCGGGCGCAAATGCTCCTCTCGGGCGGCGCGGACGCGGTGTTTGAGCTCCCCTTCCCCTTTTGCGCGGCGCACGGCGAAGCGTTCGGCGCGGCGGGGGTCTCCCTGCCGGCGCGGCTCGGCATAACCGACCTTTGGTTCGGCTCGGAGTGCGGTGACCTCGACCTTCTGCGCACGGCGGCGGACATCACCGCCTCCCCCGCATTCCTCACCGCCTACCGTGAGAAAACGCGCGCGGGACACGGCACGGCATTTGCCTACGCCGACTGCCTGCGGGAGGTCATGGGTCCCGAGGCACCGACCTCGCCGAACGACCTGCTCGCGCTCGCCTATCTCCGCGCGCTCGGGCAGTACGGTAGCATTTCCCCGCACACCGTCCGCCGCACGGGTGCAGGCTATCACGACAAATCGCTCCCCGCGGGCGGTCCCCCGTCCGCAACCGCCTTGCGCGGGCTTCTTCTGCGGGAGGGTCCCGACGCGCTCTCCCCGTACCTCTCCCCCGACAGTCTCGCGCTTCTCCGCACGGAATGCGAAAGCGGGCGCGCGCCCGCCGACCTGTCCCGTCTTGACCCCGTTCTGCTCGCCTGCCTGCGCATGACCCCGCCCGTCACGCTTTCCAAAATCGCGGGCTTGGGCGGCGGCATCGGCGAACGGCTCGCCGAGCTTGCCCGCACGTGCCCCGACTTGGATTCGGTTCTGCGCGATGCGGGGGTCAACTGCCCCCTCTCCCGCCTGCGGCGCGGTCTGCTCTTTGCGCTGACAGGCGTGACCGAGGCGGACCTGCTCGCGGAGCCCGCCTACGCGGTGCTTCTCGCGGCAAATCGCACGGGCTGTCGATTCCTCGCCGAGCGGCGGCACTCGGTCACAATTCCAATCGTAACCAAGCGCCGCGAGGTTCCCGACACCCCCGCCGCGCTCCGTCAGCTCGCCTTTTCCGAGGCGGCGTTCGGGCTTTGGTCCCTCTGTCTCCCCCGCCCCGCCGCCCCGTCCGATTTCCTGCGCGCATCCGCGTATATAGGATGCGGGGGATGCGTTGGGGAAACTTCTTGAAAGAAGTTTCCCCAAGCCCCTTCAAGAACTTTCAACGCATTTATAGGGGAAGTGCGAACATAGTGCCACCGGCGTTCGGAGATTTGCGATATAATGCCCTACACGAGTGCCGAGATTCCGCCTGCCGGCGCCCCGTCGGGGTTCGACTCCGCGGCAATGGTTGGTGTTTGCGTTCGCCGTTACACGGTGGTGCCG
>DJSQ01000063.1 GCA_002438075.1 Clostridiales bacterium UBA6330
CCCGTTTCTGGAGCGGATTACGGGGCTCGAACCCGCCACCTCCACCTTGGCAAGGTGGCGCTCTACCAAATGAGCTAAATCCGCGGAATGGTGCCTCCGGTCGGAATCGAACCAACGACACGGGGATTTTCAGTCCCCTGCTCTACCAACTGAGCTACAGAGGCATACAGCAAGGGTTGCTGTAAAGAATGGCGATCCGGATGGGGGTCGAACCCACGACCTCTAGCGTGACAGGCTAGCGCTCTAACCAACTGAGCTACCGGACCTTATGGTGGGAACAACAGGGCTCGAACCTATGACCCTCTGCTTGTAAGGCAGATGCTCTCCCAACTGAGCTATGCTCCCGCTTGTCGCTTAGCGACTTGTTTATTATACCATAAACAGCGGAAATTGTCAATAGGTTTTCTTGAAATTTCTCCGGACTTTTTTCGTGCTTTTAACGGTCCTCTGTTTTTTTGCCCTGCGACCCTCATATTATAGCACAGTCCCGCGCTTTTGTCAAGCCCTTTTTCAAAAATTTCCGCTGTTTTTCCGAAATTTCTTTCGTTTTATCTCGTTCAGCCCAATCTGACCGTCTCTCCCGCTCCGACCTCCACCACATCTGCGCCGTATCGGACATACAGCCTTCTTGCGGTCGGATTGGTCACGGTCCCGCAATCCACCGACCACTCCATGCGATTCCAGTCCCTTACATAGTCGTAAATCTCGCCGTTCGTTGCATACCAGATGTCATCTCTGCCGCCCATGTACTCCGCAAAGCGCTCGATGACCTCCCAGTTGTCCTTCTCCTCAAACTCATAGCTGTGTCCCCAGAGATAGAACAGGTGCGCAACGCCGCGGCTTCCGTCAAGGCTCAAAAAGCGGTCCGCGTACTCCATCAGCTTCGGATGGCTGTGGTGGCAGGTTGCGGGCATTCTGAGCCAGTCGGTGGGAATTTCAAAATTCCCCGTGCTCTCCGTTGTCCGCGCATAGTGGATTCCGCAGTCGCGCAGAATCTGCACAACCCGATCATTCACAACCTGCGTTCCGAACGGGTACGCCATTCCCTGCACCGTGCGCCCGAACATCGCCTCCAGATTCCTGCGGTCCTCAAGGATTTCCGCCGTTGCCGCCGCAATCGGCAGGCGATGCAGGAACGGATGGTTCACACCGTGAACCGCCACCTCATGCCCGGAATTCCCGTACAGCGCCAGTGCCTGTGCCACGGTCATTCTGCGGTGGATGGTCCCCGCCTCCCATGTCGTGCCCTCGGGAGAGAACAGACCCGAATTGAGATTGAAGGTCCCCTTCAAGCCGTGCGCGTTCAGAATTTCAACCAATCGGATGTCCTGCTCCACGCCATCGTCATAGCTCAGCGTCAGCGCCTTTGCCTTTCCGTTCGGAAACCGCAAATCCACACTCATTACCATTGCTTTTTTCTCCTTTTCTGTCTTCTGCATCTCACCGCGCCGTTGAATGCGGCTTTCCCGCCCCCGACCGTTCGGAACATCTGCCATACAGGGCAACACAAAACAAAAAGGAACCGCTTCCGCGATTCCTTTTTTCTCCGTCAGCGCGGATACAATCCGACTTTGCATCGGGGTATTCTGGTGACCCGTAGCAGAATCGAACTGCTGTTACCGCCGTGAAAGGGCGGTGTCTTAACCGCTTGACCAACGGGCCATGGTAGCGGAGAATGGACTTGAACCCTTGACCTATCGGGTATGAACCGATTGCTCTAGCCAACTGAGCTACTCCGCCTTATTTTGCTGAACGCTTGACTATTATACCACACTGCGGGCGGTTTGTCAAGTATTTTTTCAAAATTTTATCTCCCGACCCGCATTTTTTCGCAAAAATTCCGTTCTCCGCGCCCATCCCGCTTGACAAATCGCCCGTTTTCGGGTATAATTTCAGGGAAGGGGGACCGATTCCCGCCCCCCACTCCCCACATTCCCCATTGAAAGGAGCCTTGCGTATGGGATTTTTCAAAAAGCTGTTTTCCGCCCGCCGCGCGGTCACGCGTGCGATGGAGGAGCAGGAGGCGCGCCTCTCCGCGCTCGCCGCACTGCCGCCCGAGGAGCTTGCCCGACAGGAGGACGCAACGCTTTGCGAGGTCCTGTCCTTCCAAAACGACAAAGCCGTCACCGTGCAATTCGGTCCGCCGCACAAGCGCCGTCAATCGCTTGCCGACTGCTACAATGCGCTCCCCGAAGCGTCGCGCGTCTACGCTTTGGTCGACCTGTTCGCGCTCTACATGGAGACGGACGGGCTTTGCGGGGTTCTGACCTCCGATCTCCGTCCTTACGCATGGGAGCTTCCCTCGCTCCTCCGCACCGTTGGAGCCGCACCTCACGCCGACCTGCTCGCTTCCTTCTACACCGACAACGGCATCGACCCGCGCGAGGTGGATTCCTTCCTTCTCCGCAACGATTTGGAGCACGACTACGCCGCGCAGGAGGCGCGCTACCCCTACGCCGCCTTCAACCGTGCCTTCTCCGCTCTCCCCCCGCTTCTCCCCCTCCTCGCCGCCTACGCCCGCTCTCGGGTGTTGGGGGTGGGGAGGTAAGACCTTGGGGCGTTGCCCCAAGCCCCACTTAGGGGACTTCTTAAAAGAAGTCCCCTAAGGACCTTCAAGAATTTCACCAAAGGGCGGGATTCCCTACGGAACCCCGCCCTTTGGTGAAAGTTTTTGGAGATTTTTAAGAGACTTTTTTCAAAAAGTCTCTTAAATGGGGTTCGGGGCAACGCCCCGAGGTCTTACCCCCACGCCAGCCCCAACAGCCAAGAGCAGACAGAGCGTCACGGGGAGGGAGGCTTCCAAGCCATATTGGGCGCCGTTCCACAGGGGCATATCGGGCGTGAGGACGGACAGGAAGGGAGACGGTCCTGCGGAAAGCCCGCTCACGCGGATGCCGAACAGATTGCCCTGCGCAAAGTTCCAAAGCGAGTGGAGCGCACAGGCACCCCAGAGATTCCCGCGCCGCAGGGCGATTACCGACATCAAGACACCGAACAAAAAGGTGTTGCAGATTGCCAGCGGTGAAACGCTCGGATTGGAGAGATGCAGCAGCGCGAAGGCGGCGGAGTTGACCGTAACCGCGACCCACGGATGCCAACCGCGCAGAAGGGAGCCCATCAGGTAGCCCCTGCACAGGATTTCCTCGCTCGCGCCCTGCAACAGGAAGCCGACGAGGAACAACAGCCATCGCCCCACCGCGAGGTCTTGTGCGGTTTCGACCCGAAGTGCTCCGACCGCCGCGCAGATTCCCACCGCCGCCGCGAACAATCCGACCCCGAGCGGGGCGAACACGGCATACTCCCACGCGCGGCGCAGGGGTCCGACCACCTGCCGCGGCGTTCTGCCCCGCGCGTAGCGGCAGAACAGCAGAATCACGGCGGTTGCGGGCAGGGTCGCGTACAACCCAAAGAGGGTCAGCGTCTCCCCCGTCCACCACGCCGCCGCGATGCCCGTGAGGATACCCTCCACGAGCTGTACCGCCAACAGCAGGACGAAAAACAGCAACAGCTCCCACAAAAGCGCGGCGGTCCGCCCTGCGTTTTGCAGAGCAAGACGGTCCTTTTTCGGCATGGTTGCACCTCCTTTTCGGCTTTGTTTCTCTTATTATAGCACATTTTCGGTCCTCCGTCAAGGCTTCAAAAAATCCGAGAAAATTTTGAAAAAGGGGGTTGACAGGCGCAAAAATGTGTGATATACTGTCATCAGTTCCGAAAGGCTTGAACTTTCATATCACTCAAATTCAATGTAATCCTTTTCATTGCAGCGGATGAAAAGGATTCTATTGGATTTGCAGACAGAAACGGGGTAGGGCGCGCCACCTCCGAAGCTGTCTGTATTTTCGATGTGATAAGGACGATCCTGTGGAACACGCTAATTCCATCGGGTCGTCCTTTTTTGCGTCCCGAGGAGCCGAAAACAATTTTCAAATCCAGAGGAGAAAACAACCATGAAAAGCACAAGCTTCAACCAAACCGCAATTGAGAACGCTCTCGGCTACCGTTTCCGCAATCCTGCCCTGCTCCGTCAGGCATTCACGCGGTCATCCTACCGCAACGAGCACCCCGAGTGTCTCGACAACGAGGTATCAGAGCTGATTGGTGACAGCGTTCTGTCGCTGACGGTTCTGTCTTGGTTCCGCGAGACCTACATGACGGTTACGGAAAACGGGCTGTTGACCGACTTTGACGAGGGGCAATTGAGCGCTCTGAAAAACGGTCTGGTCAACAAGCAGCACCTTGCCGAGCGGATGCGGCAGTTGAATCTGGGGCAATATCTGCTGGTCAGCCGCGGGGACTACGGGACGGGCATCTGGCAGGAGAACTCGGTGCTGGAGGACCTGTTCGAGAGCATCATCGGGGCGATTTACATAGACACGGGGTGCGATTTCAACGCCGTTTCCGCGATTGTGCGGCGGATGCTTGACATAGCCAAGATGCCTCTGCCCGAGGCGAAGAACATTCGTTTGAGCTGGAAGAACGAGCTTCAGGAGCGGACGCAACGGGCTGACAACAGTCTCCCGCTCTACAAGACGGTATCCGACATCACGCGCCCCGACAACTCGCACTGCGTGACCGTTTCCTGCACGGCTTTCGGCATCACGGTAACGGCTACGGGCAAGAACCGCAAGTCCGCCGAGGAATCCGCCGCCCGCGAGATGTGTGAGAAAGTGGGAGAGTGAGGAAGACCTTGGAGGCGCA
>DJSQ01000076.1 GCA_002438075.1 Clostridiales bacterium UBA6330
GGAGGTTTGGAGGGTAGGGAGACCCCTCCGAAAGGGGTCTCCCTGCGCCTCCAAGGTCTTCCCCTAATACCCCACGATCTCTCTCTTCATGTCGGTCAGCTCCGCGAGGAAGTCGGAGTCGACTTGCATCCGACTGTCAACGTTTTTGAGTGAGGACATGATCGTCGCGTGGTCGCGGTTGAATACCTTCGCAATCGCAGGTAAAGACATGTCGGTCACTTGGCGAATCAGAAAAATGCACGCGTGGCGCGCGTTCGCAATCTCCTTGTTCCGCTTCGGTCCTACCATCTCTTCGCGCGAAATGCCGTACTTCTTCGTCACCGTGATGAAAACACGGTCCAAAGTCGAGCTCACAGGCTCCGCACCACCGAGCAGCTCGGAAATGCAAACCCGCGCAACGTCCATCGTGATTGCCCTGCCCGAAAGGAAGCTCAACGCCCCCAGCTTCTTGATCGCCCCCTCAATCTGCCGAATGTTGGAGCGTAGATTCTCGCCGAGGAAGTTCAGCACATCGTCCGGAATCGTCACATTCACCTGCTCCGCCTTGTTCTTGATGATTGCAATCCGCAGCTCCAAGTCCGGCGGCTCAATGTCGGCAAGTAACCCCCACTCAAAGCGGGACTTCAACCGATCCTCCAATAGCTTGATGTCGCGCGGCGGACGGTCGGAGGTTAGAATAATCTGCTTCTTCTCCTCGAATAACGCGTTGAACGTGTGGAAGAATTCCTCCTGAATCGACATCTTGCCCGCAATGAACTGAATGTCGTCAATCAGAAGCGCATCGCACTTGCGGAAACGGTCGCGGAATTCGTCCATCGACTTGTTTGCCAGACACGAAATCATCTGGTTCGTGAAGTCCTCCCCCTTCGTGTAGGTAATCTTCACATCGGGGTTGTTCTCCTTCATCCGATTGATAATCGCACACATCAGGTGCGTCTTTCCCAAACCACTGTGACCGTAAATGAATAACGGGTTGTAGTTCGTCGCAGGATGATTTGCAACCGCAATGCAGGCGGCGTGCGCAAACTTGTTTGTGCTGCCCACAATGAAGTTGTCAAACGTGTATTCAAAGCTGTAAACCGGCATGACCTGCTCGTCCTCGTCGCGGTCCGCCTCGTCGGAGGACCCCGCCGACAACGGTGCTTCCGCCGCAGGCGCCGCCTTCTCGGAATGCTCGGGCAAATCCGCCTTTTCGGGCAATACCGACCGCACCGTGTCCGCCGCAGTCGGGGACCCCGTAAAGACCAGCTCCACGCGGATGTCAAACCCCAGCAGACGGGAGAACTCGGCTTGAATCTTGTCCAGATATTTTTCCTTGACAATGGAATATTTGAATTCGGACGGAATACTCATGGTAATGAGGTCCCGCGAAAAGGAGAGAATGTCAATCTCTCCGAACCAAAGGTTGACCGTTGTGTCGGAAAGGGACTTGCGGAAGGACTCCTTCACCAAATCCCAGACCTGCCGGATTTCCTCTATGTATTCATGCTCCGCCATGCAGAAAAAAACCCCTTTCCGAAAAAGCGGGAACCCCCGCTGTAATACGCGCGCGCACGATATAAAATATAATATATTATACCATACTTATAATAGATACACAACGGGCGGCACCCACTTTTTACATTTTTTTTACAACTGAGCGGGCAGAAAAAGCGGGGAAAGGGGTTGACAAACGGGAAAAGATGTGGTAAAATAAAAAACAACCAAAAAGGGGCGTTAGCGCAGTTGGGAGCGCACAACACTGGCAGTGTTGGGGTCAGGGGTTCAAATCCCCTACGCTCCACCAAAAAATCTCGGGCACCGCCCGAGATTTTTTACTTATAACTTCTTCACTCTTCACTCTTCACTAATCCCTTATCCCTTATCCTTTTCCCACTTTCCAAAAAGGAGCCCGACAATGAATCAAAAAAAGCCAACCTCCGTCTACCGAAAATACGACGATGACCGCTCGGTTTCGGTCAGCATCCTGCCGAAAAGGGACCGCGCACTGAAAACAAGGAAAGCACTCCTGCTCCTCCTCTACGTTGCCTTCATCGGCATCTGGGCAACCCTGCTTGCGGTCCTCCAAACCTATGCCATGTACATCGGCGCGTTCTCCATGCTCTCGCTCCTCGTCCTCGTGTTCTTCACATGGCGCTACGCGTCCCCCGAGTACGAAATCAGCGTGCACGAGGGGCAGTTCTGCGCGGCGGTGATTTACGGCGGGCTGACGCGCAAGGAGTTATACACCTGCGCGGTGCGGGACTTTACCTCCATCGCGCCTTGTCCGCCCGAGGCAATAGAGGCGCTTGAGACGCTTGAAGCCGACCGAAGGCTTGTGATGGTCTCCGGCACGGGACGGGAGCCCGTCTACCTTGCGCGCGCCCGCTCTGCTGACGGCTCGACGGTTCTGCTCTGCTTTGACACGGGCGAGAAGCTACAGCGCCTACTGAAGTACTACGGCGGTGACGCATTCCGCGCCTGACTGTTTCCTTTCTTTTTGCAAAAAAAGAATCCGGACCGCTATTGCAATCCGGATTCTGGAGCTGGCAATCAGAG
>DJSQ01000075.1 GCA_002438075.1 Clostridiales bacterium UBA6330
GGGAGGGTCAGGGAGGTTTGGAGGGTAGGGAGACCCCTCCGAAAGGGGTCTCCCTGCGCCTCCAAGGTCTTATCCCTTACCCTTCTCGCACAACTCTCTCAAGGGGCACTCCCCGCACTTCGGGGCGCGGGCGGTGCAGACGTCGCGTCCGAAGAGAACGAGACGGTGGCAGAAGTCGGAGCGGATTTCCTGCGGGAGAAGCGCGTCCATGAGCTTCTCAACCCGCACGGGATCGCGGAGCGTCTCGGGGTACATCCCAAAGCGACCGCAAATGCGGATGCAGTGCGTGTCGGCAACCGTCCCGCCGGTCCCGTAAAGGTCACCCAGAATCAGATTCGCAACCTTTCTGCCAACCCCCGGGAGCTTCAGAAGCTCCTCCATCGTGTCGGGCATCTTCCCGCCGAATTCCTCCACCAGCATCCGCGAAGCGTCCCGAATGTTCTGCGCCTTCACGTGATAAAGCCCGCAGGAGCGGATGCAGTCCTCAATCTCCGAAAGGTCCCCCGCCGCCAGAGCCTCGGGCGTGGGGAAGCGCCGAAACAGGTCCGCGCAAACCAGATTCACCCGCTCGTCGGTGCATTGCGCCGAAAGCCGACCCATAATCATCAGCCTCCACGGGTCGTTCCCCCAGTCCAGCGAGCAGACCGCGTTCGGATAGCGCGCCTCCAGAATCTCCGCAATCTTTGCAACCGTTTGCCGCTTTTCCGCCTGTGTCATAGCGAACACCCCCTTTTCCTGCTGACAGTATAACAGATTTTCGACAAAAAGTCAAGCCCCGTGCAAAAATGGAAAAGATTCTGTCGATTGGAAATTGACAAACCGACGATTTCATAGTATAATATAGATACGTTTCCGGTCCGACCGGAAGAAAGGAAAAAGGAATAACGGAATGAAGCGATTCACTTTTCGCGGCGGAACCCACCTTGACGAGCATAAGGACACCGCCGCGCTTTCCACGGAGCGCCTGCCCGAGCCCGCAAGCGTCTCCATCCCGCTCTCCCAGCATATCGGCGCACCCGCGGCTCCCGTGGTCAAGGTCGGTGACAGCGTGAAAATCGGGCAGAAGCTCGGCGAGGTCACGGGCGGGCTGGGCTGCCCCGTCCATGCAAGCGTCTCGGGCACCGTCCGCGCCATCACCACCCGCCGCAACGCAATGGGAACCCCCGTGACGAACATCGTCATTGAAAATGACGGTCTGCGCACCATGGATGACAGCATGAAGCCCATCGCAAAGCCGCTCGCGGAGGCAACCCCCGAGGAGATTGTGGAGATTGTCCGCGAGGCGGGCATCAGCGGTCTGGGCGGCGCGACCTTCCCGACCTACGCGAAGCTTCAGAGCGCAATGGGAAAGGCGAATCTCGTCATTGTCAACTGCGCCGAGTGCGAGCCCTACCTCACGGCGAACCACCGCCTCCTGCTGGAGCGCGGGGAGATCGTCATCTCGGGCATGGAGATCGTTATGCGCGCGCTGGGCGTGACCGAAGGCATTCTTGCGGTCGAGGATAATAAGCCCGATGCCATCCGCCTGCTGGAGGACCGCCTGAAGCGGCGCGAGGGACTGGAGAGAGGGACAAATCTGCGGGTCTGTGTCCTGCGCACCAAGTACCCGCAGGGCGACGAGCGCCAGCTGGTGGCGGCACTGCTCGGGCGGGAGATTCCCGCAGGCAAGCTGCCCGCCGACGTGGGCTGTATGATTCTCAATGCCGAGACCGCCGCGGCAATCTCGCGCGCGTACTGGCGGGGACTGCCGCTGACCAGCCGCATCGTCACGGTGACGGGGGACTGCGTGCGGAATCCGAAGAACGTCCGCGCCCCGCTCGGCGCATCGGCGCAGGACCTCATCACCTTCTGCGGCGGACTGACCAAAACGCCGAAGAAAATGATTTCGGGCGGGCCCATGATGGGCTTTGCGCTCTGGGACCCCGAAACGCCGGTTTCCAAGAGTATGTCGGGTCTGCTCCTCTTCTCGGAGGAAGCCGACAAGCCCACAACCGTCCATTCGCCCTGCATCCACTGCGGCAGATGCGTTTCGCACTGCCCGATGCACTTAATGCCGAATTACCTCGCGGCTTACGCGGCGGCAAGGGAGTATGAGAAAGCCGAGAAACTGGACGTGATGAGCTGTGTGGAATGCGGGACCTGTACCTATAACTGCCCTGCGGGAGTGGAGATTGTCCAGCACATCCGCGTGGCAAAGGGCGCAATCCGCGCCAAGAACGCCGCCAAGCGCGGGGGAGGTGGAACGAAATGAACGACGAAAAACGGGTCCTTTCGGATATGCCCGAGCTGTTGACGCTGGCACCCTCTCCGCATATGCGCAGGGGCGTGACCACGCGGAATCTGATGATGGACGTGCTGATTGCGCTTGCTCCCGCGGCGGTGTTCGGCATTGTTGCGTTCGGCTGGCGCGCGGCGGTGATTCTGCTGCTTGCGACTGCGGCGGCGGCCCTTGCGGAATACCTGACCGAAAAAATCCTGCACCGCCCGAACACCATAGGAGACTGCTCGGCGGCGGTTACGGGACTGCTCCTCGGCATGAACCTGCCGTCCACCGTGCCGTTCTATGTGCCGATTGTCGGCTCGGTGTTTGCAATCGTGGTGGTCAAGCAGATTTTCGGCGGCATCGGCAAGAACGTGATGAATCCCGCGCTGGCGGCAAGAGTGTTTCTCATGCTGGCATGGACCGCGAAGATGACGAAATTCGTTCCCGCGTTTGCGTGGATGAACGGGACCGATGCGGTTGCCTCGGCAACGCCGCTCGCCTCGCTGAAAACGGGAGCCTTTGACGGCTCGGTGCTCGACCTCTTCCTCGGAAAATGCGGCGGGTGCATCGGCGAGGTCTCGGCGCTCTGCCTGCTGATCGGCGGTGCGTACCTGCTGGTGCGGCGGGTCATCGCATGGCAGATTCCCGCGGCGTTTCTCGGAACCGTTGCGCTCCTGACGCTGATTTTCCACAAGGGGGACATGAGCGCGGTCAGCTTCATGGCATCATCGCTCTTCTCGGGCGGTCTGATGCTTGGTGCGTTCTTTATGGCAACCGACTATGTAACCTCTCCCGTGACCCCGTGGGGACGCGTGGTCTACGGCGTGGGGTGCGGCGCTCTGGTGGTGTTCCTGCGCTTCTTCAGCGGCTACCCCGAGGGCGTGTCCTTTGCAATCCTGATTATGAATGCGCTGGTCTGGTACATCGAGCTGTTGACGAAGCCGCGCGTGTACGGAAAGGCGAGAGGAAAGGGGGAGCGGAAGCATGGAAACGGCTGAAACGAAAACCAAAACCAAAATCGAAAAAAGGACCGTGCTGTCGGTGCTGAACATCGGCGCGCGGCTGTTGGTCATCTGCCTTGTTGTGGCGGCGGTGGTGTCGCTGGTCAATGAGGTGACCAAGACCCGCTACGCCGAATTGCAGGAGCAGGAGAAGGCGAACGCGATGGCGTCCATTTTCGGGGCGGAAACGCTCACCTATACCGAACTCGGAAACGGCGTGTACGCGCTGAAGCAGGGGGACGAACCGCTCGGCTATTGCGTGGAGAGTACCACGGCGGGCTTCGGCGGCGAGATGTCGCTGATGGTCGGCTTTGACCTCGACCGCACGATTGTCGGCGTGCAGCTTCTCTCGCACTCCGAGACCCCGGGGCTTGGCGCAAAGGTCAACGATGCGGGCTACCTCTCGCAGTACGGCGGCAAAACGGGGGACCTTGTACTCGGAGAGGACATCGATGCAATCTCGGGCGCGACCATCTCGTCAAAAGCCGTGCTTGCGGGCGTAAAGGCGGCGCAGGCAACGCTGGATTCCGCTTTGGAAAGGAGTGACGCACAATGAAGCACAATTATCTGAAGCAGTTGAAATCGGGCATTCTCGATCAGAACCCGACGCTGGTCCAGCTTCTCGGAATGTGCCCGACGCTTGCGACCACCACGTCGCTGAAGAACGCGTTCGGCATGGGCATGGCGGCAACGGCGGTGCTGATTTGCTCCAACGTATTCATTTCGCTCCTGCGGAAATTTATCCCCAAGCAGGTGCGCATTGCCGCCTACATCGTCATCGTTTCGGGCTTTGTCACGGCGGTGGAGCTGCTGATGCGGACCTACATGGTCTCGCTCTATCGGTCGCTCGGGCTGTTCATCCCGCTGATTGTGGTCAACTGCATCATTCTGGCGCGCGCGGAGGCGTTCGCCTCCAAGAATCCGCCTCTGCCCTCGGCGATGGACGGTCTTTCGATGGGTTTGGGCTTCACTTTTGCCCTCTGCATTCTCGGGACCGTGCGCGAGCTGCTCGGCGCGGGTTCGCTTTTGGGACATCGGATTCTGCCTGAGGCGTATCCCGATATGGTCATCTTCATTCTGCCTGCGGGCGCGTTCCTGACGCTCGGCTTTACGATTGCGGCGGTGCAGAAAATTAAGGATACCGTGGAAGAAAAGAAGCGCCGCGCGGCGGAGGACGGAAAGGAGGAAACGGCATGAGCTTTACCGATGTGCTTTTGATGATGTTTACCGCCGTTTTGGTGGAGAACTTCATTTTCTCGCGTTTCTACGGCTGTTGCCCGTTCCTCGGTGTTTCGGAGAAGCCCGACACCGCGCTCGGCATGGGCATGGCGGTCACCTTTGTCATGACCGTTTCGGGTGCCGCGACGTGGGCGGTGTATCACTTCCTGTTGGTGCCGTTCGGTTTGGAGTACCTCAAAACCGTTGCGTTCATTCTGGTGATTGCGGCGCTGGTGCAGTTTATCGAGATGTTCCTGCGGCGGTTCATCCCCGCGCTGTACGGCGCGCTTGGCATCTATCTGCCGCTGATTACCACCAACTGCGCGGTGCTGTCCTCGGCGCTCCTGATTGTGCAGAACGAGTACAATTTCTTGCAGGCGGTGGTGTTCGGCTTCTCTGCGGCGCTCGGCTTCACGCTTGCCATCACGGTATTTGCGGGGCTTCGCGCGCGGATGGAGCACGCCGACCCGCCCCGCGCCTTCAAGGGCTTCCCGCTGACGCTGATTGCGGCGGGGCTGTTGGCAATGGCGTTCTCCTGCTTCTCGGGCATCAAGCTGTAAGGGAGGGGACCGATATGGAGCTTTCAAACATTCTGATTCCCGCCGCGATTTTTGCGGGGTTGGGAGTGATTCTGGGAATTCTGCTTGCGGTTGCATCGCGGGTATTTGCGGTCAAGACCGACGAGCGGGTGGAAAAGATTGCCGAAGCCCTGCCGGGCGCGAACTGCGGCGGTTGCGGGTATTCGGGCTGTGCGGCGCTTGCGGAGGCGATTGTGAAGGGAGACGCGCCCGCGAACGCCTGTCGTGCGGGCGGTGCGGCTTGCGCGGAGAAAATCGGCGCGATTATGGGTGTTGCGGTCACGGCGCAGGCACCGGTTCGTGCGCGGGTGCTATGCTCGGGAGAGTGCGGCAAGGCGAAGGAAAAGAGCCGCTACGAGGGGGTACAGGACTGCATTGCCGCTGACAGGATGTACGGCAGTGACAAGTTATGCGCGTTCGGTTGCATGGGGCTTGGAAGCTGTGCAAGCGTTTGCAAGTACGGTGCGTTACGCATCTCGGGTGGGATAGCGCGTGTGGATGGGGCGCGCTGTGTAGGCTGTGGTGCGTGTGTATCGGTTTGTCCGAAGCATCTGATTACTCTGGTTCCCGCCGACGCGAAGTACACGGTGGACTGTCACTCAACAGAGAGCGGTGCCGTGGTACGCAAGGTATGTGATGCGGGTTGCATTGGCTGCAAGCTCTGCGAAAAGAACTGTCCCTCGGGAGCGGTTCACGTTACAGACAATCTTGCCACAATCGACCCCGCCCTCTGCACCGGCTGCGGCATCTGCGCCGCGAAGTGCCCTCGCGGGGTGATTCGGGGGTAGGTAGGGAAGACCTTGGAGGCGCAGGGAGACCCCTTTCGGAGGGGTCTCCCTACCCTCCAAACCTCCCTGACCTACCCCGAACTTCCCCCATGTCCCCGCCACTTTGGAAGCGGAAATTTGTTTCGCTTTTTTGGAGTGGCGGGGACATGGGGGAAGTTTTTTGTCGGATTGGGGAGGTGCGAATTTTTTACAGGGTGCGGCTTCGCACCCGATTGGTGGGGGGGATGGGTTTATGTTGATATTCTTTTTGGGGTGCCTCTTGGATGGGGGCTTTTTCTTTTTTTCGTTCTTCCGAAAAAAACTCAAAAAAATTTTGTGAGCTTAAGGCGGGCTTTAGGGAGGTATGGTAAAATAGAGGCACAAAAGGCAAGGGAGGGACTTTCCTATGAAACGGGTAACGAAAAATGTGATTTTATTTGCGGCGATGGCTGTGGCGGTTGGGATGCTGGCTTTGACCCTTCTGCACGGGTACGGCATGATTGGCGGCACGGGAAACGGTACTGTCGGTGCGCCGAGCGAGGGGCTTCCGAGCGGTGGACCGAACGGGGACGGCTTCGGGCGACCCGATGGGAACAACAACGGCAGCAATGGCGGAAGCAATGCAAACGGTGACGGGGAGGAGATTGGCGAGGTCACGCTCCCCGATGGCGGCAATTCGGGCAATGCGCCGTCCGACAACGGTCAGGAGGGCATGACACCGCCCGACGGCAACGGTCAGGGCATGACCCCGCCGCAAATGCCGAACGGAGGGGACTTTGGCGGGGTCGACAACGCGGGGAACGGGGGCAAGGCTCCCGCAGGCACGGGCAACGGGCTCGGCGGGCATCTTGCGTTCGCAACGGTCTGGGTATTCCTGTTTGCGTTCTGCCTTTCGTGGGCAATTTACAGTCGGTGCAATTCCGAAAATGCGGGAAGGAAAGGGGGAGACGGACAATGGAAATCCGAACCTGCTTCAAGCGGTACGAACTGAAATATCTGCTTAACGCGGAGCAATACGCCGCCGTGCGGGAGGCAATGCGTGGGCGCATGGTCCCCGATGCTTACGGCAAGAGCCGCATCTGCAACCTTTATTTCGACACGCCCGACTTCCGCATCATCCGCCGCTCTCTGGAGAAGCCGATTTACAAAGAAAAGCTCCGTTTGCGGAGCTACGGACCTGTTGGCGCGGGAGGCACGGTGTTCGCGGAGCTGAAAAAGAAGTATCAATCGGTGGTCTACAAGCGGCGGGTGACCATGACGCGGGAGGGCGCGCGGGACTTCTTCCGTGACCCCGACCCGCACACGCAGATTGAGCGCGAGCTCGCCTATTTTCTGACGGTCAACCCGACCGCCGAGCCGATGGTCTGGCTCTCCTACGCAAGGGAAGCCTTCTTCGGCGCAAACAATCCCGATTTCCGCATGACCTTTGACACCGACGTGCTGGCGCGTTGGGATGACCTGACCCTCGGCGGGGGCATTTACGGCACGCCCGTGCTCCCGCAGGGGAAGGTGCTGATGGAGGTCAAGGTCGTGGACGCGGTTCCGCTCTGGCTGACAAATACGCTCTCGGCGGCGGGCATCCGTCAGACATCCTTTTCCAAATACGGCACGGCATACCTGCAACGGCAGGAAAACGGGCTTCTCACAGGAGGACAACACTATGCTTAACAACCTGTTCAACAGTGTTTTCGCGGACGAAACGCAATCCACGCTGTCCGTCGGACTGTTTCTGCTCTGCATTCTTATCGCTCTGGTCTGCGGCGGCATCTACGTTGCGGCGTTCTCCTTCCGTGCCCGCGGAAGTCGGAGTATGCGGCTCTCGCTGGCGCTTCTGCCTGCGGCGGTCTGCGTGGTCATCATGATGGTAAACGGAAACGTCGGCATCGGCGTGGCGGTGGCGGGCGCGTTCTCGCTGGTCCGCTTCCGCTCGGCACCGGGGAACGCAAAGGAGATTTCGGTCATCTTCATGGCAATGTGCTCGGGACTGATTGTCGGGGTCGGGTACTTCGCATACGCCCTGCTTTTCAGCATTCTGATGGGCGGACTGCTGATGGGGCTGACTGCCTTCGGAGAAAAGGAGCGGAACCGCGACCGCGCAAGAACATTGAAGCTGACAATTCCCGAGGACTTGGACTATACGGACGTGTTTGACGATGTGTTCCATGCCTATACCGAGAAAACAGAGCTGACCGCCGCGAAAACCGCGAATATGGGAAGCCTTTATAAGCTGACCTATCGGGTCGTATTGAAGCCGACCGTCAGCGAAAAACAGTTTCTGGATGACCTGCGCGTGCGGAACGGCAATCTGGAAATTCTCCTCGCCCGCGCGGAGGAAAACGAACGGGATTTGTAATCTTTAGATAAGACCCTCGGCTCTTGTTGCAGTGAAAGTTTTCGCCCGCCTTTTTCAAAAGGCGGCGCGGTCGAGGGCGCGGAGCCCTCGTCGC
>DJSQ01000005.1 GCA_002438075.1 Clostridiales bacterium UBA6330
TCGGCACCCGTGTAGGGCATCATCACGAAGCGCCTTCCGCCCACCAAGCAAGCGCGATAGCCGCACTTTTCAGAGGTTCGCACCTCCCAAACCAACAAAAAACTTCCCCCAAGAGCACCCGCCCTCAAACAAAACGAATCAAATCTTCGCTATGCAAAGGCGGGTGTTCTTGGGGGAAGTTCTCGGTGAGAGAGGGAGGTTTGGAGAGAGAGAGCCCCCTCTTTCAAGAGGGGGCTCTCTCTCTCCAAGGTCTTCCCCTTCCCCCTCCCCGAATATTGACAAAAGAGCAGAAGTGTGATATAATGGGAGTAGCACCGCAGAAAGCGGGAGCAAAAACATTGGAGGATCAGAAAATGAAACACCTGCGAACACTTGCCCTTGTCCTTTGCTCGATCCTGCTGTTGCTGACAGCCGCGTCCTGTAAGTCCGCGTCGGGCGGAAAGCCGAAGTACCTTTACGAGGGAACCTATTCCGTGCACGAAACCGCATGGGAAAAAGCGGAAACACTCTCCCTGAGCGGCACACCCAAAACCAAAAAATTCGGATTTTTGTATATCGAGCTCACCAATTCCTGCAATGTATACGATATCATCTCCGGCAAAAAAATCGCCTACTATAACATAACGGACAATGAAACCGTGGAAATGGACGCATACGAAATCGGCAAAGCCCGTTGCTTCGCGCTCCTGTCCACCGCGATAAACGATGCCGCAATCACCTACAAAACCATGCTGTACAACGCGAGCGGCAAGCTGCTGGAAAGTCTGGAAAGCAGAATCGAACAGCCGCTTCCCACGATTACCCGCGACCTCTTGCTGTTCGGCGATTCCATGTACCGCGCAAACGGCTCGACGCTGGAGAAGGTCAAAGAGATAGAAGCCTTCGGGAACCACCTCTCCTCCTTTGACCAAAAGATGGCAAACCGCTACTACGATTTCAACAGCGACTGCTTCAGCGTCTACGATTCCAACGGCGCATTTTACGACATTTACGTCTACGAGAAAGCCGAGCATACGCAATACTACCTGCTCGAAAACGGGAACGTGCTGATTCAACAACAAAGACCCCTCCCCGATGACGCGTCCAAGTACGATTACAGCGAGAGCGGCAACAAGCTCCAACTGAAAACCTACCTATGGCAGGCGGAGAAGAAAGCCGCGAAGGAAATTTCCTTTGACTATCTGGTAGACAGCATTTACCCGATTACGCAACAGGACCGCGAGGAAGCAAAGGAAGAAAACGGCGTAACCTTCACCGATCAGGTGCTGAACATCGCCAGCATCGCGCCAATCAAGAACAATATGCTACAAACCTCCGTCTGGGTTCTGATGGACAACAGCGGCAGTGTGACCTGCAACCTGAGCGAGCAGTACAAGGGCTTGAGCGGTATCCCCTATCCCGTTGCGGACGGCGTGTTCGCCTACGAAACGTGCGGCGGGCAGACCTTCTACATCGACGGCGAGGGCAACCTGCTCCGCGACATGAGCACGGTCGACCTTGTGCGCGGGCAGTACATCGTTGCGGGCAACAAGCTCTACGACACCAACTACAAACTCCGATTCGATTTCGGGAAAGAGGGCTACAAGCTGGAAAAGGTCTACGAAACCTGTGCGATTCTTTCCAAAGGAACCGACTACATCCGCTTCACCATAACCGGAAGCAGTGACAAGACCCAGAACATGACCGAGATTCGTGCCACCGACACCGTAACCTTTGAGGACGAATACTACGCCGTGACCGCCTCGAACGGGGAAACCACCTACTATGCGCCCGACGGGACCTCAATCTACAAAAGCAAAACCCAAATGTCCCTGATTCACGCATACGGCAAGAAGCTCCTCTTCTCCGACAATGATAACGGCAAGCCCGTCTACGTCCTGTTCACGCTCAAATAAAGGATAGCAAAAGGAAGCCGACCGACGGTCGACTTCCTTTTGTTGCGTTGAAAATCCTTGCGGGAATCGGGAGGCGCTTTTCGGAAAAAGCGCCTCCCACGCGTCCCCCTTACTCGGCGGGAGTTTCCTCTGCCTTTTTGGTGGTCTTCTTCGCTGCGGGCTTCTTTGCGGGAGCAGCCTCACCGTCAGCCGCAGTTGCCTTCTTCGCGGTGGTTTTCTTTGCCGCGGGCTTCTTTGCGGGAGCAGCCTCGCCGTCAGCGGCAGCTGCCTTCTTTGCGGTCGTGGTCTTCTTCGCCGCAGGCTTCTTTGCCGCGCTCTCGCCATCCGCCTTCTTTGCGGTGGTCGCCTTCTTCGCGGCGGGCTTCTTTGCGGGCGCCTTTTCAGCGGGAGCCGCCTCGGTTGCCTCTGCCTTCGGAGCCTCGGTTGCGGTGGTCGCAGGAGCGGTCTCCACAGCCTTTTCGTCCTTCACCAGTGCAACGATTGCCATCTCAGCCGCGTCACCTCTGCGGTTGCCGAGCTTGAGAATGCGGGTGTAACCGCCGTTGCGGTCTGCGTAGGACGGAGCGATCTCGGTGAACAGCTTCGTCACCACGCTCTCCTTGGTGATATAAGCCAGCGCCGCACGGCGGCTTGCCAGCGTGTTCTTTTTGCCGAGTGTAATCATTTTTTCTGCCATCGAGCGGACTTCCTTCGCTCTTGCGAGCGTGGTTTCGATCTGTCCGTTCTCAAGCAGTAAGGTGACCATTCCGCGCAGCATCGCTACTCTGTGCGCGGTCGGTCTGCCGAGTTTTCTTGTTCCGGGCATTTGATTTCCCTCCTTCTGCTGTATAGGAAAAGTATTTCATCTTGTTGCGTTGTGCGATCCGACGCTTATTCCTCTTCTCTGCGCAGGTCAAGCCCCAGGCTGTGCAGCTTCTGGATGACCTCCTCCAGAGATTTCTTACCGAGGTTACGGACCTTGATCATGTCCTCCTCGGTGCGGTTGGTCAGATCCTCCACCGTGTCAATGCCCGCGCGCTTCAGACAGTTGAAGCTACGAACGGACATGTCAAGCTCCTCAATGGTCATCTCAAGGACCTTTTCCTTGATGGTCTCTTCTCTCTCGACCATGATCTCTGCCTTCTTTGCTTCATCGGACAAATCCACAAACAGGTTGAGATGCTCGTTGAGGATCTTGGCGCCCAGCGAAACCGCTTCCTTGGCGGAAATCGTTCCGTTGGTCAGAACTTCCAGCGTGAGCTTATCGTAATCCGTGATGTTACTGCCCACACGCGTGTTGTCCACCGTGTACTTGACGTTGTAGACAGGCGTGTAGATGGAATCGGTATAGATGGTACCGATCGGCGCGAACGCCGTAACACCGAGCGTCTGCGCGTGCAGCTGCTTGTTTCTCTCCTGCGAGACGTAGCCGCGACCGTGTGCGAACGTCAGCTCCATGTAGAAGCGCTCGTTCTCGCCCACCGTTGCGATATGGTGCTCGGGATTGAGGATTTCGATATCCGAGTCCTGCTTGATATCGCCCGCGGTGACATCGCGTTCACCGGTCACGTCAATGATAACGGTCTTGGGGCTGCTGCAATGCAGCTTCGCCGTGATACCCTTGACGTTCAGGACGATCTCGGTCACATCCTCGGTCACGCCCGGAATCGTGGAAAATTCCTGCAAAACGCCGTCGATCTTGATATTCGTTACCGCCACACCCGGAAGCGAGCTGATGAGAACTCTGCGCAGGGAGTTGCCCAGCGTGATTCCGTAGCCGCGCTCGAGAGGCTCAACAATGAAGATTCCGTGTCTGCCGTCTTCACTCAGATCAGACGTCGTGATATTGGGCTTTTCGATCTCGATCATTCCAAATAAACCTCCTTTTATTCAAAAATGATAGCTTGCGAACCCGATTCGGTCATGCACACCGCACGCACCGAACCGATTTGGAACGGGGCGGATTACTTGGAATAGAGCTCGACGATGAGCTGTTCGTTGAAGTCGAAGTCAACGTCCTCTCTTGCGGGAAGCGCGGTAACCTTCGCGGTGAACGCGTCAGCCTTGACCTCCAGCCACTTCGGAGCGTGATGCGTTGCCGCAGACTCCGCCAGCGCCTTGAACTTCTCGGACGAACGGCTGGACTCCTTGACGGCGATGACATCGCCCGCCTTGACGATCAGCGAAGGAATGTTGACCTTCTTGCCGTTGAGCGTGAAATGTCCGTGCAGAACCAGCTGACGAGCCTCCTTGTGGGATGCCGCAAAGCCCATTCTGTAAACCACGTTGTCCAGACGTCTCTCCAAGAGGCAAATCAGGTTCTCACCCGTCATGCCTTCCTTGCGGTCAGCCTCTTCAAAGTAGTTGACGAACTGCTTCTCCAGCACGCCGTAGTATCTTCTGGTCTTCTGCTTCTCACGAAGCTGCATTCCGTACTCTCTGACTTTCTTGTTTGCGGCACCGTGCTGACCCGGAACCGTGCTTCTGCGGTCCAGTGCGCACTTGCCGGTGGTGCAGCGGTCGCCCTTCAGAAAGAGCTTGGTGCCTTCTCTGCGGCACAGTCTGCATACAGGTCCTGTATATCTTGCCATAATGTTTGTACCTCCCGAAATTATACGCGTCTGCGCTTAGGCGGTCTGCAACCGTTGTGCGGGATCGGCGTCACGTCCTTGATCAGGGTGATCTGGAGTCCGACGGTTTCCAGCGCGCGGATAGCGGATTCCCGTCCGGCACCGGGTCCCTTGACGAACACCTCAACCGTTTTCAGACCGTGATCAATTGCGATCTTAGCGGCGGTTTCCGATGCGGACTGTGCGGCGAACGGAGTAGACTTTCTCGATCCCTTGAAGCCCAGCTCACCGGCAGACGCCCACGAAATCGCATTGCCCTCGGCATCCGAAATGGTAACGATCGTGTTGTTGAAGGTCGACTGAATGTGAACAGAACCTTTTTCAATGTTCTTTCTCTCGCGGCGCTTCTTCACAACTTTTTTTGCTGTTGCTGCAACTTTAGCCATTTTATGCCACTCCTTTACTTCTTCTTGTTAGCGATGGTCTTTGCGGGTCCCTTGCGGGTTCTCGCATTGGTCTTGGTCCGCTGACCTCTGACCGGCAGACCCTTTCTGTGACGGATACCGCGATAGCAGTTGATCTCCACCATTCTCTTGATGTTCAGAGCAACATCACGGCGGAGGTCACCCTCAACGGTGTAAGAGTTTTCGATTTCGTCACGGAGCTTTGCGACCTCGTCCTCGGTCAGATCCTTCGCGCGGGTATCGGGATTGATACCGGTTTTGGCGAGGATGTCGTTTGCGCTCTTGCGCCCGATTCCGTAGATATAGGTCAGGGCGATCTCGACGCGCTTGTTGTTCGGAATATCAACACCAGCTATACGAGCCATTCTCTTTTTTCACCTCTCTGTTGATTTTGGTCAGGTCACTCAACCCTGTCTCTGCTTGTGCTTCGGGTTTTCGCAGATGACCATGATTTTGCCTTTTCTCTTGATGATCTTGCACTTCTCGCAGATCTTCTTGACGGATGGTTTTACCTTCATTGTCCCTACCGTACCTTTCTTGCTTTGTTGTGGTGCCGCACCGTCGGTTTCCCGCAGTCGCGGCTCATTTCGCACGCCATGTGATGCGTCCCTTTGTCAGGTCGTAAACCGACACCTCAATGGTCACGCGGTCACCGGGCAGTATCTTGATATAATTCATTCTCAGCTTGCCGGAAATATGCGCTGTCACCATATGTCCGTTCGGGAGCTTGACCCGGAAGCACGCGTTCGGGAGCGCTTCCACGACCACGCCTTCAAACTCGATGACATCATCCTTCTGTGCCAGAATAATCCCTCCTTACCTGATTTGGGTTGTGACTTAGAAATCCTGTTCCACCAATGTGAGGATCAGCACGCCGTCGCTCGTCAGCGCCACGGTGTTTTCGTAGTGCGCCGAAAGCGCACCGTCCGCGGTTTTGACCGTCCAGCCGTCCGGCATTTCCCGAACCTCAAAGGTCCCGACGTTTACCATCGGCTCAATCGCAATCGTCATGCCCGCGCAGAGCCGAATGCCTCTGCCCGCCGTTCCGTAGTTCGGAACATCCGGTGCCTCGTGCATATCGGTCCCGATGCCGTGCCCGACATAGCGTCTGACAGTGCTGAAGCCGTTCTCCACGACCAGCGCGTCAATCGCATGACCAACGTCGCCCAGCCGATTCCCGACCTTCACCTGTCCGACCCCCGCGAAGAAGCTGTCCCGCGTGACCTTCATCAGCTTTTCCGCCTCGGCGCTGACCGTTCCGACCGGAACCGTTCTCGCCGAATCGCCGACGTAGCCGTGATAGGTTGCGCCCGTGTCAATCTTGACGATGTCACCCTCCTTGAGAATCCGCTTTTTGGAGGGGATTCCGTGGATAATCTCGTCGTTGATGCTGATGCAGGCGCTTGCGGGGAAGCCGCCGTACCCGAGGAAGGTCGGCTCTGCGCCGCACTTCCGGATATAGCGTTCAATCGCTTGGTTAATCTCATAGGTGCTGATGCCGGGGCGGACCATATCACGGGCAACCAGCAATGCCTCGCCCGTAATACGTCCCGCGTCCTTCATCGCGGAAATTTCCTGCGAATTCTTCAGGTGGATCATTTGCTTGCCTCGAACGGACGCAGTGCCTCGAATACGAGCGCCGTGGTGTCCGCTACCTCTTCCTGTCCGTGCACGGTTACGAGGTTGCCCTTTGCGGAATAGTATTCCTTGAGCGGCTCGGTCTGCGCATGGAAGGTTGCAAGTCTGTTCTTTACGGTTTCTGCGGAGTCGTCGGCTCTGACGTACAGCGCCTCTCCGCACTTGTCACAAACCCCCTCGGTCTTGGGAGGATTATGCTTTACATGATAGGATGCGCCGCAGGAGCAGACGCGCCGTCCGCTCATGCGCTCGACAATCTTTTCGTCCTCGACCTCAATGTTCAGAACCACGTCAATCCGAACGCCCATCTCGTCCAGTGCCTTCGCCTGCGGGATAGAGCGCGGGAAGCCGTCCAGAATGAAGCCGTTTTTGCACGCGTCGGTGGCAAGGTATTCCTTGATGATGCCGATGACGACCTCATCGGGAACCAGCTTGCCCGCCTCCACGTAGGATTTCGCCGCCTTGCCCAATTCGGTCTCGTTTTTCATCGCACTGCGGAGGATGTCTCCGGTTGCGATTGCGGGAATGTGATATTTTTCGGAGATCTTCGCGGATTGGGTACCTTTGCCCGCACCGGGTGCTCCCAGTAAGATCATATTCATAAAACGATGAATCCTTTCTCGCGTATCAGTCAAGGAAGCCCTTGTAATTCCGCAGCTTCATCTGCGCCTCAACCGAGCGGACCGTCTCCAGCGCAACACCGACCACAATCAGCAGCGAGGAGCCGCCGAAGGTCAGAAGCGTGGAAACCGCCGTATTGGTCACGAACACACCGACAATCATCGGCACGCACGCAATCACGGAGAGGAACACGGCACCGATCGCGGTAATGCGATTGAGGTGTCTCTTGATATAGTTTGCGGTCTCGGCACCGGGACGGTAGCCCTTAATCGACCCGCCGTTGTTCTGAATGTTGTTCGCCACTTCAACGGGGTTGAACGAAATCATAATGTAGAAGTAGGAGAACAGGAACAGGAACACCAGATACAGGAGGATATACACGGGCGTGTTGGTTCCGAGATAGTTGGTTACGAACTTGCGGAAGCCGTTGCTTTCGCCAAAGAAGTTCGCAATGGTCGGCAGAATGGAAACAATGGAGCTTGCGAAGATGATCGGCATCACGCCCGCCATGTTCATCTTGAGGGGCAGGTTGCTGGTCTGACCGCCGTACATTTTGCGTCCGACGACCTTCTTCGCGTACTGGATGCGGATACGCTCCTCGGAGTTGGTGAACCAGACGATCAGTCCCACCACCGCGACCGCAACCGCGACGAAGAGAATGATCCACAGGATCCCCAGCGCCAGTCTCCAACCGGAGAGGAACTGTCCGTTTGCATCCTTCAGGAGTGCAATCAGTGCGGAGACCATCGTGCTCCCGCGCGAAATGATGTTCGCAAACAGGATGATGGAGATACCGTTGCCGATGCCCTTCTCATTGATGCGCTCCGCCATCCACATAATGATCGCGGCGCCCGCACAGAAGCAGGCAATCATCACGACATATGCGAAATAGTAGAGTGCGCCGTCGCTCTTGCTGACGGCAAGGCAGCCGTAGGAATTCAGCATGGTCACATAGCCGAACGCCGTGATGACCGCGAGAATCGCAGTCACAACGCGGGTGTAGGCATTGATCTTCTTCTTTCCTTCCTCGCCCTCCTTGGAGAGGTTCTCCAGATACGGAATGGCGATGGTCAACAGCTGCATCACGATGGATGCGGTGATATACGGCGAAACCGACAGAGCAAACAGGGTTGCCTGCTCAAAGGCACCGCCCGAGAACATATTCACGAGCTGGAAGATACCGGCGGACATCGCGTTCTGGTAGGTTTTCACGAACAGAAGCTGGTCGGTATCCACGAAAGGAACATAGAGGTTTGCGCCGATGCGGTAAATCAGCACGATGAACAGGGTAAAGAGGAGTTTTTTACGGATATCAGCGATCTTCCAAGCATTTCTGAAGGTCTGGATCATCTGATTCATAATTATACCTCCTCTGCCTTACCGCCCGCCGCCTCGATCTTCTCCTTGGCAGCCGCCGAAAAGACCGCCGCTTTCACTGTCAGCTTCTTGGTAAGCTCGCCGTTGCCGAGCACCTTCAGACCGTCCAAAGGCTTGCGAACGATTTTCGCCGCCATCAGAACGTCGAGATCGACCTCGGTCCCGTCCACGAACTTCTCAAGGTCCGCAACGTTCACAATCGCATAATTCTTTGCGAAGTGATTCTTGAAGCCTCTCTTGGGATGCTGTCTGTAGATCGGGAACTGACCGCCCTCGAAACCGGGTCTGACACCGCCGCCGGAGCGTGCGTTCTGACCCTTGTGTCCCTTACCTGCCGTCTTTCCGTTTCCGGAGCCGGTTCCTCTGCCCTTGCGCCATGCGGCACGGGCGGAACCCTCTGCGGGAGTGAGTTCATGAAGTTTCATCTGCGTTTCCCTCCTTTAAGCATTTTCAACGGCTTCCACCGTCACGAGATGCGCAAGGATCTTCACCTTACCGGCAAGCACCGCGTCGTCCTTGTGAACGATGCAGTCGCCGATTTTGGCAAGTCCCAGAGATTTCGCAGTCGCCTTCTGATTCGGCTTCGCACCGATCAGGCTCTTTGTCAGTGTCACTTTTTTCATGCTCTGCACCTCCTGCTCAACCCTTGACCTGCTCGGTGGGGATGTCACGAATCTTCGCAACCTCCTCAGCCGTGCGAAGCTCCTTCAGACCCTCCATCGTCGCCTTGACAACGTTGGTCGGATTGTTGGAGCGCAGGCACTTTGCGCGGATATTCTTGATGCCGGCAGCCTCGAGGACCATACGGACCTTGCCGCCTGCGATGATACCGGTACCGGGAGCGGCAGGCTTCAGGAGAACCTTGCCCGCGCCGAACACGCCCGTTACCTGATGCGGAATGGTGGTGCCCTTCAGCGCAACCGTTACCATATTCTTCTTTGCGTCCTCGATTCCCTTGCGGATTGCTTCCGGAACCTCAGCCGCCTTTCCAAGCCCCACTCCGACGTGACCTGCGCCGTCACCGACGACCATCAGCGCCGCAAAGCGGGCAATACGACCGCCCTTGACCGTTTTGGATACACGGTTGAGCGCGATGAGCGATTCCTTGAGATCATGCTCAGCGGGATTAAATTTGTCAGCCATTTTCTTCCTCCAAAATATTCAATAAACGTGAGTTTGTTGAACAGTGTATAAACCGGAAAATCAGAACTTCAAGCCGCCCTCGCGCGCGCCCTCAGCCAGCTCCGATACACGTCCGTGATACAGGTAACCGCCGCGGTCGAACACGACCTCGGTGATTCCCGCCGCTACTGCCTTCTCTGCGAGTCGCTTGCCGATCTCGCGAGCCGCTTCCTTGTTACCGCCGTTGCCCTCAAAGCCCTGACCGAAAGTGGAAGCGCTGACCAGCGTCACGCCCTTCACATCGTCGATGATCTGTGCGCTGATGTTCGCGTTCGAGCGATACACAGCCAGACGCGGACGCTCCGCAGTACCGGAAATCTTGGCTCTGACTCTCTTGTGTCTCTTCAGGCGAGCCTTGTTTGCATCTTTTCTTGATACCATGTCACTTCACTCCTTTCAATTATTTGCCCTTGCTGGTCTTACCTGCCTTGCGGCGGATATGCTCATCGGCATACTTCACGCCCTTGCCGTGGTACGGCTCCGGCGGTCTCTTCCCGCGGATAACGGCAGCTGTCTGACCGACAAGCTGTTTGTCAACGCCCTTGACAATGATGGTGTTTGCATCCGGCACGTCGAACGTGATGCCGTTCTCCTCGGTCAGGCAGAATTTGGACTGCGGCTGACCGTTGGGCATCAGCGAGTGACCCAGATACAGCTGAATGGTTTTGCCCTGCTTGACGACCTTGTAGCCGACGCCGACGATCTCCAGCTTCTTCGAGTAGCCCTCGGTGACACCGACGACCATGTTGTGAAGCAGAGCTCTCGTCAGACCGTGCAGACTGCGGTCCTCTTTTTCGTCCGTGGGACGTGTAACATAGGCATGGTTGCCCTCGACCGTGATGGTCATGCGGGGGTGGAGCTGTTCCGTCAGGGTTCCGAGCTTTCCCTTGACCGTAACGAGGTTGCCGTCTGCGACGGTAACGGTCACGCCTTCGGGAATGACTACGGGCATTCTTCCGATTCTTGACATTTCGATTACCTCCCCTTTCCGATTACCACACGAACGCGAGGACTTCGCCGCCGACGTTCAGCGCGCGCGCCTTCTTGCCCGTCATGATTCCCTTGGATGTGGACACGATTGCGATACCGAGACCGTTCATCACGCTGGGCATATCCTCGCAGCTTGCGTAGATACGCAGACCGGGCTTGGATACGCGGCGGATTCCGCGGATGACCTTCTGCTTGCCCGGCAGATACTTCAGCGTGATGCGAATCACGCCCTGCTTGCCGTCGTCGATGACGTTGTAGGACTTCACATAGCCCTCCGCAACCAGAATTTCGGCAATCGCCTTCTTCATGTTGGATGCCGGAATGTCAACCGTCTGGTGCTTCGCGTTGTTCGCGTTGCGGATTCTGGTGAGCATATCGGCAATTACATCTGACATTTGCATTTCAATTTCCTCCTTATGCAAGTACAATTCATCTTGCTGCCGGACCTTTTGTCCGGCGGCATATCGGCGGTTAAATC
>DJSQ01000146.1 GCA_002438075.1 Clostridiales bacterium UBA6330
GGGAGGGTCAGGGAGGTTTGGAGGGTAGGGAGACCCCTCCGAAAGGGGTCTCCCTGCGCCTCCAAGGTCTTCCTCCCCCTCGCTGAACATCCCTCCAAACAAAAACCACACCCCCGCGACAAAATGCCGCTACGGGGTGTGGATTGGGTCCGCACGGTTCCACCCGATGCTTTCACTCGTTCGTGTTCGGTTGTCAGAGAAGAGCGGTACCCCGACGGACCGTATCGGAGCCTTCCAGCGTAACGGCTCTTTCTCTGGTGATACGGTAACCCGACGGAACATATCTCTTCCGGCTGAAGCATGGCTTCAGACTTTTTGTGCTCAATTGCTCAGTTGCACGGTTGCTCAGTTCTTCTTTTTTCCGTTGCTCGCGGCAGTGTTCTTGCGGCTGAGATTGTAGGCGGAATGCGGGTTGACGATTTCGCGCCAATCCAAGTCTCCGCGGTCCAGCGCCATGACCAGCACCTCGGCGGTTGCAATGTTGGTAGCAACCGGAATGTTGTACAGGTCGCAAAGCCGCAGAATCTCCTTCCCCACATCGTCGGAATCACTGTTGGGTCTGGTGTCCTTGAAGTAGAGGAGCATATCAATCTCGTTGTACGCAATGCGGGATGCGATTTGCTGGTCGCCGCCCTGCGCGCCGGAGAGCAGACGCTCCACCTCCAGTCCGGTTGCTTCGGAGATATATTTTGCGGTGATGCTTGTGGCACAAAGGCTGTGCTTGCTCAGCACGCCGCAGTACGCAATGCAAAACTGCGTCATCAGTTCTTTTTTCAAATCGTGAGCGATGAGGGCAATTTCCATAGTCGGTTCCTTTATCCTTTCCGAGAATTTGAATGACACGCCCGCCGCGCGGCGGAGCAGTCGGAAGTCCATCGTTTCTTTTATTATACCATTCCCGAGAGGGGATGTCAAGAGTGTCCCGCGATTTTTTCCGAATTCATTTCAATATTTTTGCGGTTTCAGCGGTATTGCGCGCGTTCTCCGCCGATAAATTTCGGTCTTGTCCGCGCGCAGAGCAGAATTGCCTCGCCGATTTTTGTCACCGACAGCCGCACGGGAACCGCCACATCACGCAGATTCATCCCAATCAGCGTGCCGCCGATGTCCATCCCCGCGTGCGCCCACAGGTGCTCCACCGCCACGGGATCAACCGCCCCCTGCCACGTCGCGGTTGCGAACGAGCCGCCCGCCTTCGGCTTGGGGACCACGCAAACGGGCTCCAGCCCGTACTGCTCCGCGCACGCCCGCTCGACAATCAGCGCGCGGTTGAGATGCTCACAGCACTGCGCCGCGAGCCATACCCCCGCCTCGTCCAGCACGGGCTTGATTGCCGCATAAACCGCCTGCGCCGCTTCAAAGCTGGAGGCGTGTCCGATTTGCCCGCCGACAATTTCCGACGACGAACAGCCCACCAGAAAGATGTCTCCCTTTTTCAGTCCCGCAACCGCAAGCAGCTCGCGCACCGCCTGCGCCGCCTGCTTTCCTGCCGTTTCCAATTCCATAGGTTGGTCCCCTCCTCACCAATTGTCGCTTCCGTCGTCGGGAATGACCCGCTTGACCGCCGCAATCGCGCATTCGATCATGTCGTCGGTCGGCTCGAACACCGTGACGTGCTGGAGCCACATCCCGGGCGCGGAAATGATTTTCGTAAACAGATTGTCGTGCCTGCCCGCCAGCTTGATCAGCTCGTATCCAAGCCCCACAATCAGCGGAATCAGCGCCAGCTTGACCACCACGCGGAGCGCCGTGGGAAGGACACTCCCGCCGATGGCAATGGAAATCGGGTCAATGAAAAACGAGGTGAAAATGCTGACGATGAGCATCAGAATCAGGAACGAGGTCCCGCAGCGCGGATGGAAGCGGCGCTGGCGGCGGACATTCTCCACCGTCAGCGGCAGTCCCGCCTCGTAGCAGAAGATGGTCTTGTGCTCCGCGCCGTGGTACATAAAGGTGCGGCGGATGTCCTTCATCAGCGAAATCGCGCCCATGTAGGCAACCAACAGGGCAATTTTGATGACCCCTTCAAACGCCGATTTGATCAGCGAATCCAGCGCGGGGCTTCCCGTGTTCCGCGCACCCTCGGGCAACAGGCGGAACAGGAGCATCGGCACCACAACGAAGATACCGACCGCAAGCGCCAGCGACAGCACCACGCTTGCAACCATCATCACGGACATCACCCACTGCGGGAGCTTTTTCTCTTCCTCTTTTTCTTTCTTTTCGTCCTCCGCAGGCGTTTTCTCCGCCTCGGGGACGGGGTCCGCGCCCTCGGGAGTCACGCGGGTCCAGCCGTCGTCACGCTCCGTGTCGGGCTTCTTTTCCACCGCGTCCTCCAGACCTGCCAGCTCCGCCGAGCGCATCAGGCACTTGTAGCCGACCGTCATGGAATCGATATAGCCGAAAATGCCGCGGATAATCGGCAACCGACAGATTTTGGGGCGCTTGACCCCCTTCGTCTCGCGCTCCTCGATGACGATGTTTCCCTGCGGGTCCCGCACCGCCATAGCAGTCATTTTCGGACCGCGCATCATGATTCCCTCCATCAATGCCTGCCCGCCGATGGAGGTCTTTTTCCTCGCGGGGCAGACTTGGAACTGTTCCTTTTCCTTCAAAGCTGTATTCTCCTTTTTCAGTTCTCGTTTCTGCGCGGACGGGTCACAAAGGCTTTCACACCCTCGCGCTTCAGTGCCTCGCAAAGCCGATCCGCCGCCTCGCGGTCGGCAAACAGACCAAACACCGAGGGACCGCTCCCGCTCATCAGGGCTGTTCCCGCCCCCGCACGCCACATCCGCTTGCGGAGCGCGCGCACCTTCGGTCTGACGGGCATGATGACCGCCTCAAACGTATTCCGACACGCCGCGCAGATCTCTTCAAAGCTGCCCGATTTCAACGCGTCCAGCATCCGCTTGATTCGTCTCTCCTGCTCCCTGTGCTCGAGCAGGTACTCCCGCGTCACCTCGTCCACAAGCCTGTATGCCCACGGAGTGGACACGCCCTCCCCATCGTTTGCAATGAGGATTGCGCAGTCGGGGAGCGCGGGAACGGGGGTCAGAACCTCTCCGATTCCCTCGGTCCGCATCGCCCCGTTCGGGCTTTCGAGGCAGAACGAAAGGTCCGCCCCCAGCCCTGCGGCAAGCTCCGACAGGCTTTCCTGCGACAGGGTATTCTCCCCTGCAAGCCCGTTGAGCAGTCTTAAAACGCAGGCGGCATCACTGCTCCCGCCCGCAAGACCACCTGCCGCGGGGATACGCTTCTCCAGCTCAAGCTCCACGCCCGCGCGCAGTCCCGCTTTTTCAAGGAACCGCTCTGCGGCGCGCCATGCAAGATTGGTGCTGTCGGTCGGGACGCTGTCGTCCCCCTCGACGCGGAGCGATATGCCCTCTCCGCCCGGGGTAAGCGTCACGCGGACGACATCCCCCATTTCCACCGACTGCATCACGCCGTCGATGAGGTGATACCCGTCTCCTCTCCGTCCCACGACATCCAGAAACAGGTTAATTTTTGCGTATGCAACGCCCTCTGCCTTCATCGTCCTCGCCTCCCGTGCTGTTCTTCCCTTATTATATCACAAGCCCCGCACTTTTGCAAGTCAAAGTGGTAAACTTTTTAACGCACGAAGGATTTGAAGGGAAGAATCAACTGAACGCCAAAGGTGTTTGCTCTGAAATGACACGGAGAGGGCGTTCTGCGGGATGTAACCCATTCGTTGCGATGTTGTCACTTGTTGACTTGCTATATTATGCCTTACACGGGTGCCGA
>DJSQ01000115.1:0-10596 GCA_002438075.1 Clostridiales bacterium UBA6330
CTCCCCTTGTTCAAGGTCTTGAAGGTCCTTAGGGGACTTCTCCTAAAGAAGTCCTCTAAGCAGGGTTCGGGGCGGTGCCCCGAGGTCTTCGCATCCCCCGTCACACCCCGCGCGCCTGACGGACGATGTCGCCAACACCATCCAGAACCTCGGTCGGGCGGTAAGCGTAGGTCCGTAGCGTCTCGCGCGTGGAAACACCCGAGAGAACCAGAACCGTCGACATACCCGTCTCTAAGCCCGAAATCACATCGGTGTCCATGCGGTCGCCAATCATTACCGCGTCGGCGGAGTGGCAGTTCAGTAAGCGTAAACCGGTCCGCATCATCAAGGGATTCGGCTTGCCGCAGAAGTACGCCTGAACACCCGTTGCCATCTCAATCGGCGCAACAAGAGCGCGGCAGGCGGGCGCTATGCCAATCTCAATCGGCCCCGAAACATCCGAGTTCGCACCAATCAGCTTCGCGCCGCCAAGCACCAGATTCGTCGCCTTCGTCAGCGTGTCGAGCGAGTAGGTCCGCCCCTCCCCTACAACCACGTAGTCGGGGTTGACATCGTTCATCGTGCACCCCGCCTCGTAGAGCGCGTTGAGTAAGCCCGCCTCGCCGATGGCATAAACCGAGCACCCGGGTGACTGCTCCCGCAGGAACGCGGCGGTTGCAAGCGCGCTGGTGTAGAAATGCTCCTCGGGAACATCCAGACCCATCCTGCCGAGCTTCTGGCGCAGCTCGCGCGGCGTGTAGCCGCTGTTGTTGGTCAGGAACAGATACTCCTTGTTCTCCTCGTTGAGCCAGTTGATAAACTCCGTGACCCCCGGCAGAATGATGTTGCCGTGGTAAATCACACCGTCCATGTCGCAGATAAAGCCCTTTTTACTGTTGAAATCAATATTTCCCATAGTTCCTCCGCCGTTTCTGTTTTCGTCCATTTGTATTATACCACGCGCGGGCGCATTTGTCAAACGGTTTTCCGTACTTTACATAAATTTTACCCGCCGCCTTGACTTCCCGCGCCCGATGTGGTACAATAAAGGGGAATTCAACCAAAGGGGGACCGCATTTTGCAACAAGCACCCTTGACCGACCGCCAGATCCGCTCCGATGAGCCGATTTCCGTCCGCCTCTCGGACGATAACGACACCGTTTACCACAGCCACAATTTTCTGGAGTTCGCCTACGTGCGCGCGGGCAGTGCCATCCAGTACTTCAATAACCGACCGATTCGCGTCTGCACGGGCGATTTCTTTATGATTAACTACGGGGAAAAGCATAAGTACTCCCCCGACGGGGACAACCCGTTCACCGTGCTGAACCTGCTGTTCAAGCCCGAATTTCTGGACCCGTCGCTCAAGGGCTGTCGGGGCTTCCGCGACCTCGTGGCGTTCTCGGGCATCGGGTGCAACTACTTCAACCTGCTCGCCTCCCCCACGGGCGTAATCTTTCACGATGACAGCGGCGAGGTGCTGGAGCTGGTGGAGCGCATGAGCCGCGAATATCGGGGAAGCCTGCCGAAGCGCTCCGAGCTGTTGCGCGCCTACCTGACCGAGCTGTTGATTCTGACCCTGCGGAAGATATACAACTCCGACAGCCTCGACTGCGACGACCGCATCCTCTGCCCTATCCTCGACTACCTGAACCAGCACTACGGCGAGCCTGTTACCCTGCGCGAAATCGGAGAACGGATGGGCTACACGCACGCATACCTCTCCACGCTGTTCTCGCAAAAGGTGGGCGTGCCGTTCAACCGCTACCTGCAAAACCTGCGCATTGCCGCCGCCTGCCACCTGCTTGCGGAGACCGAAAAGAGCGTGGAGGAAATCGCCGCGGAATGCGGATACCATGACCTGAAATTCTTCCGCTCGGTGTTCCGCGCCCGCCTCCGCCTCACCCCGTCGGACTTCCGCAGGATGTCACGGAAGAAATCGACCATCTGACAGCAATACGGGGACCCGACCGAAGCAGAGCCTGCTTCGGTCGGGTCCTTTTTGCGCGGTCACTCCTGCTTTTGCGCAAGGGTGCCGCGCCTTTTGTTTTCCGCGGCAAACTCCCGCATCAGCGAAAGGACCAGCTCCGCCTGACGGTCGGTCATGGCGTGAAACAAGCGCCCCGCCTCCTCTTCCCTCGGCTCGGGTGTCCCGTCCTCACGGAAAAACTCGGACAGCGACACGCCAAACGCGCGGCAAAGGCTTTCCAGTGTCGTCAGCGACGGCAGGGTCTCGCGGTTGAACATATTGATCATGGTTGATTGCGGCAAATTCGCCTCAACCGAAAGGCGGTACACCGACCACCCGCGCTCCAACCGCATGGAATTGATTTTTTTCAATATATTCATTCCTCGCGTCCCTCTCCCTTTTTTGTTTATTATAACATACAAATGGGCAAATGATATCTTCCATATGGGTTGACATATTATTACATTTGTGCTATAATAAACAAAGAGAGATCAGAACCGCGCGAAAGGAGCCACCGCATGGGCATTTTCCGTTCTTTCCTTTGGGGCATGGACCTCCTCCTTCGCCCCGCAAATTTTATCAAAATTCTTTCCAAACCCAACCCTTACAGGGGGTAACAAACCAAAGGGGCGGCGGTTGCCTGCAACCGCCGCCCCTTTGGGCGTTTTTTATCGAAATACCGTTTCCCCATCGGCGAGATAGACCTCGGTCCGCAGAATGCTGTAGGATTCCCGCGCGGGGTCTCCCGAGAGAATTCCGAGGCGGGTCTTTGCCGCCGTAATCAGGAATTCGGGGTTCAGGTAGGCATCCCCACCCGCAGACAGCTTTGCGGAAACGCGGATTTCCCCTGCGGCGGGACTGCTGACCTTCACCGAACGAATCAGCGGCACGATGTCAATCTCCCGCTCCCCTGCCTTGCCCTTTTTCGTCATCATCAGGGGCGAGGTCGTGAACAGCGCCTGCATCGACTCGGCAACCGTTCCGTCCGCGCCCGCAAAGCGCAGGACCATCTCATAGCTTGCCCAGCCGATGTCCTGAAATTTCGAGGTCGGCTCGTAAGCGTCCAGAACCGCCATTTCCTCGGTCAGCTCCCGATTCAGCCGCGCCATCACCTCGGCGGGCGGAATTTTGCGGTCCAGCCGCAGGTCGAGATACTCGCATTCGCTCTCGGTTCCAACCGACAGCGGCAGACCGAAGGTCACCTTGGCGTGCGGGTTGAAGCCCTGCGTGTACCACATCGGAATATTCGCCCGCATCAGTACCCGCGCAAGCGTGCGTTGCAGGTCGAGGTGCGAAATGTATTGCAGGCTTCCCACCTTGCGGAATTTGATCCGCATTGTGAGGAACGGGTCGGCTTTCTCCCATTGCGCCATGATGGTCTGACGGTCGGGAATCATCTTGCGCGGCAGAACCGTCGGCTCCTCGGGCGGATACTTCGCCGCATTCGGGCAGACCGCGCGCTCCCCGCCCAGCCGATTCGCGCCGCACCCCGAGCATTGCTCGCGGCAGTTCGGCGTGGTTTTCGCGGCATACGCCCGCTCGCGCTCGCGCAGAAGGAATTCCTTCGTCACGCCGCAGTCGATGATATCCCACGGCAGAACCTCGTCAAGCCCCCATTTGCGGTGCGCGTAGAACGCGGGGTCAATCCCCGTCCTGCGGAATACATCCATCCACTTGTCGTAGTCGAAATACTCGTCCCATGCGTCAAAGCGGAAGCCCTCGCGGCATCCCAGCTCCAGCGCATCGCTCAGCCGCCTGTCTCCGCGCGCCAGAACCGCCTCGACCAGACTGACCCGCGCATCGTGGTGCTGATAGCGCACATGGCGGTTGGTGATTTTGCTCTTCAGATACTCCTGCTTCTCGCGGAGCATCTCCATGGTGTCCTGCGGCTCCCACTGGAACGCCGTGAACGGCTTTGGAATGAAGCAGGAAACGCTGACGGTCACCGTGACCTGCCGCCCCTTGGGGCGGTTGGGATTCTCGTAGTAGGATTCCACCACCTTTTCCGCGAGGCGGGCAATCCCCTCCAAATCCTCGGGCGTTTCGGTGGGAAGCCCCTCCATAAAGTAGAGCTTGACCGCCGTTTTGCCCGCATCGAAGGCGACCTTCATCGTCCGCAGGACCTCCTCCTCGCGCACGTTCTTGTTGATGACATCGCGCAGGCGTTGCGTTCCCGCCTCGGGCGCGAAGGTCAGGGAGGATGACCGCACCGATGCGATGCGGTCCATCAGCTCGCGGCTGAAATTGTCCACCCGCAGGGACGGGAGCGACAGGCTGACCATATTCTCATCGGTCCACGACAGCAGACGGTCGCAAAGCCCGTCCAGCTGTGTGTAATCGCTGATGGAAAGCGAGGTCAGCGACATTTCCTCGTAGCCCGTGCTGTCAAACAGGCATTTCGCCTGCTCGTTGAGCACATCGGGCGTTTTTTCGCGCACGGGACGGTAAATCATGCCCGCCTGACAGAAGCGGCACCCTCTGATACAGCCGCGGTACACCTCCAGCATGATGCGGTCGTGGACCGTTTCGATGTACGGCATCACCACGCGATCGGGGAAATAGACCTTGTCCAGATCGCGGATAATCTGCTTGGTCACCCTCTTCGGGATATCGTCATAAATCGGCGTGTAGGCGTGGACGGTGCCGTCCGCATTGTAGCTGACCTCGTAGAGCGACGGCACATACACCCCGGGGATGGTCCGCGCCGCCTCATGCAGGAAGCTGGCACGGGTATAGGTCCCCGCGTCCTTCATGCGGATGTACAGCTCCACAATGGCGGGGAGCATATTCTCGCCCTCGCCGATGTTGAACAGGTCGAAAAAGTCCGCCACGGGCTCGGGGTTGAAGGCGCATGGACCGCCGCCGATAATCAGCGGGTCGTCCTCCGCGCGGTCGCGGGTCCTGAGCGGAATGCCCGCGAGCTCGAGCATATTCAGCACATTCGTGTAGCTCATTTCGTACTGGAGCGTGAAGGCAACGAAATCGAACACCTCCAGCGGGTCGCCGCTCTCCAGCGCCACCAGCGGCAGGTCGTGCAGCTTCATCTGCTCCTGCATATCGACCCACGGGTCATAGACCCGCTCGCACCAGATGTCGGGGTGTTGGTTCAGCGCGCCGTACAAAAGGCGCACGCCGAGGTTGGACATTCCGATTTCATAGGTATCGGGAAAGCAGAACGCAAACCGCGCCTTGACGCGGCTCTTGTCCTTGATAATCTGTCCGTATTCGCCGCCCGCGTATCTGCCGGGCTTTGTCACCGATTTGAGGATTGTACTGTTCGGTCGGTTGACCGCTTTGCTTGTTGTTTTCATAGCTCTCCTTCAAAAGACACCGCCCGACAGGATTCCTGCCGTGCGGTGCTTGATTCAGTTGTCCTTCTTCCCGCAAGGGAGCATCACCCGCGTGGCAACGCAGACGGCAAGGTCCCAGAACAGGCGGTAAAGCGGCGGGGTCAGAAGCAGTGCCCAGGTCGGGAGCCCGCCCGCAAAGCCCAGCACCGTGCCGAGCACCGCGCCGACCGCACCGACGGCGCAAAGGGCGCGGAAGCCGATTCGCCGCAACCCGACAATCGCGCTTGCCGCACAGACGGGACCCGCAATGTCGGTCGTTCTCCCGAGCGCAACCGCGCCGGAATCCACCACCGCCTGCACGCTGTCCTGCTCGTATCTGCCGGGCGTGACCACCCGCACATAGGCGGCACCCTCCCCGCGGCTTGTGCGCAGGAAGGCTTCGCTGAGGTTGGGGTCGTAGGTACGGATTGCCGTAACCGTGTCCGCCTCGGCAAGCAGGCGCGCCATTTCCTCAAAGGTGCGCGAGGCGGTGTATTCGATTTCATAGCTCAGCTTCAGAACGCCGTCAACCGCAACATACATCAGGCTGACATTCTCCGCGCGCCGCGCCTGACGGTCGGTGCTCTCACGCGGGATGCGCACGCCGCTCTTGCCGAGGAACGCGGCGGTTCCCACAAGCAGATGGTAACGGTTGTCCACCAGCGCCTCGGTTCCGCCCTCGGTCATGCGCAGGAACACCACGGGCATCTCCTCGTCCGTCTTGGTCGGCGCATTCATTCCGATGGCATCCATCGTCCCGCTCATCTTGCGGAACAGGACCCCCGCCAGCTTCATATCGTGGCGGAAATCCTCGCCGTCACGGACCGATATCTGCGTGCATTTCTGCGCCGCATACAGATCGCTGTCGTTGAAAATCAGCGTTTTGGGTTGGCTGTATTCGGTCACGGAGCCTTCCCCGATCAGCACCTCGTTCCGTTCCGCAAGCCCCTTGTTCGCGCGGCAGAGCGGATAGAAGTAGAGGAACACGGCGGAGGTCGGCGACGTGAGCATCAGGGTCCCCGCAAATGCGGAAAGCCCTGCGGTAAAGCTGTCCGCCCGCACCGCACCGATCAGCCCGCACAGGATTGCCGCACCGAAGGAGAGGCAAATCAGGAGCGTGAACGGGAACGCCGCAGACGAGAAGTCGTTGCACCGATGGAAGAAGCCCGTCACCTGCCCGCTCTTGCGGACGCGGTAAAGGTTCTGGTCAATCTCATCGTTGATAATCCGCACAATCCGCTCGCCGTTCCGCAGCTTCTTTTTGCGCGGCTCGGTTGCGTCAAGGACCGTCTTTTCCCCCTCCGCCGTAATCAGGCGGAAGCTCCGCATCTCGCACACCAGCCGCAGAACGTCGCAGATCGCCGTCAGAAGCAGTGCACACGCCGTTCCGAACCCGATCGGAAGCATCTCCTCGGGTCCGCCCGCAATCAGCACCGCGATGCCGTAGAGGAGCGCAACGGGGGTCAGGAGCGCAACGGTCGAATAGGGCGTGGGCGTAAAGCGGAAGAAGCTGCGCAGTCCCGCGTCAATCTGGCGGTAGGAAAGCGCCGCCGCAGAGGTCAGAAGCAGGAGCGAGACCAACGGGAACAGCCACGGGTAGGACGCGCGATACGCGTCAAGCGCCCCGCCAAACAGCCCGGGGATGTCCGCAAATGCCAACAGGAGCGCGCACAGCGCCGTCAGCACCACGCGCAGGACCAGATTCTTGCGGTCGTGCGCATAGGCGGCAAGCGTGGTCTGCTTGGCGCCGCCCTCGGCACCGTCCTCGCCGCGATAGCCGAACGCCGTGCGGAAATGCCGATGCTCCGCCTCGCGGGTCTTTTGCTTGTGCTCGTTACGCAGTCTTTTCAGCGTTTCGTAGCCGACCAGTCGCCCCAATTCGTTATCGTAGCCCAGTTCCAGAAGCATTGCGATGTCGTCCTCGCTCATGCCCGTGCGCTTGCGGATAATCTCCAGCGCATCGGCATTGTCCGCCAGCTCCTGCCGCTTCTTCTCGCGTCTGCGCGCAAAGGCGGAGGTCCGCTTTCCGTCCCGCCCGATTTCGGGCAGGTCGGGCTCGTCCATCGGCAACAGCTCGGGCGCGGTATCCATCACCGTGTCGTCGAGCGCCTCGTCCAGATGCTCGTCCTCGGGGAGCGTTGCAATCGGGGTGCGATTGAGCTTTTTCGGGTGCTTTCCCGACAGGCGGAAGCCGTTTCGCGCCGCCTCGGTGTTCGTTGTCCGCTTCTCCACCCGCTTTCTTTGTGGCGCGGCGGGCGCGGGCTTCACAGTCTCGGGCGTCTCGGGCTTCTTCTCCGCCTGCTTTTGGGGAGCCTCGGTCGGGGTCTCGGTCACGGTCTCCCACGGACGCTCCGCACGATGGGAGCGCGGCAGACTGACACCCGACGGTATTTTCTTTGCTTCGTTTTTTGTCTCGTTCTTCACTTCGGTCCTTGCTTCATGCTCCGCCTCGTTGACCCGTTTCGGTTCGACTTTTGCGGCAGTCGCGCGCGGCTTGATGACAATCGGAGCCTCCGCGCTTGCGCCGATGGACGGCTCCGCACTGCCCGCCTTCGTCCCAATCACAATCGGCGGCTTTTCTTCCTTTGCTGTTTCTTTTACGGTCTCTTTTTCTTGATTTGCAGCGGTATCTGTATCGGTTGTATCCGTCACCGTCGGTGCCTTTGCATCCATAGGGTTCTTTTCTTTCTTTTTCTGCACGACTTCCTCCTGTTCCGACGGGGTAATTGAAGGTGCGTTCCGAATCGGCTCGGGCTTTGGCTCGGGTTTGGGCTCGGGCTTCGGCTCGGACTTCGGCTCGGGCTTTGGCTCGGGCTTTTGCTCGACCTTCGGCTCGATTTTCAGCTCCGGCTCGGGGGCATTGGGGTTGTCCTCCGTCAGGCGGCGGAGCGCCTCGGGGATATGCTTCTCCGTCCTTTTTTCAGGCACCTTCGCTTTCGGTTGCACGGGGGGCTCGGGCTCCGCAACGGTCCGCGCGGGCGCTTCCTCCAACTTTGTTTCGGGCTTCGCCTTTTCCTTCGGCTCCGCTTTCGGGGGCTCGGGCTTCGGCTCGGATTTCGGTTCCGCCTTCGGCTTTGCTTTGGAGCGCTTCTCCTCCGCTGACTTGCGCTTAGCGGGCGTACTCGGCTTTTCGGTGGCGGGCTTTTCCCCATCGGTCGGCGCGCCGTCGGTCACGTTTTTCAGCATTCCCGCGATTTTCGCCTGAAATTCCGCGTCATCCGCGTCCTGCTCGGTCCTTTTCTCCCGCTTGCCCGCAAGCAGGGATGCCTGTAGCTTCTGCACCAGCTCGCTTGTTTTTTGTGCGTCCGTCCCTTTTTTCTTCACTGCAAGCGCCGCTCCTTTCCCCGAAAAATCCCTTCCCTTAGGTCCTTCAGCCTTCCTTGTGCTGTTGTCTTGCGACCTCGGCAAGAATCACCGCCGCGGCGGTAGATACGTTAAACGAATTGACCTGCCCGTAAATCGGGATGGACACAATGCCGTCGCAGGCTTTCTTGACAACCTGAGACACGCCGTCTCCCTCGCTGCCCATGACGATTGCGCACGCGCCCGAAAAGTCGGTTTTCCACAGGCTGCTTCCGCCCGCTTCGGCGGCATAGACCCACACGCCCGCTTCCTTCAGCTCCTCCACGGCGGCGGCAATGTTCGGCACCTTTGCAATGGCAAGATGCTCGATTGCGCCCGCCGAGGCTTTGGTGACCAGCGGAGTCAGCCCTGCGGCGCGGCGCTTCGGAATCACCAGTCCGTGCGCGCCACAGCACTCCGCGCAACGGATAATCGCGCCGAGGTTATAGGGGTCGGTCACGCCGTCGCAAATCACGACCAGCGGTGCCTCTCCGCGCTCCTTTGCGATGGCGAGGATATCCGCCACCGTGCAATACTCCTTCTCCGCCGCCATTGCGACAATGCCCTGATGCGGCGCAAAGCCCGACACGCTGTCCAGCTTCTGACGCTCCACCTCAATCACGGGGATTTTCCGCGCGATTGCCTGCGCGACAAGGACCGTAATCGAGCCTGTCCGCTCGCCCTTTTGCACAAGAATCTTGTCAATCGGGCGCTCGGACTTCAACAGCTCCCGCACTGCGCTCCGACCGATGACCGCGCCGTTTTCGTAATCGCCGTGAATGCCCTCTGCGGGTACGGCTTGGGTCACGTCCTCCGCTTCAACCGTCGGCTTCGGGGTCGACCTTTCGGTCGGCTTCCGATACGGCTTTGCGTTGCTTTTTGCATACGGCTTTGCGTCCGTTTTCCGCCCCTCGCGGCGGGACTTGTCCCCTCTTTCGGGTCCGCCCTGCGCAAAGCGCGGCTTCTTCACGCCATCGCGGTTATCACGGTTGCCCCTGTCATTACGGCTCTTTTGATTCTTCCGATCGTATTCCATTTGATGTACGGCTCCTCCGTTTATACAGGCAGAATGCTCTCACCTGATATTTTATCATAAAATCGCGTTTTTGTATAGAGTTTTTTGAAATTTTCCGTCCGAAAACTGCGAAAATCCTTCGACAGAAAACGATTTTTCGGGTCCTTTGCGGTCGAATTCCGCACGCGCGGGTCGAGGTCAGTCGCTCGCGGTCGTTCCCGTCAGCGCTTCATAGTAGGCGCGGACCTCCTCAAAGGTCTTATCCTTTGCGGTCTCCCCCATCACCGAGCGGGTGAGGATTACGCGGTAGTCCGCGCAATTCTTCGTCAGGAACTGCGTCACGCCGAATTCCGCAAAAACGGGCAGGTCCCCTAAGCGGCGGTTCTCCACAATCTGAATTTTCCCGTCAAACCAATTTTCATAGACATACGGGCTGACAATCCAGATTCCGCAGTCCCCCGTCATGAGGTAGCTTTGGAGGGTTCGGATGCGGTCCTGATTATAGCCTCTGTCCAGATTGCGCCCAACGGTGTCGAGCTTCTCCTCGCCCGTTTCGGGGTCCGTATAGGTATTATTGGCGACAATCTCCTCCTCGGTGAGGATGGAGTACGTCCCCAACGTGATTCTTGCCTTCTCGTCCGCCGCGCTCAGGACATTTTTCAGCCCCGTTTGCTCGTCGTTACTCATGACGTATCCGCCCGCGAAGGTGACGGTAACGCCCCCGCTCTTCCCTCTCGCGCACTGGGGCAGGGTGACTGCCAAGAGAATCACGACCAGCAGAACGGCGATTGTTTGCCACTTATAATGGAACCAGAAGTTATCCAGCCACCGCAGAAATTTGGACTGCTCCGCCACCTCGTGTGCGTTCTGTTTTTCTTCCATGTTTTTCTCCTACAAAAAGCGGGACCCGCCTTGCGGTCGGGTCCCTTGGTGGTGGGGAAGACCTCGGGGCTTTGCCCCGA
>DJSQ01000115.1:10661-10814 GCA_002438075.1 Clostridiales bacterium UBA6330
CTCGGGGCTTTGCCCCGAACCCCACTTGAAAACTTCTTGAAAGAAGTTTTCAAGACTTTCAAGAACTTTAACTAAGGGGATTTTTGCTCCTCCTTTTTGGGGGGTGCCGATTTTACTGTAGCCACATTCCGTGCTACGCATTCCGGCTGCTCC
>DJSQ01000115.1:10951-15316 GCA_002438075.1 Clostridiales bacterium UBA6330
GTTCAAGTTAGTTGCTGACTGCAAGAAGATAACCCTGAAGCAGTTAGGACAGGCTTTGCAACTCTTATGCCTGACTCTTTCCGACCTCAAGCACCGAGACGTGGATGGTTCCTGCGGGGGTTTCGATGTCCTTTTCGTCTCCTGCGCGCATATCAATCAGACCTGCGCCGAGCGGCGACTGGTCGGAGATTTTATGCTCTGCGGGGTTGGACTCGTTCGAGCTGACCAGCGCGTATTCCATCGGATCGCCGCCGTTGAGGGACAGCTTGACTGTGGAACCGAGGCTTGCCATGCTGAAGTCCGTGGTCGATTCATCGAGAATGACCGCGTTTTCAACCAGCTCCTCCAGCTCCTTGATGCGCGCCTCGTTCTTTGCCTGTTCGTTTCTCGCCTCATCGTACTCGGAGTTCTCGGACAAGTCTCCGAACGACCGCGCCACGGCGATATCGTTCTTAATCTTCTCGCGCTTCTCCAGCTTGAGGTAATTCAGCTCGTCAATCAGCTTTTGATAACCCGCTTGGGTATAGGTGATTTTCTTTCCCTTTGCCATTGTTTTGTGCTCCTCGTCTGCTTTTGTTTATTTGAATAATGCGACCGCCGCGAGGAGCTGTGCATCCTCGCTCTGCTTCAATGCCGACAGCGGTTGCTTTTTTGCTTCCTCGCTCAGTTCGACAAAAACGTTCGGTTCAATGCCGATGCCGTGGTAGGACTTCTGGCACTTTGTAACATATTGATGGGTGGTCAGCTTGAGATACGCCACGGTACCGTCGGTAAACGGAATCCGCCGCGTGGTCTGCATGATGCCCTTTCCGAAGGTGGTGTTCCCCACGATATTGTCCGCACGGAAGCCCTTTTCCTCGCGGTAATCGCGCAGGGTTGCCACAAAGACCTCTGCCGCCGATGCGGTATTCTCGTTGCACAGGACCGTGAAATCCAAGTCCTGATACATTCCGATTTCGTCCTTTGCCACACTGCACCCCGCATAGCGGTCGGTGAAGGTGTGCTCGGTGACCGTGTAGGTCCCCGCCACGTTCTCGTCCTTGTCAATCGCGTTGATGACCATATCCCCCTCATCAAGGAAATAGGACAGCACCGCCACAATGGATTGCAGGTCTCCGCCTGGGTTGTTGCGCACGTCAAACACGAAATGCTTCACACCCGCGTCAAGCAGCTTATTGACATTCGACTTGAACTGCCCGGGGGTGGTCATATCAAAGCCCGTGATGTGCACGATTCCAACCGCCCTGTCGCTTTCCAGCAGCTCCGAGCGCACCGAATGCGTCTCCAGCTTCCGCCTTGTCAGCGTCCGCTCCAGACGTTCAACGGTTTCCCCATTCTCCCGCAGGAACATGACCTCCACGTCTGTTCCCTCCTCGCCTCTCATGGCAAGGAGCGCTTTGTCAAAGCCCAATTCTCCAATGGTTTTCCAAACGCCCTCGATTTTCACCGCATACACAAGATCACCCGCGCGGATGCCCGCTTCAATCGCGGGGGACGCCTCGTAGACCTCAATCACGCGGTAAACCTTCTTTTCGCTTCCTTCAAAGGTGAAGGTCGACTGCACAACCGTCACGCCGATGCCGCAGAAATCTCCGTTGCTCTCGGCGGTCAGCTCCGCATACTCCTCCTCGGTGTAATAGCGGGCGTAGACATCCCCCGTTGCCTCGACATACGCCTTGAACGCCGCCTCGGTCATGGCTTTTTCGTCCAGATTGTCGGCATAAAGCGAGAATGCCTTCAGCATTGCATCGAGGATTGCAAACGCATCGCCCTTCGGGTTTTGGTTCGCCGCAATCAGACTTTCATAGTAGTTCTTCTGGCTGTCCAGCTCGGAAAGTCTTTTTTTCTGCGCAGACAAGGAGGTAAAGGTCCATGTGAGCAGAATGGATGCGACCAACACAAGGCACAAAACGGAAATTGCCGGCCGCAAACCGATGCGCCTGTCCCACTTTGCCTTTCTCGGCGTTTCCTCGGGAGCATCCGCCCCGTTCGGTGCCGAATTCTTTTCCTCTTCTTCCATTTCGGGTTCCTTTCGGTTACAGATACCTACAGTTTATGGACCTTCCCCGTGTCTTATGCGGGGAAAGTCCATATGGGCACCACTGCGCAATTGCACCGTCGGAATTGCACGGTGGTGCCCAAGACCTACCGCTCAGAATTTGATCGGCTTGGAATTCAGGTACTTCTTGACCATCAGCGCCACCTTGAAGGTGATGGCGTGCTCGAATTCGCGCAGGTCGAGCCCCGTCAGTTTGCGGATTTTCTCCAGACGGTAGACCAGCGTGTTGCGGTGGACAAACAGCTTTCTCGAGGTTTCCGACACGTTCAGGTTGTTCTCAAAGAAGCACTGAATGGTCAGAAGCGTCTCGCGGTCAAGCGACTCGAGACTGCCGCGCTTGAACACCTCTTGCAGGAACATCTCGCACAGCGTGGTCGGAAGCTGATAAATCAGACGGCCGATGCCGAGGTTCTCGTAGCTGATGATGCTCTTCTCGGACTCGAACACCTTTCCCACATCCAGCGCAATCTGCGCTTCCTTGTAGGCGCGCGCCAAGTCCTTGATGTTCTCCACAATGGTGGAAATACCGATTGCAACCTTGGTGTAGAACTCCGCCGACAGCGTATCGGCAATGTTGGTGGCAATCTTCTCCACATCGCGGGTCTCGGTGCCGGGCTTGATGTCCTTGACCAGCACGATGTCATGCTCGCCAACGCTGATGACATAGTCCTTGGTCTTGTCGGGGAACATATTCTGGAGCATTTCAAACGGCATCATGTCGGTCTTGCCGAAGAACTTGATGAGGAACACAATCCGCATCTCCTCGGTGTTGAAATGCAGCTCCTTGGACTTGATGTAGATATCGCTGGGCAGGATGTTATCGAGAATGATATTCTTGATGAACGACCCCTTGTCGTACTTCTCGTCGTACAGGTTTTTGATGTTTCCGAGCGAGATGGCAAGCAATTTGGACATCTTCTCCGCCATTTTGTCCTCGCCCTCAACGAAAACAACATAGTCCGCCTTGACCCCTGCGTTCATGGGGCGATAGGTGTAGCCGCCCGACGTGACGACATCGCTGGTATAATTCAGCTCCTCGCGCACGCCCTGTCTGATCTCGCCGATGCGGACCAATTCGGAGCAGGCAATGATTACACCGTTTTCGTCAACCACGCCGATTACGCGGTCGATCGCGTCCTTCATCTGATGAATGACACCCTGAAATAATTTGTTGGACATCTTTTTCTCTCCTCTGTCTGAAAGGTTATGTTCACCGCACATAGAAAACTGACTATATTTTACACCTTTTTTTGTGTTTTTTCAATAGGCTTTTCGATATTTTCCCTAAATTTCACAAAAAATTTTTATGCAAAGCGCCTTTTCGGTCGGAAAAGCGGTTATTTTGCAACGATATTATAATTATAGGTCCTGTTTCAGTTCAAATTCACAGGCAAGACAGGCAAGCACAAACGCCGCGGCAGTCTCGGTTCGCAGGATGCGCGGACCCAGCCCTACGGGAATCATCCCCGCCGCTTTCGCCGCCTCCGCCTCCTCGGGCGAAAAGCCGCCCTCGCTTCCCACCATTACCGAAATGCTCCGCGGGAGCCCCGTTCGTCGCCGCTCCTCCAGCACCTCGCCCAGCGGACGCGTGCCGCCGCCCTCATAGCAGAACAGCGCCAATTCGTCGGTCGCGGCAGCCTTCACCGCCTCGCAAAACGGCACTGCGGGAAGCACGCGCGGAATCCTGCCCCTGCCGCACTGCTTGGCGGCGGTCAGCGCAATCCGATTGCGGCGCTCGCCGCGCTCGCGGTCCTTTTTTCCGTCCCCGAGCCGTACCACACAGCGGGAGCTTTCAAACGGGAGAAGCTCCCCCGCACCGCACTCCACCGCCTTTTGAATCACCTCGTCCAATTTATCCCCCTTGGGCAAAGCCTGAAGGACGCGGACGGTGTAGGGCGGCTCGGTCGCGGACGGTGACCGTGACAGGACCTCCGCCACAACGCGGTCGGGCAAAAACGCGGTCAGGCGGCAGAGATAGTCGGTCCCCTCCCCGTCACACAGCGTGACGGTTTCGCCCGCCGCCATCCGCAGGGAGCGCGAGATATGGTGCGCATCCTCGCCGAAAACGGTGGCGGTCCGATCTTCAATTTGTCCCGAATCAACAAAAAATCGCGGCATAGGCACTCTCCGTTCAACAGCTTTCCTTTATTGTACTACATTTTGCCCAATCCGTCAAGTACTTTTTTGTATTTTTTTACCTGTCGGGAGGATTTTTATTTACAGAGCCCCCGCTGTGTCGTTCCGAATTGGTTGAAAGATACTTGTTGACTTACAATAGAATGCCCTACTCGGGTGCCGAGATTCCG
>DJSQ01000113.1 GCA_002438075.1 Clostridiales bacterium UBA6330
ACAGAGTCCCAAGGTCTTGACCTTGACCTTCCCCCTCACTCCGCCCCACCAATCCGCAGAGCGAGAGCGGAGCAGTCGTCGTGGGAGGGGAAGCCCGCCGCGTGACTGCAAATGTCGTAAACAATGCCCTCGGGCTCGCGCGTGCCACAGGAGACCAAGTAGGAGGTCAGCCATTCGCACTCGGGATCGTCCTGAAGAATCCCATCGCTTACCATGATAACCGTGTCTCCAGCACGTAAATCGAATTCCACAGCCTGCGCGTCCAGCTTGCGGATGATTCCGATCGGCGCACTGCCCGCCTGTAGACGGCGCACCGTCCCGTCCCGCACAATGAAGCTCGGCGCGGCGCCGCTCTTGATGAACGATGCCTTGCCCGTGATCAGGTCCAGCTCCATCAGGTCAACAGTCGAGGAGCATTCCCGCTCGCTGTCGGGACAGCGGGAAAGAATCAGATTGTTCAGCATCCGCAACGCCGTTGCCGCACGGTTGCCCGCGCGAAGCATCTTTTCCAGAAAGACCGAGCATAAACCCGAGGTCAGCGCCGCCTCCTTGCCCGCGCCCATCCCGTCATTGATTAACGCGTAAAAATAGTCCTTGCGGTTTGCAAAAAGATTCACCGTGTCCCCGCTGACATCCTCGCCCGCAAGATTGTACTGCGCCCCCGCCACCGACAGACACCGCTGTGCCTGAAGCAGCATCGAGGAGGTCCCGTCCTCCACCTCAAAGGTCGGCTTTCCGAGCGCAAGACCGCACATTTCACTCAGGTCCCCGCGCAGGGTGTCCAGCGTCACCTTCGCCCGCTCGGTGTCCACCCCGCGCACGAAAATCTGCCTGCGCCGCTTGCCGTAAACCGTCACACTCCCGAACCCGATGCCCGCATCGCGCAGATAAACGCTCACGCGGTTCTCCAACTCGGGGTCCGAGCGGTATTCGCCGCCGTCCTCCGCCAGCGCATCGTTAATCAGATTCGCCGCCGCCTCGTAGTCCATCGCCAGCACCTCGGTCCGACTGCTCCGAAGCAGCTCGCCCGTCAGCCGCGCACAGCCCGCGTTGATTTGCCGCAGAATCAGGTCCATCGACCGACAACGGTGCCGCAGATGCTCGGGGACCTGCTCGCCGTCCACGCGCCCCTTGGTGTGCAGCTGGGCAATCAGCGCGCTCATCACCGCAAGCGTCTCGGAATACTCCAGCCCCCAGCAGACCGTTTTGTTCGGGCAGTCGGAGCAGACCGCATCAAACGAGGAATCGCAAATGCGGCGCAGGTCCAGCGTCCCCGGGCGGCGCAGGCGGTCGCTGAGGTTGTAGAACATCTCCGAAAGCCCCGAGAACGCGTCCGAAAGGTCGCGGAAGCGCTCGTTGCTGTCCTCGTGGCGGTCACGCACCTGCCGCAGGGTGACCGCGTCCTCCCCGCCGTCGACCTGCGCGGGCTCCGTCACGCGGCGGTCCGCAAGACTGACCGCAAGCGTCATCACCGTCCCCACCGCAAGGTAAGCGGGCAACAGCACCACCGCCTCCGCCGCGCCGAGGATGTAGACCGACCACCCCAGCGCGCCGAGGCAGGCAAGCGGAATTCCGACCGTCCCCTTTCCGCGCCCGCGCAGACCGCCGCAAATCAGCGCGGCAATCAGGAACGCGGGAATCAGCACGGGGCGGCAGGCAACACCGCACACCACACCCGCCGCCGCGCCGTACCAGACCCCCGCAAAGCTCGCAACCGCAAGGCTGAGCAGCAGGGCAAGCAGGAGCGAAACCGGCACGCCCGCAATCTCGGCAAAGTCCGCCGACCAGACCAGCGCCGCCATCAGGAAGCCCGCCGAAATCGGATAGAGCAGATAGCGGTCGCGTCTGCCCTCCAGCGCGTTGGCGAACAGGACCACTGCCGCAGGCGCGACAATGACCGAGAGCGCCATTGCAAACCAATCATAAAAGCGGAAGCCGCCCGAGATGACCCGCGCCATCGAGACAGTCAGCATTCCAACCGCCGCAGTTGCGCTCCGCAGAGCGAGGCTGTCGGAAAAGGTTGCGCGGAGCTGTTCGCCGAGCACCACGCTCCGTTTTCGGTCGGACCGCGTGGGAGAGCCTGTCCGCACGGCGGCGGGCGTGGGATTCAGCAATTGCCGCAACGCCTCGGGCAGGGTAACCGCCGTTACAGGGGACTCCATCAGCATCCGCGCCGTCAGACGGACCACCGCCGCCACCGCGTAGACCACAATCATCGGCACCGTGTTCTCCCCCAGCGCGACCTCGGCTAAAATCAGCCCGCCGAGAATGCCGGTCACCTGCCCGCCCGAGGCGCAAAGCAGGGCAATGCCGAACGGTCGGGTGTCAAACGCGAGCCGCCCCAGCCCCATCAGATATGCGATTGCGCCAAGCATCAGCTGTTTGCCGAGCCAAATCAGCCTGCGGCGGCTTCCTGCGGGGTCCTTCTCCCCCAATCGTTCGGTCAGACGGCTGACCCGCTTCGGTTTTGTGTTTTCCTGCATTTTCAATGTCCTTCCCTTCTCCGGTTCCCCGATTCTCCCGTCACAGCGGCGTTTTCCGCCGTGCGTTTTTGTACGTCTACCATTTTATACCATTTCCTGCAAAAAACAAGTCGGAAGAAGCCGATAGAATTTGGTCGGAATGCCGCGCTTTTTCGCCTGTTTCGTCAAACGGTGTCGGGTCCGCACGAGCGGTCGGTCTGTATTGGAAGAATTTTACAGATTTCAAGACTTTTTTGTCGTGCGATTTTTTTGCCGCGCGGAAGCAATTCTTTTCGCCGAGGGGCTTCCAATTTTGGGGGAAATGTGGTATAATAAAGGCAGAATTGGAAAGGGACGGACAAAACAGTGGAGAACGACAGGATTGTATGCTTTACGGGTCACAGGGTAATTCCGCAAACCGAGCACGCGGCGCTGAAGCGGCGGTTGCGGCAGGAAATTTTACGCCAGATTGAAGCGGGAGCAACGCATTTCCGCGCGGGCGGCGCGCTCGGGTTTGACACCATGGCGGCGCAGACCGTTCTGGAATTGCGCGAGCAGTACCCCTCCATCCGCTTGGAGCTGGTGCTCCCCTGCCCGAGCCAGCCCGACCGTTGGCAGGCGCAGGACGTGGCGGTATACGAGGAAATTCGCGCGCAGGCGGACGAGGTGCGCTATGTCAGCGGGAGCTATTTTACGGGCGTGTTGCAGCTGCGGAACCGCAAGCTGGTGGAGAATGCGGCGGTCTGCATCGGGTATCTGACCGATAGCCATACCCACGCGGGCGGGACGGCCTACACCGTTCTGCAAGCCCTGAGCGGCGGCGCGGAGTTCATCAATCTCGCGGAATCATAAAGAGCGTGCCGAGGTTAAGCCTCGACACGCTCTTTGTACACTGCGCAATTGCACCATCGGAATTGCGCGGTGGTGCCTTAACGGAAGCGGAAGGACGTCAGCCTTCCGTTCACTCCCGCCAAGTGAATTTTTTCGGCTGTTACCGTATCGGTCAGATACTTGCACGGCTCGATGTTCTCGGTGTAGCGCACATATTGGAACAGGTTCTCGCCTGCGGGCCAGAACAGCTCATCGGGGGCAATCAGGCGGTACGCCTCCACCGTTCCGCCGCCCTTGGCTCCGTGGTGCGGGACCTGCAAGAAATCGGATTTCAGGTAACTCCCATACTTCTTCGCCAGCAGATTCCACGTTGCGGTCGCGGCATCGCCCGTCATCAGGACGGTTTTCCCGTTCACGGTCAGCCGCATCACCATGCTTGCGTCGTTGTAATCGTTCAAACTGCCAATGGCAAGGTCGGATGCCGTGTAGAGCACCTCCAACGTCATATCGCCGAGGGTCAGCTGTTGCCCCGTGTGCAGGCGCACCACCGCCGCGTTCGGCTGGTAGCGTTGCATTGCCGCCTGCGCGGTGGAAACCAACGAATTTCCGTTCGTTGCGGCGGTCCCCTGCTCCGAGGAGGTTACGCCGAACACCGCGCGGTCGATGGTCACGTAATCGGAATACTTCGCCACAAACGGCTCGAATGCACCCACATGGTCGCCGTGGAAATGCGTCACGACCCATGCCGAAATGCGCACCTCGGCAATGCCGTTTTCGGTTGCAATGTCCCGCAGATGCCCATAGAGGTTGTCGGCATCCGAGGAATTGTGCCCGCCGTCAAAGACCAGAAAGGTCCCGTCCGAGAGCAGATAGAACATCGCCATGCCGTTCTCGTAGTCTCCGCCGCCCCAAACACCCATCAGGTAGCCAGTGGTCTCGCAGACCTTCGCGGCAGGGGTGCTGTCGGTCCAGCAAGCCGAAAGCGGGTCGTACTGCACGCGCAATTCGCCGCAGGAGAGCGTGACAAAGAGCATATCCGCGTCCTTCCCGTAGGCGGCATAGTCCAAGCCCTGCACGCTCCGCTGTTCGCGCAGGGTGTAGCCCTTTTCGGTCAGCAGGGCGCAGTATGCGTCAAAATCCGACCGCTGCGCGTTCGGGAATACCATCTGATAGGACTCCTCGCCCGTGTCGTAGCCGTAAACCGTCAGCGCCGCGTCCAGCGCGGGGATTTTCTCCGCTTTGGAGGAAACGGTGTAGCTCTGCGCCTCCACGGTAACGGTGATACTCCCGTCCTTTGCGCCCGCGCGCAGAAGCCGCTTGAAACGGTTGCCCGCCGCAGTCAGCGCATCGCTCACGGATGCCACCAGATAGAGATTGCCGTCCTTTTCCGCCATGCGGTAGCCGTTGTAGGGCACGCCGTCGATCAATCCTGCGCGCTCGGTGGCACGGCAAAAGCCGATGTAGACCGACGGGCGCTCGGAGCGCTCTGCGATGCTCTCCCGCTGAACGGCGGGGCGGGTGCCGACCAGCGTTTTCACCAGATCGGCAAGCTCATCCCCGAGGGCTTGGAACATCGCCCCCGAATCGTCGGGGTACACCATGCGGTACTTCACCTCGCCGTTTGCGGCAATGGCAATGCCTGCGGCAGGCTCGGGCGCATCGGTTTCGGTCTCCTTTCCCGTTGCCTCAGTCGTTGTGCGCGGCACGTCGGTGCCGGTTCCGGTCGGGTTGCTCTTCCCGCCGCAGGAGGCAAGCAGGGTCAGCAGCAGCGCGGCGCAAAGCGCAAGGCAGAGGGGAATTCGTTTGTTTCGTTGCATATAACTCTCCTTTGGGTTAGCCGCAAAGGGACAGAGAACCCTGTCGGTCCCTGTCCCTGCGTTGCATTATTGCAGATTGTTCCAATCCCTGAGGACAGAGGTCAAAGTAGAAACCCGCTGATCATACAGCGTGGTAAACTCTCTGTCCGTGCCCTGTCCGTTCATAATGCTGTTTGCAATGGTGTTTCCAATGTCGCAGAACTGTCCAACTTTTGAGCTTGTGTTGACCAGATAGTAACCCAGATCAAAGGTCACGGAATCGCGGATAATGCCCATCATGCGGATGGACTTGCTGTCCGACATGGAACCGTAGGTCAGCATTTCATTGTAGTATGTCGGCAGAACGTCCTTCTGTCCGTAGTAACCGAGATACTCCAGAACCGCAGAGGTCATATCCTTGCTTTCCGCGTTGTTGAACACAACCTTCGGGATCGTAAAGACATTGGTTGCCGCATTGACGAAGGTGTAGTTTTTATCTACGTCCGTCTTGTACTTCGGCATCGGAACCAATCCGAAATCGCGCGTCTCCCGCTTGATATCGGCGGCACGGAGCGTGATTTCATCGTAGAAGGCAACGCGGTTGGCAACAAATGCCGCCTGCGCATCTCCGTAGTTGTCAACAACAATCGCATCACTTGCAAGGAAGGAAAAATAGTCGTCGAATGCATCGGTCAGATTGTGGTCGTTCTTTCCCACAACTGTGATCTCATCCTCACCAACCGTCAGCCATCTGGCACCTGTCGAATAGACAACGTTCATCGGTCCTCTCCAGACGTGCGTAGCATAGCCCGTTTTATCGGTCTTGATGTTGCCTGTATTGTCACCGTCAAGATCGCGGTTCAGCTGTTTTACATAGCTTTCAAAATTCTCATAGGTCCACTCACCGTCGTCAACCAACTGATAGGGGTACTCCAAACCGGAGCTGTCGAGCACCGTCTTGTTGAAGAACATTCCCACAGCCTGTCCGACCGACAGATAGCTCATGTCACCGTCCATCATGTAAACGCTGCCTGCGGGGGTTCTCCACTGCTTCAGCGCGTCCTGACTCCACCAAGAAGCACCGAGATCGGTATAGGTCAGCTGCGTCCAGTCACCGACCAGCCCGTTGATTGCATAGTTGACGCTGGTTCTGCCGTGCTGGGCAATCAGATGATAGGTATCATCTTTGCCCGAAACCGTGGACTTGACGTTCATCCAGTTGTTGATACCGCTCTCGGTTGTGGTCTCCATTTTGAAGGTCACACCGAGCGTTTCCTCAATGAACTTGTAGCGGCTGTAAACCGCGTTGTCGACCTCGGACTTGGCGTCCTCTGCCTTCATGTACAGTTCGGTGTTGTAATAGTCGGATTCGTTCCGCGCCAGAATGCGGAACTCGGCGTTATCAAATTTCAGGTCCGAGGGCACGCTCGGCTTTTCCTCGCCCTGTGTGGTCTCCTCGCTGTTGGGCGCATCGGTCACACTCCCGCCTTCGGTTGTGTCGGGCGTCTGCGGGTCCTTTTTGCCGCACGCGCAAAGTCCGAGCAGCAGAATGCCGCACAGCAGGAGCGCGAGCAAACGAACAGTATGTTTCATGGTTCTCTCCTTTTTCGGGTAAATGCGTTGCGGCAACACCGCGCGTCCGAGGTCGGTGCACGGTGTTGCCATAGAGCATCAGAAATCGCCTTCTCCGTAGGGGTCATCGGCAAAGCCGATGCCGGGGAGGTTGGAGGGCGTTGTGCTTGAGGTCAGAATATCCTCCCAAAGCAGACGGGTAAACGTCATTTCGGGCGTTTGAATGTGGTATCATAAAGTTGGAAAGAAATGAAATGACAAAATGACAGGAAAGGAGAGAGGAAAATGCCGAAAGGAGTGCGACGGGAATACAGCAAGGAATTCAAGCTGACAGCAGTACAT
>DJSQ01000244.1 GCA_002438075.1 Clostridiales bacterium UBA6330
CTTAGGGGACTTCTCCTTAAGAAGTCCCCTAAGTGGGGCTTGGGGCAAAGCCCCAAGGTCTTATTTTTCCCGTACCAGCAAACAGGTGTGAACGGGCAGCGTGAATACAGGCTTGTCCGTCTCGCAAAGGAGAACGCCATCGTGCGCGTTGTCGAGTAGGTAAACCTCGTAAACCGACTGTTTCCCGAAATCGAGCGTTACCGAACGCTCCGATGCCGCGTCGTCATCGTCATAGTGCGTCAGAAGCGTTAGCGTCTTGCCGTTTTCATCTATGCCGCAAAGCGAATAGATGTGCTCCGCCGTGTTTGTGGTCCGAATTTCGCGCCTGCCGTAAAGCATCCCGTACCAAAGGAACGGATAGTAGCCCTTCAGCGGCTCCAGCGTGTAGGGCGCAAAAATACCGTTCAATGCACACGGACGCGCATCGTAGTACATCAGCATGTCAATCGATGACTTCTGCGCCTCGCACATACAGGCGAGCGTGAAGGAAGCACCCTTCAAACGCAGAACCTGATGAATGGAGTAAACGTATTCCGAGTCCCAGTTGCGTATGTAGTTCCATTCGTTCAGAATGCTCTGCGTTGACGTGAACCCGTGGCGGTCGAGCATCTCGCGGAAGCGCGCCGCACGGTCCATGATTTTCTCGGGCGTCGTGCCGTAAACGTGCCATGAAAAGAAGTCAAGCGGCAGATGCTTCTCCTCCGCAAGCGCCAGAAAATCCTCTGCCCATTCCCGATTGTGCGCCAAAGCGGGACCGCCAATCATCAGGTTCGGGAAGCAGGACTTCAGATGCTTCGCGGTGATTTCGTAAAGCTCGAAGAACTGCGCCTTCGTCCCGCCCCATGTCCGCTTGTTTGTAGAATCGTCGAGGTCAAGGTCGGGTTCGTTCCAGATTTCCCAGTAGCGGATGTTGTGATGGTAGCCGTCCGCCCAGCCCTCGTTGTAGTGGCGGATGATGTGCTCGCAAATCTGCGCCCACTTGTGAAAATCCTTTGGCGGCAGGGTGTTGTGCTTGCGGATTTCGTGCTCGATTCGCTGTCCGAGACGGTAGAAGGTCTCGGTCCCCGCCTCCAACGTCACCGCAATGTATTCGTCGGTGCAGGCGAAATCGTAGGACGCGGGAGCGTTGACATCCGCGTCGAAATTCGGGAAAATCGCGGCGATGTCAACCGTGAACGAACCGCCGTACCGAGCATCAAACGATGCGTCATGGTTTCGTGCGAACGGAATCTTCGCGGCGCGATAGGTTTCCAGATTGTCGATGTATTGGTCGCTCGCGTGGCGCTTGTGGATGGGTCCGTTGTTGACCGCATTCAAAGGCTTGAAGTCCCCGAGCGGGTGGGAGAGGTCAAAATGCAGGGTATCCATGGTATCCTCCGTTTTGGAATTTTTCGGTAGGCATATTATACCATATCGGAGAGCGAAAAGCAATCCCTTTTTCGGAAAAAGAGATGGATGTTTCGGAAAAAGCCATTTCTGTGGAAAGAGGGGAGAGGAGCAAAGGACGGACCGCCAAGCAGGGTCCGTCTTTTTTTGTGATTCAGCCGTCACGGTCCCGCCGCACACGGGAGACGAGCGAGAAAAGGGATTTTTATGGAAATAACAGGAAGAATCTTGCGAAACAGGGGCATTATAGACCGAAAAAACGCAATTATCGGGCAATGGGAGGATATTTTGGGGGAAATATCGCCCAACGCTTGACAATCGCGGTGCGGCGGTGTATAATATTCCTGCCCTGTAAAAATTTTTCGGAGGCTCCCATGAAATACCGTTTGCTTGCTTTGCTTTCCGTTTGCGTATGGCTTCTCCCGCTTGCAGCCTGCGTGCGCCGCGACCGTTTGCCCGACTGCTCTGCCGTCTCCGCAGGGAGTGGACACAGCATTGGGACCGATTCGGGCGGCGCGCCCATTCTCCTTCGCTCGGGCGGCTCGGCGCGGTCCGAGGAAAGCCGCTATCTGGTGCTCCTGCTGGATTGGGAGCTGACCTCGGTCGATTACAAAACGGCGAAGGTGACGGTCACCGTCTCGCTCTCGCACTACAGCCTACAGGTCAGCGCGCGGAACGGCGGTTCCGTGTCGCTCGGCAACGAAAGACAGAGCTTTTCAACCCCCGCGCTCTATGCGGGCGGCTCCGAGCAGACGGTCACGCGGCTTGCGGTCTGCGAATTTTCCGTGCCGCTGGCTTCGGTCTCGGACGCGCCGCTTCCCGTTTCCGCCACATGGGATTTCGGCGGCGTTTACCACGGACAATCCCTGCCCGCCCTCCGTGCGGCGGGAACGGTGACGGTCGAATGAGCGGAGTAGGGGACTGCTTGACGGACCACTGCGTCCTTCTGTTATAAATATTGTACGGTCTTTGAAAAAACGCTTGACTTTCCCTTTCCGATATGCTACAATAAAAGCAGAGAAAATTCCAAAAAATGAAACGGAGGGCAGGAGCATGAAAAAACGGGTCGTATGGTTTGCGGCGGGGGCGTTGTTGCTTTCGGCTACCCTGTGCGGTTGTCGGAGCATTCCGCAGGACCGCGCAGGTGCGGGGGAGACAACGGTTGACGCGGGGGCAGGACGGGAGCCCTCTGCGGAGCCTGTGACCGAAGCGGTCGGGGCGCTGGTCAGCCGCATTTTGCGGGATGCGTCCCCCGCCGCCGAGGTGTCAACGGAGGTGCTTGCCCCGGGCGAGCGGACCCCTGTTGCACAGCTGAAGCAAGCGCCGCAGGAATTGGTTGGGGCACAGCTGGAGCTGGAGATATCCGACCTCGCGGGCGGCACGGTGGTTTACCGTTTCACGGCGGAAAGCCGCCGACTGGTGGCGCTTTGCCAAGCGGGAGACGGGGAGGCGCGCGGGTATGTGATGCTGGTTCTGCAAACCGAGGACAGCATGGAAGCCTTCCTTTCCCGCGACCGCGCGTGGACTGGCAAGGTGGAAGCGGTGAAAATCATTGATGGGAACGATATGGCGCTGTCGGGAAATGCGGTTGCGGGGCTCGGGCAGGACGGAGCGGTCCGCGCGGGGGCAACCTCGGCGGTTTGCTACGGCATTCTCGGCGATACGCGCTTTGCGGGACCGTGGAACGCGAGCGCGGACGATGCGGCGGCATTCCTGCGCACCTTGGAGCGCTTTGAAATCAAGCCGTAACAAACGGGCGGGGACTGCGTTTTTGCGCATTCCCCGCTGTTTTTTCGTTTCGTGCGATATTTTTTTCACAAAAGCTCTTGATTAAATCGGAAAAGTATGGTATATTATTAGTCGGTAAACTAATTTTTCTGAAAGGAAGAAAATTATGACTTACAACAAGAAATCAATTGAGGATGTGGAGATCAAGGCGGGGCAGAAGGTTTTCGTCCGCTGTGACTTTAACGTCCCGATGAAGGACGGCGTTATCACCTCCGACAAGCGCATTGTGGGCGCACTCCCCACCATCAAATACCTGATGGGCAAGGGCGCAAAGGTCATCCTTGCTTCCCATATGGGCAAGCCGCACAGCATCTTTACCCCGAACTTCAAGCTTGACAAGAAGGAGCAGGCAAAGGTTGCGGCGCTCCCCGAGGGTGAGCGCGCGGCGGCAGAAGCCGAGCTGAAGGAAAAGGCGCTGAAGAACGACCCCAAGAAGTTCTCCCTGAAGCCCGTTGCCGACCGCCTGAACCGGGACCTCGGCGGCAAGGTCGCGTTTGCAACCGATATCATCGGTGACGACGCGAAGGCGAAGATTGCGGCGATGGAGAACGGCACCTGCGTTCTGCTGGAGAACGTCCGTTTTGACGCGCGCGAGACCAAGAACGACCCCACCTTTGCAAAGGCGCTTGCCGACCTCGCGGGTGAGGGCGGTCTGTTCGTCAACGACGCCTTCGGAACCGCGCACCGTGCGCACGCCTCCACTGCGGGCATTGCGGATTATCTGCCCGCTGTCTGCGGCTACCTGATTCAGAAGGAAATCGGCGTGATGGGCAAGGCGCTTGCCGACCCCGCGCGTCCGTTCGTTGCCATCCTCGGCGGCGCAAAGGTTTCGGACAAGATCGGTGTCATCAACAACCTGATTGAGAAGTGCGACACGCTGATTATCGGCGGCGGTATGGCGTACACCTTCTTTGCGGCAATGGGCAACCGCGTTGGAACCTCGCTCTGCGAGACCGATAAGATTGAGCTTGCAAAGGATATGATGGCAAAGGCAAGAGCGAAGGGCGTGAACTTCCTGCTCCCCGTTGACAACGTCATCGGCAGAGAGTACGACGAGAACACGACCCACATGACGATTTACTCCGATGCGATTCCCGACGGCTGGATGGGACTTGACATCGGCGAAAAGACCCGCGAGCTGTTCTCCAAGTCGATTATCGGCGCGGGCACGGTGGTCTGGAACGGACCGATGGGCGTTTCCGAATGGAAGAATTTTGCGGCGGGCACCGAGGCGATTGCCGAGGCGGTTGCGAACTCGGGCGCGGTCTCGATTATCGGCGGCGGCGACTCTGCGGAGGCGGTTGAGCGTCTCGGCTTTGCGGACAAGATGACCCACATCTCCACGGGCGGCGGCGCTTCGCTGGAGTTCCTCGAGGGTCTGGAGCTGCCCGGCATTGCCTGCCTGATGGACAAGGACTGAGCGGTCGGAGAAAAGAGGAGATATCATGAATCCTACCAAGAGAAGAACGGTAATTGCCGGAAACTGGAAGATGAATTTCACGCCGGCGGAAGCGAAGGCTTTCATTGAAGCGGTCAAGCCGATGGTTGCGGGCAAGGACAACTGCGACATCGTGTTCTGCGCGCCCTATGTGACCATTGCGGCGGCGCAGGAGGCGGCGAAGGGCTCGAATATTCACATCGGTGCGGAGAACGTACACTTTGCCGAAAAGGGTGCGTACACGGGCGAGGTCAGTGCAAAGATGCTGACGGCTTGCGGTGTGGAGTATGTCATCATCGGTCACTCGGAGCGTCGGCAGTACTTTGGTGAGACCGACGAGACGGTGAATCTGCGGACGAAGGCGGCGCTGGCGGCGGGAATGAAGGTCATTCTTTGCCTCGGCGAGGTGAAGGACCAGCGTCTGAACGGCATCACCGACGAGGTGGTTGCGATGCAGACGAAGCTGGACCTGAAGGACGTGACGGCAGAGGAGCTGAAGCGGGTCATCATTGCATACGAGCCTGTCTGGGCAATCGGCACGGGCTTGACGGCGACACCCGAGCAGGCGGACGAGACCTGCGGCGTGATTCGCGCGACGTTGGCGAAGCTGTACGGTGCCGAGGTTGCGGAAACCGTGACGATTCAGTACGGCGGCTCGATGAACGAGAAGAACGCGGCGGAGCTGCTCTCCAAGTCCAACGTAGACGGCGGCTTAATCGGCGGCGCGTCCCTCGTTCCCGAAAAATTCACCGCGATTGTAGAAGCTGCGCAGTGAGGTGGGGCAAGGAAGACCTTGGAGGCGCAGGGAGACCCCTTTCGGAGGGGTCTCCCTACCCTCCAAACCTCCCTGACCTACCCCGAACTTCCCC
>DJSQ01000174.1:0-1511 GCA_002438075.1 Clostridiales bacterium UBA6330
CGGGATCTCGGCACTCGTGCAGGGCATGATACGGGCACATCAACAGTATCTCATTGCCTCCCCTTCTCCGCCCCGCGGAACTGTTGCACCCGCTTTTTCACCCTGCGCAGGCAGAGCACATACGCGGGAATCAGGAACAAATCCGCCATAAGCCACGCGAGGGGGCTGGCGAAGCAGACGGCGAGGAATCCGAATTTCGGTACCAGCCCGAAGCCCATGACGCTCCTTGCCACCATTTCAAACACGCCCGCGAGGATGGCAAAGAGGCTGTACCCCATGCCCTGAATGCAGAAGCGGAACACGTTGACGCACAGAAGGAGCAGGTACGCCGCGCTGTTGACACGCAGGAAGGTTTGCGCGTTGGCGAGAATTTCCGCCTCCTGCGAATCGAGGAAGAGGAGCGCCACGTTCTTTCCGAAGAAGGAGAGGAATGCGCAGGCAACCACCGCATAGACCGCGCCGAGCAGCAGGGCACTCATCAGTCCCTTATGGACCCGTTCGGGCTTCCCCGCGCCAACGTTCTGTCCCGCCCATGTTGCCATGGTTCCGCCCAGCGCGTCAAAGGGGCAGGTGAAGAACAGGTTGACCTTTCCGCCTGCGGTCACGGATGCGACTGCGGCAGAGCCGAGCTCATTGACCGACGCTTGCAAAATCACACTGCCGATTGCGGTAATGGAGTATTGCAGACCCATCGGAACGCCCGAGGAAAGCAGGGTACCGATGTAGCGGAAGTCAGGCTTCAGGTCACCCTTCTCCATATGCAGGATGGCGAATTTCTTTTTCATATAGATGAGGCAAAGCAGACCCGAGACCGCCTGCGAAATCACGGTTGCGATAGCGGGTCCCTCCACGCCGGTTCCGATGATGACCACCGACACGATATCGAGCACGATATTGAGGAGTGCGGCGAGGATGAGGAACACAACGGGGGTTGTGCTGTCTCCCAGTGCGCGGATGATACCCGCGACGAGGTTATAGAGGATGGTGACGGGGATGCCGAGGAAAATCCAGAAGATATAACGATAGGAGCCGTCGATGATATCGGCAGGGGTCCGCATCCAGACGAGGATATTATGGCAGAGCAGGCAGACGACCACAGTGAGGACGCTGCCGATGACCGCGGCGGTCCAGACGATATTTGCCACGAATTTACGCATGGCTTTCATATCGCCCGCGCCGAACCGTTGCGCGACGGGGATAGCGAAGCCTGTACAGATGCCTGTACAGAATCCGTTGATCATGAAGTTGACCGAAGAGGTTGCGCCGACCGATGCGAGCGCGCCCACGCCAATCCATTTGCCGACGACGATGGCGTCCACCATGCTGTAAAACTGCTGAAACAGCAACCCAAGCAGCATAGGAACTGCGAAGCCGAGAATCAGCTTCATCGGGTTCCCCTGTGTCAGGTCCTTCACTGCACTTTTCATTGTTTTATCCTCGCTAAGGGAAAAGACCTTGGGGCTTTGCCCCAAGCCCCACTTAGGGGACTTCTTAAGGAGAAGTCCCCTAAG
>DJSQ01000174.1:1568-1858 GCA_002438075.1 Clostridiales bacterium UBA6330
CTTCAAGACCTTGAACCAATTGGATTTATGTGTCTGTCGTTACATTGTACAGATTTTGGTATAGCCGGATTTCGTGCTGCTATTTCGGCTGCTCCCGCTGCCGGATAGAAACGGTAGGGATGTTGGTTGCTGACAAAACGCCCTCATCCGTCGCCTGCGGCGCCACCTTCCCCCTCGAAGGGGAAGGCTTACAAAAGTTCTGCAAGTCTCTAAAAAGTGCTTCAGGCGTTCTGAACCAATATTTCAAAAGGAAAACGAAAAAAGTCTGTACAATAGCCTTCCCCTTCGAG
>DJSQ01000174.1:1932-5203 GCA_002438075.1 Clostridiales bacterium UBA6330
GCCGCAGGCGACGGATGAGGGGAACGGTATAATCCACAATAAACGCTCACGGTGTTCTGCATTGTAGACTTGTACCGTCCTTTATCTCCCGTCAGAGCCGATCTCCGTAGAGGTCGTAATCCACCACGTCATTGATTTTGACGTTCACGAATGTTCCGGGAGCAACGCGCATGGAGGATTTGAAATAGACCTTTCCGTCAATCTCGGGCGAATCCGCCGCGCTTCTGCCGTAATGGACCGAAGCAACCGTATCGTAGCCCTCGCAAAGGACGGTGATGACCTTCCCCAGCTTTTCGCGGTTCAGCTCCCCATTGATTTCCATCTGCTGACGCATAAAGATATCCAAGCGGTCCTGCTTCACCTGCTCGTCAATCTGGTCGGGGAAGTCGTAGGCGGGGGTTCCCTCCTCGCGGGAGTAGGTAAACGCGCCTGCGTGGTCGAATTTCTCCTCCTTTGCAAACTTACAAAGCGCCTCGAAATCCGCATCGGTTTCCCCGGGGAAGCCGACAATAAAGGTGGTACGGATGATGATATCGGGAATCTCCCGCCGCAGCTTGGCAAGCACCTCACGAATCATGGCGCTGTCCCCGTGGCGGTTCATGCGCTTCAGGACAGGGTCACTGATGTGCTGGAGCGGCAGGTCGATGTATTTCAGCACGCGCGGGTTGTCGCGGATTTCCGCAATCAGCTCATCGGTGATTTTATCGGGGTAGCAATAGAGCAGACGAATCCACGGAATGCTTGTCTCGCTGGTGATTCGCCGCAACAGCTCCGCCAGCTTATACTCGCCGTAAAGGTCCTTGCCGTAGCGCGTGATGTCCTGCGCGATGACGGTCAGCTCCTTGACTCCGAGCGCTTCCATCTGCTTTGCCTCGGCGACCAAATCCTCCATCGGGCGACTGCGGAATTTGCCGCGGATGTAGGGGATTGCGCAATAGGAGCAACGGTTGTCGCACCCCTCCGCAATTTTGAGGTAGGCGGAATAGTCGGGGGTGGTCAGCACGCGGTCGCCGCCCAGCGCCACCGAATCGCGGTCATCGTGCGCGTAGTACTTCGGGCGCTCCTCGCCCTTCTTCACCTTCGCCGTCACCGCCTTGATTGCGTCAACGATGTGGTGAATGCTCCCAACGCCCAGCACCGCGTCCACCTCGGGCAGCTCGGTGAAGATTTCCTTCCCGTAGCGCTCCGCAAGGCACCCCGTGACGATAATTGCCTTGAGGTGGCGGTTCTTCTTCAGCCACGCAACGTCAAGAATGTTGTCGATGGCTTCCTTCTTTGCGCTCTCGATAAACGCGCAGGTGTTGACGATAATCACATCCGCGTCAATGTCCTCGGGCGTGATTTCATAGCCCGCCTCCATGACCTCGTGGAGCATGACCTCGGTGTCCAGCTGATTTTTGGGACATCCGAGCGAAACAAATCCAATCTTCATAGGTTCAATCAATCCTTTATCTTATCTGGGGAGTTGGATGCAGTTGGTCCATGCCTGCCGCCCGTCCTTGTCGGTGACCCGCGCGCGGACGAAGTGCTCGTACTTCACAACGGGAACGCGGACCTCGCGCAGGTCCTCACCTTCAATCATGCGCTTATCGACCCACACCGCGTCCGAAAAGACCGCGACCTCGCGGCAGGGCGAGCAGGTGATAATTGCCTCATTGCCCTCCACGCGGATATGGACCTCGGGACCCTCGGTGGCATAGAAATCGCCGCGGCGGATGGCGGGAAGCAGGCTTTCGCGCGAAGCGTCCTCCGCCTTGACCATAATCCACGCAAAGCAACGGTCGGAGTCGTAATAGTGGGTATCGTCATCGGCAACAAGCGGCAGGAAGAGCCCGCGCGCGCCGAGCTGGTCAACGATGATGGAGGAATCGGGTCGTCTGGACTCATGCACGCCCGAGACCGAATTGTAAATTTCGGTTGCGTCAAACCCGTGCAGGCGCATAATCTGCTCGGGGGTATTGAGCGACCACGCGGGGTGCGCGAGAATTGCGAGCCCGCCTGCGGCATGAATCGCGTCAATGACCTGTTGCGGGTCGGCAGTATCGTCATCCCCAATGATTTCCGGCTCCCGCTCGGCGCCGATGGAGAGGATATGGAACACGCCGTTCTTGCCCGTGCTGCCCGCGAGGTTATATTCCGCGCCCGACAAAACGGTCATTCCCTCGTCGGTTCCGCCCTCGCCGAACCGCCAATGGTCGGTGAGTGCCACCGCGTCGTAGCCCTCGTTGCGGTATATCCGCAGAGCGGTTGCGGGCGAGTGCGCCCCGTCCGACCGCGTTGTATGCATATGCAGGTTTACCTTCTGTCTCTTATTCCCAAACAGGTCCGTCTGCATTCCTTCCACCCTCTTTCCGAAATCTTCTTATATTTTATCATAAACCCGCCCTTTTTACAAGCCCTTCTGCAAATTTTTTTGGAGAAAAGATGTCGGGAAGGGTGGGGAAGACCTTGGAGGCGCAGGACCCCCTCTTTCGGAGAGGGGGTCCTACCCTCCAAACCTCCCTGACCTCCCGAGAACTTCCCCACAAGACCCCCGCCATTACGCGAGCGAAGATTTGTTTCGCTTCTTGTGGTGGCGGGGGGGCTTGCGGGGAAGTTTTTGTCGTTTGGGGAGGTGGGGATTTTTTGCAGAGTGCGGCTATCGCGCTCTTTTTGCGAGTGGGACGCGTAAGGTCCCGTATGCGTTGCGTGGGTGGAGATTTATCCCCCCTCATCAGTCGCTACCCGCGACAGCTTCCCCCCCGAGGGGAAGCCTTTTTGCAAGATTCCTTTCGCACTACACAACAGGGCAAACGAATGAAAATTTGATGCGTAGTTTTATTTACTGCTTACTCTTACTACTTGCTACTTACCACTTACCACTCACTACTCACTACATGGAATATTTACTTACAACGTGAAGTTGTATTAACTATGTTCGCACAACGTAAAGAAGGCTTCCCCTCGGGGGGAGCTGTCGCGTCAAGCGACTGATGAGGGGGGATAAATCTCCGCTTACCATAGGGATGTTACTTATTGACTAACTTATATTATACCTCACACGGGCACCGGCAGGCGGAATCTCGGCACTAAGGTATCAAATGGCAGCCAGCAAGTTGTTTCACCAAAAGTAAAAACCACCGCTTGACAAATGCGGTCAAGCGGTGTATAATATAATACGCAGACAAGCGCAAGCGCGTCTGTCAAGGATGCAAGGGGAAATTTCCCCTCAAGTTGGCGGCAGTCGGCTCCCTCCCGAGAGTGACCATTCGGACACGACGGAGAGAGCGAA
>DJSQ01000174.1:5304-9075 GCA_002438075.1 Clostridiales bacterium UBA6330
TTACAACGGAGGGAGGTGGTAGCATGATGGATACCTTCAACCTGATTTCTCAGGTTGTCGTTTTGGTTTGCAGAGTCGTCTCTGCAACCTGTTCTGTTTTGACTTACCTCAAGCGAAACAAAAAGAAATAACCGCCCTCTCACCCTTACCACAGCGTAGGGGGCGGTTATTTTGCCGAGGAGGGCGCTGACAGCCGTCAACGCATCCTTGCCTCTTTATTATACCCCAAAACGGAGAAAATGTCAAGTCCTTTCTTGTATTTTCCCCGTTTTTTCTTTTTTCACCTTTTCACCAAAAGCTACCCACCCGCAAATCGGGTGCGAAGCCGCACCATTCAAAGAGTACGCACCTCCCAATCCGACAAAAACTTCCCCCAAGAGCACCCGCCCCAAACAAAGCGAATCAAATTTTTGCCATGTAAGGATGGGTGCTCTTGGGGGAAGTTCTCGGGAGGTCAGGGAGGTTTGGAGGGTAGGACCCCCTCTCCGAAAGAGGGGGTCCTGCGCCTCCAAGGTCTTCCCCTTCCCCACCCTCACCCCAGAACCTTCACAATTGCCTTGCGGATGCGGGAAGGGGAGAGCGCGTGACAGGGGGCGTGAAGCTCGGCGGGGAAGAAAATGGCGAAATGGGCTGCCGAAACGCAGAGACGGGTGCAATCGTTAAGCGCTACGGGCGCGTATAGACGGTAGTCCTTTTCAGCACTCTCCTCGGTTACGGGCGGCACGAAGGCGGGCGAGAACATCAGCTCGTCACCCGAGAGAATGACCTGTACGTCAATGTATTTTTCGTGGCTTTCCGCAACCGCAGTCTCGTGCGGTCCCGCATCCACCGTGCAGATGTTCACAAAAATCTCCTCGGGCGTGTCCGTGCCCGCGAGAACGTGCTTGCCGTCGGGCGCATCCGAGGCGAGAAGCGCGCGCAGATACGCAAACGCGCGGGGAAAGCGGGGGTGAAGCGACGCATAGTGCTCCAGATTTTCCAGACTGTCTGTTACCATTCTTTTTTACCGTTCCTTGCTGTGGGATTTTCGCTTTCTATTTTACCACAACCGCGCGGGCGTGTCAATACTTTTTCGGCGCAAAGGGGCGAAAAAACGCAGAAGCACTTGACATTTCCGCCCGTTTGCTTTATAATAAAGGGGTAACTTTATTTTTCGGAGGACTGAAATGGAAGCATCTCAAAGAGCTTTGCTTGAAAACGCGGCAAGAAACATCCGCATCGGCGTGATTGAGGAGACCCACGCCGCAAAATCGGGACATCCCGGCGGGTCCCTTTCCATCGCGGACATCCTCGCGTATCTGTACTTTTCCGAGCTGAACATCAAGCCCGAGGACCCCGCATGGGAGGACCGCGACCGCTTTGTCCTCTCCAAAGGGCACTGCGCCCCGGGGCTTTACGCCGCGCTTGCAAATCGGGGCTACTTCCCCGTGTCCGAGCTGACCACTCTGCGCAAGCTGGATTCCCGCTTGCAGGGGCATCCCGATATGACCCTGACCCCCGGTGTGGATATGTCGGCGGGCTCGCTCGGGCTCGGTATCAGCTCGGCGGCGGGCATGGCGCTCGCGGGGAAAATTGCGGGCAAGAGCTACCGCGTTTATACCGTTGTCGGTGACGGCGAGAGCGAGGAGGGACAGGTCTGGGAGGCGTGTATGTTCGCCGCGCACTATAAGCTGGATAACCTCTGCGTGATTGTGGACTGGAACGGACTTCAGATTGACGGTCCCGTTGCGGAGGTCATGAACCCCACGCCGCACGACAAGAAGCTGGAAGCGTTCGGCTTCCATGTCATCACGGTTGATGGGCACGACTTCGACGCGCTGGAAAAGGCGTTCAACGAGGCAAAGACCGTCAAGGGCAAGCCCACCGCCATCATCGCAAAGACGGTCAAGGGCAGGGGCGTCTCCTTTATGGAGAATCAAGTCAAGTGGCACGGCACGGCTCCGAACGACGAGCAGTACGCCGCGGCACTGGCAGAGCTGACGAAATAAGGGGGATAGGAAAATGGCAGACAAAATTGCAACCAGAGAAGCATACGGCGACGCGCTGGTCGAGTTCGCCGATCAATATGACTACATTGTGATGGACGCAGACCTTGCGGAGGCAACCAAGACCTGCAAGTTCAAGAAGGCGCACCCCGAGCGGTTCTTTGACTGCGGCATTGCCGAGGGGAACATGATGAGCGTTGCGGCGGGCGTTGCAACCACGGGCAAGACCGTGTTTGCTTCCTCCTTTGCGATGTTCGCGGCGGGCAGAGCCTTCGAGCAGGTCCGCAACTCCATCGGTTACCCGCACCTCAACGTCAAAATCGGCGCAACGCACGCGGGCATTACCGTCGGCGAGGACGGCGCAACGCACCAGTGCAACGAGGACATCGCCCTCATGCGCACCATCCCCGGCATGACCGTTGTGGTCCCGTCCGATGCGGTGGAAGCGCGCGCGGCGGTCAAGACCGCGCTGGAGACGAAGGGTCCGTTCTATCTGCGCTTCGGCAGATTCGCGGTGCCGGTGATCAATGACCGCCCCGACTATCGGTTTGAGCTGGGCAAGGGCGTGAAGCTGGCGGACGGCACGGACGTGACGCTGGTTGCCACGGGCATTATGGTCGGCATGGCGCTGGAGGCGCGCGAGCTGCTTGCGAAGGACGGCATCAGCGCGCGGGTCATCAACATTCACACCATCAAGCCGATTGACCGCGACATTCTGCTTGCGGCGGCGCGCGAAACGGGCGCAATCGTCACGGCGGAGGAGCACAACATCATCGGCGGGCTCGGCGGCGCGGTCGCGGAGACGGTTGCCGAGGGGTGCCCCGTTCCGGTTCTGCGCGTGGGTATGAATGACACCTACGGGCATTCGGGCACGGTCCCCGCGCTTCTCGAGCGCTACGGTCTGACGGCGGCGCACATTGCGGAGCAGGCAAAGGCGGCGGTTGCGCTGAAGGCGAAGAAGTAAGTCCCCATGCAACGTTGCATTCTTGCGTCGGGGTCTCCGCGCAGGCGCGAGATTCTGGCGCATCTGGGGCTGGAATTCGAGGTGGTCGTATCCGACGCGGACGAGCGGACGGAGGAGACCGACCCTGCGCGGCTCTCGGAGGAGCTGAGCACGCGGAAGGGACGCGCGGTGCGGGACCTTTTGGCGGCGCGCGGCGAGGACGTGGCGGGGAAGCTGTTGATTGCTTCCGACACGACGGTATTTTGCGGCGGCGAAATTCTCGGCAAGCCGCGGGATGCCGCCGACGCGCATCGGATGCTTTCGCTACTCTCGGGCAGGCAACACGAGGTGGTGAGCGGCATTTGGCTCTGTCGGGATGGTGTGGAGGCGGTTTCCCACGCTGTGACGCTGGTGGAATTTGCTCCGCTGACCGACCTTGAGATTGCCGCCTACATTGCGAGCGGCGAGCCGTTCGGCAAGGCGGGTGCTTACGCGATTCAGGGTCTTGCGTCCTCCTTCATTCGCGGAATCAGCGGCGACTACTTCAACGTTGTGGGTCTCCCCGTAAACCGTATGTGCGACCTCTACCGCTCGACGTTCGGCGGGGAGCTGGTGCTACGGGGGGAGTGAGGGGAAGACCTTGGAGGCGCAGAGGACCCCCTTTCGGAGGGGGTCCTCTACCCTCCAAACCTCCCTGACTCTCCCCGAACTTCCCTGCACGGCAACCGCCGTGTTGGTTTGTATAGGTTTTTCTCGTTTTTAGGACGGCGGTTGCCGCACAGGGAAGTTTTGGGATTTGTCGGGAGGTAGGCTTTTGATGGCGCGGCTATCGCACTCTGTCTG
>DJSQ01000136.1 GCA_002438075.1 Clostridiales bacterium UBA6330
GCGGCGTTCTTATGGATGATTCCGTAAGCCGCTGCCTGATCGATTTTCTTCACCGCTACCTTGTACGCAGCCTGCGCCGCTTCCTTGTCACCGGAAGCTACAGCCGCGTCAAACTTTTTGATCTCGGTTTTCAGTGCGGTCGCGTGCATTTTGTTTTGCAGGGTCTTGACCTTGATTACCTTGACTCTTTTCTTTGCGGATTTGATATTCGGCATCAGTCTTTACCTCCCTCTGTATTTTCCGCTTTTTGCGGAATGGAATGGTATGCCTGAAAACGGCGCCTGAGAGGGTGCGCTCGGTTTTCATCCATATACCTTGATATTGTACCATATTTTTTTCCGAATTGCAAGAGCTTTTTCAAAAAAAATCCTGTTTTTTGCAATTTTTTTCTTTGTGGATTTTGCCAAAGCAAAAGGGAGGCTGTTCTTGGAATGGAATTTTCTTCCGGTCTTGAGCCCGAAAATGACAGCCCGCCCGCGCTTTTTTTGCGCTTATTAGATGAAAGAAGAAAATTTTTTCGGGGAAATTCGTCCGAAAGACTTGACAAATCGAAAAAAAGATGGTAAAATAGTAAACTGCATTATAATCGCCTGTAGTATGCGCCTGCGCGATTTTGCCGACAAAAATCGGCATAGCAAATTGCACAAAAGCGGCGCTCCCGAATCGGCTGTTTTCGGCGCGGGCGGTGGCGGGTCCGACGGCTGTCGGTCGACCCGCACGTTTTCCTCGGGGTTCCCCCAATTATCTGAATGGAGTGATGGAATCAATGATCGAATTAAAAGAGCAGAGGCTTGGTCAGAACGTCAGAAAGAGCTTTGCCAGATCCCGCTTCGACTATCCGCTTCCGAATCTGGTCGAAATCCAGACCAAATCGTATAAGTGGTTTCTGGACGAGGGTCTGCGCGAGGTCCTTCAGGACGTTTCGCCGATCACCGACTATTCCGGCAACCTCGTGATCGAATTCATCGAATACTCCCTTGACACCGACAAGCCGAAGTATCCGGTTGAGGAGTGCAAGGAAAGAGACGTCAACTATGCCGCGCCGCTGCGGGTCAAGGTCCGCCTGACCAACAAAACGACGGGCGAGGTCAAGGAAGCCGAAATTTTCATGGGCGATTTCCCGCTGATGACCGAAACCGGTACCTTCGTCATCAACGGCGCGGAGCGTGTCATTGTTTCCCAGATCATCCGTTCCCCGGGAATGTACTATTCCTCGGAGATCGACAAGGCGGGTAAAAAGACCTACGCAACCACGGTCATCCCGTACAGAGGCGCATGGCTGGAGTACGAGGTCGATGCGAACGGCGTGATGGCGGTCCGCATCGATAAGACCAGAAAGGTCCCGCTGACCATGTTCCTGCGCGCCCTCACCTTCGAGAGCGGCGAGACGCTGGAAACGCGGGAGCAGATTTACGAGAAGTTCGGCGAGGACGACAGACTGACGCTGACCTTCGAGCGCGACGAGAGCGAGGAGCTGGCAGCCGCGAACCGTTCCACCGTCAGCGTGGAAGCCATCAAGGAAATCTACAAGAAGCTGCGTCCGGGCGAACCGCCGATTGAAGAGGCGGCAAAGACCCTGTTGCATAACTATTTCTTCGACCCCAAGCGCTACGACATTGCCGCCGTGGGTCGGTATAAGTACAACAAGAAAATGGCGATTCACAGCCGTATCGCCAACCGCCGCGCGGGTGAGACCGTTGTCAGCCCCCTGACCGGTGAGGTGCTTGCAAACGAGGGCGATGTCATCGACCGCGACCTCGCATTTGCCATCGAGCGCGCGGGCGTGAACGAGATTACAATCCGCCTTGACAACGGCGATAAGCTGAAGGTCATCGGCAACAACACGCTGGAGCCCGAGTATGTCCTCGGCTACGACCTGACCGATTGCGGCGTGCGGGAGAAGGCAAGCATTCCCGTGCTCTGCGAGCTGAAGGAGCAGTTCGGCGAGGACGTGGAGGGACTGAAGGAGGAGGCGCGCCGCAGAATTGCGGACCTCTGCCCGAAGCACCTGACCTGCGCGGATATCTTCGCTTCAATCAGCTACCTGATTGACCTGATGCACGATGTGGGCAGCGTGGACGATATCGACCATCTGGGCAACCGCCGCATCCGTTCGGTGGGCGAACAGCTCCAGAACCAGCTCCGCATCGGCTTTACTCGTATGGACAAGATCATCAAGGAGCGGATGACCACGCAGGACAACGAGAAGCTGACCGTGCAGGCGCTGATCAACATCCGTCCCGTGACCACCGCCATCCGCGAGTTCTTCGGCTCCAGCCAGCTCTCGCAGTTCATGGACCAGAACAACCCGCTGGCAGAGCTTTCCCACAAGCGCCGTCTGTCCGCACTGGGTCCGGGCGGTCTGTCCCGTGACCGTGCATCCTTCGATGTCCGTGACGTTCACTACACGCAGTACGGACGTATCTGCCCGATTGAATCTCCAGAAGGTCCGAACATCGGTCTGATTTCCTATCTGACCACCTACGCAAAGATTTCGGATTACGGCTTTATCGAAGCGCCCTACCGCAAGGTGGAGCATATCACGAACCCCGACGGAACCGTTTCCCACCACGTCACCGACGAGGTGGTGTACATGACCGCCGATACCGAGGACCACTACATTGTGGCGCAGGCGAACGAGCCGCTGGACGAAAACAACTGCTTTATCAACCCGAAGGTTACGGGTCGTGAAAAGACCGAGTTCGTTGAGGTTGACCCCGCAATGGTCGACTACATGGACGTTGCACCGAAGATGCTGGTCTCGGTTGCCTCGGCAATGATTCCGTTCCTGGAAAACGACGATAACACGCGTGCACTGATGGGCTCCAACATGCAGAAGCAGGCGGTCCCGCTGATGGTGAACGATTCGCCGATTGTCGGAACCGGTATGGAGTACAAGGCGGCGCTCGATTCGGGCGTTGTGGTAACGGCACAGCGCGCGGGCACCGTGGAGCGGGTGCAGGCGGACGAAATCCGCGTTGTCACCGACAGCGGCATGAAGGATATCTATCCGCTGATTAAGTTCAAGCGGACCAACCAGGGCACCTGCTACAACCAGCGCCCGATTGTCAGGAAGGGCGAGCGGGTTGAGGAGGGACAGGTCATTGCGGACGGTCCCGCAACCTACCACGGCGAGGTGTCGCTGGGCAAAAACGCGCTCATCGGCTTCATGACGTGGGAGGGCTACAACTACGAGGACGCGGTCCTTCTGAACGAAAAGCTGGTGCGGGACGATGTTTACACGTCGCTCCACATCGAGGAATATACGCACGAGGCAAGAGACACCAAGCTCGGGCCGGAGGAAATCACGCGTGAAATCCCGAACGTCGGCGAGGACGCGCTGAAGGACCTCAATGCCGAGGGTATCGTCAAGAGAGGCACCGAGGTGCGCTCGGGCGACATTCTGGTCGGTAAAATCACGCCGAAGGGCGAGACCGAGCTGACGGCGGAGGAGAGACTGCTCCGCGCCATCTTCGGCGAGAAGTCGAGAGAGGTCAGAGATACGTCGCTCAGACTGGCGCACGGAGAATCCGGCATCGTGGTGGATGTCAGAGTCTTTTCGCACGACGCGGGCGATGAGCTCCCCGCGGGCGTGAACAAGGTAGTCAAGGTTTATATCGCGCAGAAGCGGAAGATTTCCGTGGGAGACAAGATGGCGGGCCGTCACGGTAACAAGGGTGTCGTGTCGCGCATTCTGCCGCCCGAGGATATGCCGTTTTTGCCGGACGGAACGCCGCTTGACATCGTGCTGAACCCGCTGGGCGTGCCGTCACGTATGAATATCGGACAGGTGCTGGAGGTCCACCTCGGCATCGCCGCGAAGAAGCTGGGCTGGAAGATTATGACCCCTGTCTTTGACGGCGCGCACGAGAAGGACATTCTGGAGTGCCTGAAGATGGCGGGGCTTCAGCGTGACATCTTCCCGCTGGAGAATCCCGAGGGCAAGGCGCTGTTCGAGGCGACCGTGGATGAAGAAACGGGCGAGGAGAGCCTACGCGAGCTGACCCCCGAGGACCGCGAGAATGCCGAGCTGATTGACAGACTCCGCGCCGAGAAGCGGCTGAAGATTCTGGACGGCAAGACCATTCTTTACGACGGTCGGACGGGTGAGCCGTTCGATAACCCCGTAACGGTGGGTATCATGTACTACCTGAAGCTCCACCACCTCGTGGACGATAAGATTCACGCACGCTCCAACGGTCCGTACTCTCTGGTCACGCAGCAGCCTCTGGGCGGCAAGGCGCAGTTCGGCGGACAGCGCTTCGGCGAAATGGAGGTCTGGGCACTGGAAGCTTACGGTGCGGCTTACACGTTGCAGGAGCTGCTGACGGTCAAGTCCGACGATATCAACGGACGCCGCCGCGCTTACGAAGCGATTATCAAGGGACAGAACATTCCCACGCCGGGCATTCCCGAGTCCTTCAAGGTGCTGGTCAAGGAATTGCAGTCGCTGGCGCTGGATGTGCGCGTGCAGGATAAGAACGGCAACGATATCGACCTGTCCGAGCTTTGCGTGGAGGATGACCCGTATCCGATCAGCCGCGTGGACGCATCGGCAATCGCCGAGGCGCTGAGCAAGTCGGGCGATGAGGACGAGTTGGAGGATTCCAACCAGATTCTCGACGAGGACGGCAATCCGATTGAGGATGACGAAACCGAGGATGACGACGAGCTGTTCGGAAAAGAAGAGGACGACGCCTACGGAACCGAGTTTTTCGATGACGGTGACGGCGACGGAGCCGATGAGTAATTGTGTTGCAGAGGGAGATTAACGGTGGAGAATAAGGAATTTTATTCGATTAAAATCGGTCTGGCTTCCCCCGAGATGATTCGGGAATGGTCCTACGGTGAAGTGACCAAGCCGGAGACCATCAACTACCGGACGCTCAAGGCTGAAATCGGCGGTCTGTTCTGCGAGCGGATTTTCGGGCCGACCAAGGATGGCGCGTGTATGTGCGGAAAGTACAAGAATTCGCACAGCAAGGAGGTCATCAAGTGCGAGAAGTGCGGCGTGGACGTGACCACAAAGAAGGTCCGCCGCGAGCGCATGGGGCACATTGAGCTGGCTTGTCCCGTTTCCCATATCTGGTATTTCAAGGCGGTCCCGTCGCGGATGGCGCTGGTGCTGGATATGTCCCCGAAGGCACTGGAGCAGGTGTTGTATTTTGCGGAGAACGTGGTGCTGGACCCCGGCACCACGCCGCTGGAGCGCGGAATGGTCCTGAACGACAAGACCCTGCGCGAGAATCAGGAGCTGTACGGTGACGAGGCGTTCCGCGTCGGCATGGGCGCGGAGGCGATCAAAGAGCTGTTGCAGGGCATCAACGTGGAGGAGACCTGCGCGTCTCTCCGCGAGGAGCTGAAAACCGCATCGGGTCAGAAAAAGACCCGTGTCATCAAGCGGCTGGAGGTCATGGAGGCGTTCCGCAAGTCGGGCAACCATCTGGATTGGATGGTGCTGGACGTGATTCCGGTTACGCCGCCCGATATCCGCCCGATGACCCAGCTGGACGGCGGACGCTTTGCGTCCTCCGACCTCAACGAGCTGTACCGCCGCGTGATTGCGCGGAACAACCGTCTGAAGAAGCTGATGGAAATCCGCACGCCCGAAATCGTGGTGCGGAACGAGAAGAGAATGCTACAGGAAGCCGTTGACGCGCTGATTGACAACGGCAAGAGAGGAAAGCCCGTCACGGGCGCATCGAACAGACCGCTCAAGTCGCTCTCCGAGATGCTGCGCGGCAAGCAGGGACGCTTCCGTCAGAACCTGCTCGGTAAGCGCGTGGACTATTCGGGACGTTCGGTTATCGTGGTCGGTCCGAACCTCAAGATTTACCAGTGCGGTCTGCCGAAGGAAATGGCAATCGAGCTGTTCAAGCCGTTCGTTATCAAGCGGCTGGTGGAAATGGGCAAGGCGACCAACGTCAAGGACGCGCAGAAGAAGATTGACCGCGCCTACGATGCGGCGAATGCCTGCGTGTGGGACGCGCTGGAAAACGTGATTAAGGAGCACCCCGTGCTTCTGAACCGTGCGCCGACCCTGCACCGTCTGTCGATTCAGGCGTTCGAGCCGATTCTGGTCGAGGGAAGAGCCATCAAGCTGCACCCGCTGGTCTGCCCCGCGTTCAACGCGGACTTCGACGGCGACCAGATGCCGGTTCACGTGCCGCTGTCCGCAGAGGCACAGGCAGAGGCGCGCTTCCTCATGCTTTCCGCCAACAACCTGCTCAAGCCTATGGACGGTAAGGCAGTTACGGTCCCGTCGCAGGATATGATTCTCGGCGCGTACTACCTGACCATGGATAAGGCGGGCGAGCCGGGCGAGGGCGGAATTTACCGCGATTTCAACGAGGCGATGTGCGCATACCAGAACGGCGTTCTCGGTCTGCACGCGCCGATTCGCATCCGCGTGACGAAGGAGTACGAGGGCAAGAAGTCCTCGGCGGTCATTGACGCAACGCTCGGTCGTCTGATTTACAATCAGGCGATTCCGCAGAACCTCGGCTTTGTCGACCGCACCAAGCCCGGGAATGCGTTCCGTCTCGAGGTCGACTTCATCGTCAAGAAGAAGCAGCTCGGTCAGATTATCGACCGCTGCATCCGCTATAACGGTCCCGCCGTCTGCGCGGATATGCTGGATGCAATCAAGGCAATGGGCTACAAGTATTCGACCCGCGCGTCCTTCTCGATTTCGGTCTACGACATGACCATTCCGAAGGAAAAGTCGGAAATCATCGCGGCGGCGCAGAAGCAGGTCGATGTCCTGAACGAATACTACCGCATGGGTCTGTACTCGGGCGAGGAGCGCTACAACGCGGTCATTCACCTCTGGGAGAACACCACGGCGCAGGTCACGGCAAAGTTGCAGGAAAGCTTCAGCCGTTACAACCCAATCAATATCATGTCCGATTCCGGCGCGCGTGGCTCCGTGGAGCAGATGCGTCAGCTGGCAGGTATGCGCGGACTGATGTTCGCAACCAACGGACGTACCATCGAAATCCCGATTAAGTCGAACTTCCGCGAGGGTCTGAACATTCTGGAGTATTTCATGGGCGCGAAGGGCTCGCGTAAGTCGCTGTCCGATACCGCGCTCCGTACCGCCGACTCGGGTTACCTGACCCGCCGTCTGGTGGACGTTTCGCAGGATGTCATTGTCCGCGAGGTCAAGTGCGACACGCAGGAGGGCGAGCTTGTCACGGCGGTCACCGAGACCGACGGAAGTATGCTCGAGCCGCTGGCGGACCGTATCACGGGCAGATTCACGATGGGTCCCGTTATCAACCCGACAACGGGCGAGGTGATGATCGACGACGATGTGATGATCACCGATGATATGGCAAAGCAGATTGACGAGGCGGGCATCACGGCGGTCAACATCCGCACGGTGATTCACTGCCACGCGCGCTACGGTATCTGCGCGCACTGCTACGGTGCGGACCTTGCAAACGGCAAGCTGGTCAATGTCGGCGAGGCGGTGGGTATCATCGCGGCGCAGTCCATCGGCGAGCCGGGTACGCAGCTGACGATGAGAACCTTCCACTCCGGCGGTGTCGCGGGCTCGGATATCACGCAGGGTCTGCCGCGTGTCGAGGAGCTGTTTGAGGCGCGTCAGCCGAAGAAGCCCGCAATCATCTGCGAGGTCAACGGTACCGCGCGCATCACGACGGGCGAGAATTCCATTCATATGGTTACGGTTACGCCCGACGCGGATCAGCCCGAGGGTGTGATTCCCGAGGTGAAGGAGTATCAGATTCCCTACGGCACGAAGCTGGCAATCAAGAACGACCAGCATCTGGAGGTCGGTCAGTCGATCACCGAGGGCAACAAGGCTCCCGCCGACATCATGCGGATTCTCGGATTGGATGCGGTTTACTCGTATCTGATTCGAGAAATTCAGAAGGTGTATCGTTCGCAGTCCTGTAACGTCAACGACAAGCACATTGAGATTATTGCACGCCAGATGACGCGCAAGATGGTGATTGAGGACGGCGGCGACACGGGGCTTTTGGTTGGCTCCCGTGTGGATGCGGGCGAATTCGAGCGCGCGAACGATGCAATCAAGGCGCGCATTGCGAACGGCGAAGAGGGGCTTCAGCCTGCAACGGGCAGTGTGATTCTGCTCGGTATTACGAAGGCGTCGCTCCAGACCGAGTCGTTCATGTCTGCGGCGTCCTTCCAGGAGACGACGAAGGTTCTGACCGAGGCTGCCATCGAGGGCAAGACCGACTATCTGCGCGGCTTGAAGGAGAACGTAATCATCGGCAAGCTGATTCCCGCCGGAACCGGCATGGAATGCTACAAGGGTGTCGGTGTCCGCAAGTCTGAGGTAGTTTGAACGGGGTGAGGGAAAGACCTTGGAGGCGCAGGCCCCCCTCTTTCGGAGAGGGGGTCCTACCCTCCAAACCCCCCTGACCTCCCGAGAACTTCCCCCATGTCCCCGCCACTCACGAAGCGGAAATTTGTTTCGTT
>DJSQ01000077.1 GCA_002438075.1 Clostridiales bacterium UBA6330
CGGCACTCGTGTAAGGTATCACATCCAATCGCCACCCGCACTCCGAATGAAACTCGACTCAAGGAAGTTCGGGAGAGGTCTCCCTCCAAGGTCTTCCCCCTACCCCCTCCACCAGCTCCTCGCAGGACGCAAACAGGTACTTTGCACCGGCATCGAGGAGCTCGGCGCGGGAGCCGAAGCCCCAGAGAACGCCCGCGCAGTCCATGCCGTTCCGCGCCGCGCCCAGAACATCGTCCCGACGGTCACCGATCATCAGAATCGCGGAAGGGTCGCGCAAGCCCAGCTGCTCCATCGCGTAGGCAATCACCTCGTGCTTTTCGTTCCGCGTCCCGTCAAATTCGGGACCCGAAACCATGCGGAAACGGTCCGCTATCCCAAAATGCTCCAGCACCCGCCGCGCAGAGACCGTCGGCTTGCAGGTGGCAAGAACCAAGCCGTAACCGGCACCGCACAGGGTGTCCAGCATCTCGGGGACACCGTCATAGAGCGCGCACTCGAAAATGCCGCGTACATTGTAGTATTCGCGGTACGCCGCAACCGCACGCTCCGCCTCCGCCTCGTCCAGACTGTAGTCTGCCGCAAAGGTCCGCACCAGCGGCGGTCCGATGTAGTGGAGCATCTCGCTCCGCTCCCGGCGCGGCAGTCCCAGCTTGTCCTGCGCGTAGGTCACGGCGTTGAGAATGCCCTCGGCGGAGTTGCAAAGCGTGCCGTCAAGGTCAAAAAACAGGTAAGGCTCCATTTTGTATCCTTTCCGCAAGAAAAATTATCCGTTCCGCCGTCTTTTTTTCGGTTTTCCCCTTGCATCCGACGGTGAAAATGTGGTATAATGTTATCTGAATCACCTTTGCTTTTATTATACACGATTTCCGAGCGGAAATCAAGTGTGTTTTTGCCGAAAGGACTGCCTTTTATGGATATGAATTTTACCATCCCCGTCAACGAGGCGTTTGAGGCGAGCGCCGCAGACCCGAATTGCGGGTGTCCGCTCTGCGCCCTTGCGCGCAAGCTGGAGGCGGACGAATTGGACCTGATTCTCGGTGCTTCGATGATGGAGCCGGATGTCCGCATCAAGACCAACAAGCAGGGCTTCTGCCGCACGCACTACGACCTCATGTTCGTCCGCAAGAATCGGCTTGGCATGGCGCTGACGCTGGAGAGCCACCTTGCCGAACTGGAAAAGGACCTGCGCGACGGCGGCATCGGGGGCGGGCAGGGAAACAAGCCGCTGAAGCGGATCGGCGAGCTGGAAGCGGACTGTTACATCTGCCGCCGCGTGAACGGGAACTTTGAAAAGATGGCGGATACCGTGGTCTGGCTCTGGCAGACCGATGAGGACTTTCCCAAAAAGCTCCGCGCACAGCCGCTGTTCTGTCTGCCGCACTACCGTTTGCTTCTTGCGGTCGGTCAGAAGCGCTTGGGCAAGAAGAGAATGCCCGAATTCGCCGCCGCGTGCGGTGAGGTGGTCGGGAGCTACATGACGGAATTGCAAAAGGATGTCAGTTGGTTCTGCAAAAAATTCGACTACCGCTTTCAGGACGAGCCGTGGGGCAACTCGAAGGATGCCGTGGAACGCGCCATCCGTTTCCTGCGCTCGGATATTCATAACAAGTAAGGACGGAATCCAATGGGAAAATATCAAATCGACCTGCTTCAGCTGCACAAGTACTTCATCCGCAACCACCTGCACGAGGGCGATACCGCCGTGGACTACACGATGGGAAACGGGCACGACACCGAATTCCTTTCCAAAACCGTGGGACCGAGCGGTCACGTCTACGCCTTTGACATTCAGGAGCAGGCGCTCGAATCCACCGCGCGGCATCTGCGCGAGACGGGATGCCCCGAAAACTACACGCTCATCAAAGCCTCGCACCAATTCGTAAAGGACTACGTTCACACGCCCGTCAAGGCGGGAATGTTCAACCTCGGCTGGCTCCCCGGCGGGGACAAATCCATCACCACCCTGCGCGAGAGCACCATGCCCGCGATCCGGGCGGCGATTGAGCTGATGGACACAGACGCAATTCTGAACGTTGCGGTCTACCCGGGGCACGCCGAGGGCGATGCGGAGGGCAAGATGCTGGAGGACTACTTCGCAACGCTCAGCCGCCACAGGGTCTGCTGTACGAAGGTGGCGATTCTCAACTCCCCGACCTCGCCGTACTTTTTCGTACTCGAAACCAAATCGTAAATCGTAAAAGGAACGGAACATGAAAAAACACGATCTCAAAAGACGGCTCGCGGGGCTGTCTCTGGGGCTGCTGCTCCTGCTCCCCTCCTGCATCCGAAAAAGCGGGAAGGAAACCTACCTTTACCCCTCCGTCACCTACAGCTACAGCACGTCGGTGGACGAATCGGTTCTGACAACGGGGCTGGACGCGACCTATCTGTATCTGGCAAACAAGCAGCATCCCGTAAGCGAGGACTACAACCCCGGCACGCTGGTAACGCTCATGTCCCCTTACGCGAGCGGCGGCAAGCTGGAGGAGCGGACCGCGCAGGCGCTTTACGCCATGATGGACGAAATGCGTGCCGCGGGCATCAGTGATGTCTACGTCACCAGCGCCTACAGAACCTTTTCCTATCAGCAGTCCCTTTACAACAAGTATATCGCAGAGGAGGAAGCCAAAGGGCTGAGCCACTCGGAAGCTGTCAAAAAAGTGGAAACCTACTCCGCCCCGCCCGGCTACAGCGAGCACCAGACAGGCTTTGTGGTGGACTTCATGACCTCCGCGATGTCGGACCTTGACGAGAGCTTTGAGGGGACCAAAGCGTTTGCGTGGCTCTCGGAGAACTGCTACCGCTTCGGCTTCATCCTGCGCTACCCGAAGGCGGCGGAAAAGATTGCAATCACGGGCTACGACTACGAGCCGTGGCACTACCGCTTTGTCGGGCGGGAAGCCGCAACCGAAATCATGAAGCGCGGCATCACGCTGGAGGAATTTCTGGCGATGGAATTTGAACCGATCAAAAAATAACAGCACATATAAAGGAGAATTTACCATGTATCGCATCGGCATCGACCTCGGCGGCACCAACATTGCCGCAGGACTGGTCAACGAAAAATTTGAAATCGTTGCAAAGGAGTCCACCCCCACGCTGGTGGGCAGACCCAACCTTGAAATCGTCCGCGACATTGCAATGCTTGCAAACAAGCTCTGCGCGGACGCGGGCATTGCCCTCTCGGAGGTTGCCTCTCTCGGCATCGCCTCCCCCGGGATTGTGGATGACACCACGGGCTGTGTGGTCTACGCCAACAACCTCGATTTCCGCGATTTCCCGATTCTGCCCGAATTGCACAAGCTGCTCGATATTGCGGAGATGCACATTGAGAACGACGCAAACGCCGCCGCTTGGGGCGAAGCCATCGCGGGCGCGGCAAAGGGCAGTAAGTCCTCGGTGATGATTACGCTCGGCACGGGTGTCGGCGGCGGCATTGTGGACGGCGGCAAGGTTTACAAGGGCTTCAACAATGCAGCGGGCGAATTGGGGCACATCGTAATTCGCGTGGACGGTCGTCCCTGCACCTGCGGGCGGCACGGCTGTTGGGAGGCGTACTCCTCGGCAACGGGGCTGATCAACATGACCAAAGAGAAAATCGAAGAATGCCGGCAGACGGGGCGCGAGACGGTGATGACCAAGCTGGTTGCCGAAAAGGGCAAGGTGAACGGTCGCACGGCGTTTGACGGCAAGCGGCTCGGCGATGCGGCGGCGAGCGAGGTGGTGGACGAATATATCAAGTACCTTGCCAGCGGCATTGCGAGCATGATCAACATCTTCCAGCCCGAGGTGCTTTCCATCGGCGGCGGCATCTCCAACGAGGGGCAGTACCTTCTGGACTTGGTGATTCCGCACGTCCGCGAGCAGCAGTACGGCACGGGGCTGGTCCCCATGACCGACATCCGCATTGCGCAGCTGCGCAACGATGCGGGCATCATCGGCGCGGCGGTTCTCGGAATGTAACGGAGGCGCTCCAAGTCCCGTATGCTGATTTTTCTGACCGATCGAAAGCTGCTCGGTCTCGAGCTGACCCGCATTCTGTCCGAGGCGGGATTGCCCGTGCTGATGGAGCGTCCCGAGGCGGCGGAATATCTCTGCCGCGAGCGGGCGATTGGCGCGTTGCTGATTGACGGAGTTCCGAACGCCTCCGCCGCCCGTGCGCTCTGCAATCGGATGCGCGCGGAATACAGCGACCTGCCGATCATGCTGATTCTTGCGCAGAATGCCAATGCGGACACGGTGGCTGACCGCATCATTCGCGTTGCCCCTTTGCGGGAAATGGCGAAGGAGATTCTCGGTCATTGCGCGGACTGCGGATGGCGACCACAGCTTTCGACCTACACGCTTCTGATTACCGACGATCCCGCCGAGACCCGTTTGCTCGGCTACCGCATGGCGCTCTCGCCGCGCGAGCACCGGATTCTGCGGGTCATCTATCTCCGCGCGCCCGAGCTGGTTTCGCGGAACGAGTTACTTTCCGCCTGCTTTCCCGAAGGCTCGCAACGTGCCGAAAATCTGACCGTTCAGGTCAACCGCATCAACCACAAGTCCCGCGCAATCGGCGGCTTCACTCTGGTTGAAAGCGTTTACGGCAAGGGCTACATTCTACGCCCCGGGATTGTACATTAGTGAGGAAAGGATGAAGACCTTGGGGCTCTGCCCCAAGCCCCACTTAGGGGACTTCTTAAGGAGAAGTCCCCTAAG
>DJSQ01000144.1 GCA_002438075.1 Clostridiales bacterium UBA6330
GCACTCGTGCAAGGGCGAGCACCTCCAGCCCACACGGGCGTCATTTCAGAGCAAACGCCTTCGGCGCGCAGTCGACCCCCGAAGGGGCGCCGGCAGGCGGAATCTCGGCACCCATGCAAGGGCAATCTGTGCAAAGCAAAACGATATTTCGGAGGCACAACGGCATGGAGGTCTTGCTTTTTGTGAATTCGCTGTAAAAGCTGTGAAAAGTGCCGAAAATGCGGCAAGTGCCCTTGATTTATTTTGAAAAGAATGGTATAATAAGGATAGGAACGACGAAAGGATCGGTAAGATGCCCATGACCGATGAAAAGAAAAGGACAAATGACCAAGCACCCTACTTTTTCCACCAAGGGGCAAGCGAGAAAGCCTATGAATACCTCGGAGCGCACCGAACGGGGGAGACGGTAGTCTTTCGCGTCTGGGCGCCGAATGCCGACAGCGTGTCGGTGGTGGGGGACTTCTGCGGCTGGGATCCGTCCCGATACCCGATGGACCGCGTGACGCGCGGCGGGGTCTGGGAATGCGGTATTTCCGCAGGGATTGTCCCCGAGGGGAGCCTATACAAATATTTCATCCGCAACGGCGCGAAGGAATTGTACAAGGCGGACCCCTACGGCGTGTCGATGCAGTGTCCGCCCGAAACCGCGACCGTTTACCGCGAGCTTGACGGCTACGACTGGCACGACGCAGGCTGGATGGAATTCCGCCGCGGAAAATTCGACCGCGCGCATATTATGGAGCAGCCGCTGAATATTTATGAGGTACACCTCGGCTCGTGGCGGCGGCATGAGGACGGCTCGTGCCTCTCCTATACCGAGCTGGCGGACGAAATGGCACCCTACGTCAAGGCGATGGGGTATACGCATATCGAGCTGATGCCCGTGAGCGAATTCCCGTTTGACGGGTCGTGGGGCTATCAGGTCTGCGGATACTATGCGCCGACCGCGCGCTACGGGACCCCGCAGGATTTCATGCGGTTCGTTGATCGGATGCACGAGGCGGGTGTGGGCGTGATTCTCGACTGGGTCCCCGCGCATTTCCCGAAGGACGCGCACGGGCTTTACGAGTTCGACGGTCAGCCGCTTTACGAGTATCAGGGCAAGGACCGCATGGAGCACGCGGGCTGGGGCACGCGGCGCTTTGATGTCGGGCGCGAGGAGGTGCAGAGCTTCCTGATTTCCAACGCGGTCTATTGGGCGGAGAAATACCACATTGACGGACTGCGGGTGGATGCCGTTGCGTCCATGCTCTATCTCGATTACGACAAGAAGCCCGGGGAATGGATTCCCAACATTTACGGCGATAACAAGTGCCTTGAGGCGATTGCCTTTTTCCAGAAGCTCAACAGCTGTTTTGTCAACAATTACCCCGATGTCATGACGGTTGCGGAGGAATCCACCGCATGGGCGAATGTTACGGGCTTTGAAAACGGCGGGCTGGGCTTCACGCTCAAATGGAACATGGGCTGGATGAACGACACGCTGGCGTATGCCGCCGAGGACCCGCTCTGGCGCAAGGACCACCACGAGCGGCTGACCTTCTCGCTGACCTACGCATTTTCGGAGCGCTATATTCTGCCGATTTCGCATGACGAGGTGGTGCACGGGAAGAAGTCCTTCCTCGACCGAATGCCCGGGGAGTACGACCAAAAATTCGCGGGCGTGCGGGTCTTTCTCGCATGGATGATGACGCACCCGGGGAAGAAGCTGACCTTCATGAGCACCGAAATCGGGCAGTTCCGCGAATGGGACTACGCGGGCGCGGTGGAATGGTTCCTGCTGGACTACGAAAAGCACGCGAAATTGCAGGCGTATGTTGCAAGGCTGAATCGATTCTATCTTTCCACCCCCGCGCTCTGGGAGCGGGACAGCGACTGGGCGGGCGGCTTTGAATGGATTGACGCGGACAACCGCGAGCAGAGCATTCTTTCCTACCGCCGAAAGGACCGCGCGGGAAAGGAGACCGTGATTCTTCTGAACTTCCTCCCCGTGGAGCGCGAGGATTTCCTGCTTGCAGTGCCCTATGCGGGGCGCTACGAGGAGGTGTTCAACTCGGATGCGGCGGAGTTCGGCGGAACCGATGTGCGGAACACAGGGGTCTATAAGACCGAGAAATGCCTGTTGCGAAATTACGGAAACGCCATCCGCATCCGTGTTCCCGCCATGTCTGCGGTCATGTTCCGCTGCATTCATAAGAATCCCGTGCGGAAAAAGAAAACCGAAACTCCGAAGGCAAAGGCAAAACAATAGTTGTATCAAACCACGCTCAAATTTCGCACAATCCCATTCGTTAAAAGTTCTTGAAAGTCCTGAAAACTTCTTTCAAGAAGTTTTCAGGTGGGGTTTGGGGCAAAGCCCCAAGGTCTTAGCCCCAAGGTCTTAGACTATAGAAACCGGAGGTTGTTATGTTCAAGAAAAAAGAATGTGTTGCCATGCTGCTTGCGGGCGGGCAGGGCAGCAGACTTTACGCGCTGACCAAAAAGACCGCAAAGCCGTCGGTACCGTTCGGCGGCAAGTACCGCATCATTGATTTCACGCTTTCCAATTGCATCAATTCCGGAATGGACACCGTTGGCGTTCTGACACAGTATCAGCCGCTCATCCTCAACGACTATATCGGCAACGGTCTGCCGTGGGACCTCGACCGTGCCTTCGGCGGGGTCAAGATTCTGCCGCCCTATCAGGGGCAGAACGGCGCGGACTGGTATAAGGGGACCGCAAACGCCATCTGGCAGAACATGGAGTTCATCAACCGCTACAACGCGGAATACGTCCTGATTCTCTCGGGGGACCATATCTATAAAATGGACTACGCGAGAATGCTGGACTTCCATAAGCAGACAAAGGCGGACTGCACGATTGCGGTTATCGACGTGCCGATTGAGGAAGCGAGCCGCTTCGGTATCATGAGCACGCACGAGGACGGGCAGATTTATAAGTTCAGCGAAAAGCCGAAGAACCCCGATTCCACCAAAGCATCGATGGGCATCTATATCTTCAACAAAGACAAGCTGGAGAAATACCTGCGCGAGGACAACGAAAATCCCGAGTCCTCCAACGACTTCGGCAAAAACGTCATCCCCGCAATGCTGGCGGCGGGTGAGAAGATGATGGCGTACCCATTCACGGGCTACTGGAAGGATGTCGGAACGATTCAGTCGCTGTGGGAGGCGAATATGGACCTCCTCGGCGAGCGTCCCGCGCTGAATCTGCGCGATGAGACGTGGAGAATTTACAGCCGCCATGAAGCCGCACCGCCGCAGTATATCGGAAGCGACGCGGAGGTTGTCAATTCCAGCGTGACCGCAGGCTGTGACATTGACGGCTGTGTGCGGAACAGCGTCCTCGGCAGCGGCGTGCGCGTGGAAGCGGGCGCGGTCGTGGAGGACAGCGTGCTGATGAATGACGTTACGGTCAAGGCGGGCGCAACCGTCCGATATTCCATTCTCGACTGCGGGGTCACCGTGGGCGAGCGGGCAACGGTCGGGGAAGCGCGCGAGCACGCGGCGGGCATTGCGGTGGTCGGCGCGGACCATACGGTGGGGCTTGGCGAGGTCATTCCCGCAGGCGCCATGATTTCGGATGACTGAGGAGGACGCAGAACATGAATGTTGCAGGTCTGATTTTTTCCAATATCCATGACCAGAGTATCCCCGAAATGGCGCGGATGCGCACGATGGCGAGCATTCCGTTCGGTTGCCGCTATCGGCTGATTGACTTCGCGCTTTCCAACATGGTCAATGCCGATATCAATACCGTTGGGGTGATTACCCACTACAATTACCAGTCGCTTCTCGACCATATCGGAACCGGCAAGGACTGGGATTTGGCGCGCCGCTCGGGAGGCATCAAGATTCTGCCGCCCTACGTTGCCGCCTATGAGAACACCGCCGCGGGAAAGCTCTACTCCAGCCGTCTGGAGGCGCTGATGGGTGCGGAGCATTTCATCAACCGTTGCGGCGCGGACTATATCGTCCTCTCCGACTGCGACGTGGTGATGAACATCGACCTCGGCGAGGTGCTGGAGGACCATGTGAAGTCGGGCGCATACCTGACGATGGTCACCAAGCATCTGAACGCGGACGAATATCACTTTGACAAGGTGGTCAATCTTGCCGAAATCGGGAACGAGAACCGCGTGCGCGCGGTTTCCCGCGCAAAGCCCGAGCACGGCGAGGTGGATGTCAACACGAACATTTATGTCATCAAGCGGACCGATTTGCAAAGCATCATCGCCGATTCGCTGGCGCACGGCTATACCAGCTTCTCCCGCGACGTGGTGCGCGCAAATCTGGATAAGAAGCTGATTCGCGCCTACCGCTACGACGGCTGGTATGCCTATATCGGCACGCTGGAATCCTATTTCCGCACCTCGATGGAGCTTCTGACCCCCGAGGCGCGGCACGGGCTGTTCGGTCCCGAGGACCGCAAGATTTACACCAAAATCCGCAACAGCGCCCCGACCAAGTATTGCGACGGCGCGGAGGTGAAGAATTCGCTTCTGGCAGACGGCTGTGTGATTGAGGGGACCGTGGAGAATTCGATTCTGTTCCGCGACGTTCACGTCGGGCGCGGGACGGTGGTGAAGAACTGCGTGATTTTGCAGAACACCGATATCGGCGACAATGTGCAGCTCAATTGCGTGATAACCGACAAGGATGTCCGCATCAAGGACGGCAGAATGCTCTCGGGGCATGAGACCATGCCGTTCTTCATCGGAAAAGGAATGAGTGTATAAGCATGGTGAAAAAAGCAACCAAGCACGAGCGCGGTCCTGCGGTTCTGCCGCTGACCCCCGCGCTCCCGAAGAAGCGGTCGGTACGCAAGCCCGCCGCAGAAAAGACCGAGGAGGTAGCTCCGTTGGCAGAACCCGTCACGGTTCCCGAAACGGTTGCCGAAACGGTCCCCGCTATGGCGGAGACGGCGGAGCCGGCAAAAAAGAAAATCCTGTTCGTGGGCGCGGAGGTCATGCCGTTTGCCGCAACGGGAGGGCTGGGCGATGTGCTCGGCTCACTTCCCGCAGCGCTGGCTAAAACGGGGCGCGTGGACGTGCGGGTGGTCCTGCCGCTGTACGGAAGCATTGCGCAGTCGTGGCGGTCGCAGATGCGCGAGGAGTATATCACCTCGGTTCGCCTTGCATGGCGGGAGCAGTATTGCGGCATCTACAGCCTTGTCAAGGACGACGTGACCTACTATTTTATCGACAACGAGTACTATTTCCGCCGCCCCGCGCTCTACGGCTACTTTGACGACGGTGAGCGCTACGCGTTCTTCTGCATGGCGGTGATGGAGATGATGAATCGGCTGAACTACTATCCCGATATCCTCCACGCGCACGACTGGCAGGCGGCGCTTTCGGTGGTCTATCTCAACTGCCTTTACCGCAACCGCCCGTGGTACGGGACGATGCGGACGGTGTTCACGATTCACAACATCGAGTATCAGGGGCAGTACGATTTCGCAATCCTCGGCGATGTGTTCGCGCTGGGCGAGAACGAGCACACGCTGATGGAATACAACGGGTGCATCAACCTGATGAAGGCGGCAATCGAGTGCGCCGACCGCGTGACAACGGTCAGCCCGCGCTACGCGTGGGAGATTCGCACGCCAGAATATGCGCACGGTCTGGATGCCGCGCTGAACCGCAACGCGGGGAAGCTTTCGGGCATTCTCAACGGCATCGATTACGATTTTTACAATCCCGCAACCGACCCATGTATCGCGGAGCGCTATTCCGTGCAGAATATGGCAGGAAAGACAGCGGATAAGCTGGCGCTTCAGCGGGAGACGGGACTGCCCGAGCGCGCCGACGTGCCGATGCTCGCGGTGGTTTCGCGCCTTGCCGCGCACAAGGGCTTGGACCTTGTGTCGGGGTGCATTTACGAATTGGTGGGCGGACATGACCTCCAGCTGGTGATTCTCGGAAAAGGGGAGAGCGGCTTTGAGGACTTCTTCCGCGAATTGCAGGCAAGATTCCCCGATAAGGTCCGCGCGCTCATCACCTACGACCGCGACCTCTCCAAGCGGATTTACGCGGCGGCGGACATCTTCCTGATGCCCTCGCGCTCCGAGCCCTGCGGTCTGTCGCAGATGATTGCCTCCCGCTACGGCGCGATTCCCGTTGTGCGCGAGACGGGCGGGCTGTATGACTCCATCAAGCCCTATTGGATGGAGGGGGATACGCTCCACGGCAACGGCTTCACCTTTGCGAACTACTCCGCGCAGGAGCTGCGGGAGCGGACCGAGGCGGCGCTGGGGGTGTGGTACAACAAGCCCGAGCGGGACCGTTTGGTCGAGCGCGTGATGACCACCGATTTTTCGTGGAACGCCTCCGCCGAACAGTATCTGGCGCTTTACGAGGGGATTTGAAGTTAACCCGTTCAGGGGAATCGGAACAAACCGTGTGCAAGGCTATGGCTTCGCCTTACACGCGTGCCGAGAGTCTGCGCCTTAGGCAATGCTCGCCCTTACTCGGGTGCCGAGGGTCTGCATATGTTCGCCCT
>DJSQ01000148.1 GCA_002438075.1 Clostridiales bacterium UBA6330
GAGCCCCAAGGTCTTCCCCCCTTGACAATTTGTCTGTAACGTGATATAATGGAGAAAAGGAAACGGAGGAATCTATATGAAAAGAATGCTGATTGCCCTGCTCGCGGGCGCACTCCTGTGCTTTGCGGGCTGTACGGGGAATGGGGGAGTCGGAGAGATTTTCCGAACCACGGATGCGAAAACCGAACATACTACCGATGCCGTAACCGATGCGGAGCCTACGGGCACCCGTAGCGATTACAGTAAGAATTATTGAGATGCAGACAATCCTTTTGGTAGAGGACGACCCCGAAATCACCCGTACTCTGGGGGACTTTTTGCGGTCCGAGGGCTTCGCCGTCACCGCGGCGGACGGACAGCGCGCGGCGCTGGAGTGTGCGACAAGGGGCAGATTCGATCTGGTCCTGCTCGATATCTCCCTCCGAGACGGCAACGGCTATGCCGTCTGTAACGAGCTGAAAAAACGGAAGAACCCGCCGCCCGTCATCTTCCTCACCGCCTCGGGTGACGAGGGAAGCATCGTAACGGGCTTTGACCTCGGCGCGGATGACTACATCCCAAAGCCCTTCAAGCCGCGCGAGCTTGTTTCCCGCATCAAAAATGCCCTGCGGCGGTGCGGAAACCGAAACCTATTGGAGGTCGGGAACCTCGAAATCAACGCGGATAGCGGAACCGTCACCAAAAACGGCGCGGAGCTGGCGCTCTCGGCGCTGGAGTATCGCCTCCTGTTGCTGCTGGTCTCCAACCGCGGGCGGCTGATGACGCGCGAAAAGCTGCTGGAGGACATCTGGGACGTGGCGGGGGACTTCGTCAACGACAACACCCTGACGGTCTACATCAAGCGTATCCGCGAAAAGGTGGAGGATGACCCCGCAAACCCAACGGTCATCCGCACGGTGCGCGGAATTGGGTATCGGGTGGATTGAGATGAATCTTTGGAAGGACCGCGAAGTGCGGCGGGCGGTGCTGATTGCGGCACTGCTGACCGTCGCGTTTTCCTGCGCCATGCTCGCGTTCTCCCCGTGGGCGGCGCTGATTGCCTTTTGCGCGTGCGCGGCGCTTTTTGCCACCTTTGCCGTGTTTACCGCGCGGCGCTACCGTCGGATTGCGGAGCTGTCGGAATCGCTGGACCGCATCCTGCACGGCGCGGACAGCGTGGAGATTGGGGACGCGGCGGAGGGGGAGCTGTCGATTCTCTCCAGCGAGGTGCGGAAAATGACGGTCCGCTTGCGGGAGCAGGCGGACTACCTCGCGCGCGACCGTGTGCGGATGAGCGACGCGCTGGCAGACATCTCCCACCAGCTCCGCACGCCGCTGACCTCGATGAACCTGACGGTCTCCCTCCTCTCCAAGAGCGACCTGACGGCGGAGGAGCGGACGCGTCTGATGTTTGAATTGAAGCAACGGCTTGCGCGGATTGACTGGCTGGTGGAAACGCTCCTGAAGCTCTCGAAAATCGACGCGGGGACGGTTGCGTTCCGCCGCGACACGGTGCGTGTGGCGGACCTGTTGCGCGCGGCGCTGGCACCCCTTGAGGTTGCAATGGAGCTGCGCGGGCAGGTGCTGTCGGTCACGGTTGGCGAGGAGACCTTCACAGGGGACCTTGCGTGGAGCGCGGAGGCGGTTGGGAATTTGCTGAAGAACTGCTCCGAGCACACGCCTGCGGGCGGTGAGATTTCGGTCACGGTGCGTGAAACCGCGCTCTTCTGCGAGCTACTGATTCGTGACAGCGGCACCGGCTTTGCAAAGGAGGAAATCCCGCACCTATTCGACCGCTTTTACCGCGGCTCGAACGCGAGCCCCGAAAGCGTTGGCATCGGTCTCTCCTTAGCGCGGACGGTCATAGCCGCCCAGAACGGGACGCTCTCCGCCGCAAACGCTCCTTCCGGCGGCGCGCTCTTCGCCGTCCGCTTCTACAAAGGCGTAGTGTAGGGGGGATGCGGGGGGATGCGATGGGGGCTTCTTGAAAGAAGCCCCCAAGCCCCCAAGAACTTTCAACGCATTTATTTAGGAGTGCGAACATGGTGCGCAACTTTTTTGATGGTTGTAAAGGATAGCGCGCTATGTTCGCACCATTTATATAATTGGGGGAAGTTTTGGAAAGGGGTTTGGGGAAAACTTTTTGGAAAAAGTTTTCCCCAACGCATCCCCCAGTCACGAAAGAGTCATTTTGGCGTGGTAAAATCGTGGTAGAAACAGAAAGGAGAGGCATCAATGGAAATTTTGAAAATTGAGCATCTGACAAAAACCTACGGGACGGGGGAGAACACGGTCCGCGCGGTTGACGACATTTCGTTCTCGGTGGAGAAGGGGGAGTTCCTTGCCATCATCGGTCCCTCGGGGTCGGGTAAATCGACCCTGTTGCATATCCTCGGCGGCGTGGATCGCCCCACCTCGGGCAAGGTCTATTTGAACGGGCAGGACGTTTACGCACAGAACGAGGAAGCGCTCGCAATCTTCCGCCGTCGGCAGGTCGGACTGATTTATCAGTTCTATAACCTGATTCCCGTGCTGGATGTCGTGGAAAACATGACCCTGCCCGTGCTGATGGACGGTCGGCGGGTCAACGAGGAGCGCCTCCGGGAGCTGCTGAATGTTCTGGGGCTGACGGCGCGGCAGAAGAACCTGCCGAATCAGCTCTCGGGCGGTCAGCAACAGCGGGTGTCCATCGGGCGGGCGCTGATGAACGCGCCGTCGGTGGTGCTGGCGGACGAGCCGACGGGTAACCTCGATTCCCGCAACAGTCAGGAGATTGTCGAGCTGCTCAAGCAGTCCAACCGCAAGTACGGGCAGACGCTGGTCATCATCACGCATGACGAGAATATTGCCCTGCAAGCCGACCGCGTGATTGCGATTGAGGACGGAAAAATCGTGCGCGACGAGCGGATTCGGGAGGCGGTCAAATGAATATCTTCCACAGATTTACGCTTGCATCGCTGAAAAAGAACCGCGTTCGCACGCTGGTGACCGTCATCGGGATTATGCTGTCCATGGCGCTCCTGACGGCGGTTATCGAAGGCGCGAATAGCGGAATGCAGTATCTGGTGCGCGGCGAGACCGAGCGCGTGGGCTCGTTCCACGGCTACTGGTGCGAGGTGGAGGCGGACAAGGTGTCCGAGCTTGCCCGGGCGGAGGACGTGAAAAAGACTGCCGCATTCTATCGGGTCGGTCACGCGCAGGTATGTGAGGGCGAGATTAGGCTGACACGATACCTGCAAATCGAAGCACTGGGCGAGGGCGTGACCAATCTGGTCGCGGTCCACCTTTCTGCCGGACGGATGCCCGAAAACGAGCGGGAAATCATTCTGCCCGACCGCTATATTGAACAGATTGACGCACGGGTTCGGGTCGGGGATACGCTTACGCTTTCGGTGGGACAGCGAACCCTGAACGGCGAGCCGATTGCGGCGCTCAAGTCGTACGACGAGGACGAGGAATTGACCGACTGCCACGAGCGGACTTACACTGTGGTCGGTATTTTTGAAAAGCTGGATTCGGTAATCGACGGCGGCTATTCGCCCTCCTACATTGCCCTGACAGCGGGCGAGGCGGCGGGACCCGCAACGGTGTTCTTTACGCTGAAGCATCCCGACCGGTTCTATTCGGTGATGGAGGACAACCAAAACGCGGGCATCGGGTATGATTGGATTGACCACGGTGACTTGTTGGTGTATTCCGGCTCGTTCAGCAACGGGAACCTGTCCCAACTGATGTACGGACTTGTCATCGTGCTGGTGGTGCTGATTGCCTTCGGGTCGATTTCGCTGATTTACAATTCGTTTTCCATCTCGGTCAGCGAGCGGACGCGGCAGTTCGGCATTCTCAAATCGGTGGGTGCGACCAAAAAGCAGATTCGCGGCACGGTGCTTTACGAGGCGCTGGTGCTTTGCGGAATCGCCATCCCGCTCGGCGCGGGGGTCGGTTGTGCGGGAATCGGCATCACGCTTTACTGTCTGCGTGATTCGTTCCGCTACATTCTTTCCGAGACCTCCGATGTACAGATGAAGCTGGTGGTCAACTGGGTGGGGCTTGGCGTAGCGGCGCTCCTCTGCCTTGCCATTGCGCTGATTTCGGCATGGGTTCCCGCACACCGCGCGCTGTCGGTTTCTCCGATTCAGGCAATCCGACAGTCGGCGGATGTCAAAATCGCGCGGCGCGAAGTCAAGACCTCCCGCCTGACGCGGAAGCTGTTCGGCTTTGAGGGCATGATGGCTTCCAAAAACTTCAAGCGCAACCGCAAGCGCTACCGTTCCACGGTGGTGTCCCTGTTCCTCAGCGTCACGCTGTTCATTTCTGCGGCGGCGTTCTGTAATTATCTCAAGGCAGCGGTCAGCAGCATTACCTCTAAGGATTCGGGCGCGGACATCGTTTATTACGCCCACGATTTGCGGGTAACCCCCGATGCGCTTCTGGAAAAGCTCTGCCAAGCAAACGGCGTGGAGCGCGGGTCTTATGTTGCCACCCGTTACGATACGCTTCGCCTGCCCGAAGGGACGCTTTCGCAAAGCTATCTGGATGCCTTTTCCGATATCATGGACACTAATACAGACGGCCTCTTTGCTTTTAACGTCTGCGCGGTATCGGATGCGGAATTCCTGCGCTTTACCAAAGCGGCGGGCATTGACGGGGAGCGGTATCTGACCTCCGAGGAGCCGATGTGCTTGCTCTACAACCACGGCTCGCGGTATGTGCGCGATGCCTCAAATTCTTCGCGTGCAAAGTGGGTCAACTACACGCTGTTCAATGCGTCCGCAACGGTTGGAACCTACGAGTCAAGGCGCGTCCGTTCCGAAATTGACGGATATGTGTTTGCTATGCAGGATGAGGACGGGGACGGAAGCTATCTGTACATCCTCAAGGAGGACAACGCCGCATATCGGGCAATTGAGGACGAGGCGGAGCAGTTGAAATTTCTTGCCGCGCATGGCAAGCGGTTTTCCGAGGCGGAGGCGGTGCAGGTGATGTCCTTCCGTCTGGGCGGGACGGTGGACGCGGTTCCGCTCGGAATGTCCGAGGATAAGCCGTTCCTGATTTACCCCTACAGTCGGATTGCCGAGGTCACGGGCGTTGACCCGAGCGAGGACGGCGTTTCGTTCTGCTTTGAAGCACCTGCGCACGCGGCGGCGTATGCGGACATGAAGCAGATTCTGACCGATGCGGGGCAGATGACCTCGGGGCTTTACGACAACGCCGAGGAGATAGAAGCCATGCGCTCGACCGTGACGGTGGTCAACGTATTCTCCTACGGCTTCATCATTCTGATTTCGCTGATTGCGGTTGCGAACGTATTCAACACGATTTCCACGAACATTGCCCTGCGGCGGCGGGAGTTTGCGATGATGAAGTCGGTCGGTCTGACCACGCGCGGAATGCACAAGATGCTCAACTATGAGTGCCTGATCTACGGCATCAAGGGCTTGGCACTCGGGCTACCCGTCTCCTTCCTTACCACGCTTGCCATCTGGCTTGTGGTCGGTCAGGCAGTCGAACAGCCGTTCATGATTCCGTGGGCGGCGGTTGCCATTGCGGTCGGCAGCGTTTTCGCGGTGGTCTTTGCCACGATGCTATACGCCGGCGGCAAGCTCCGCCGAGACAACCCCATCGACGCGCTCAAAAACGAAAATCTGTGAACCTTCGAGGGAAAGACCTCGGGGCTTTGCCCCGAACCCTACTTAGGGGACTTCT
>DJSQ01000179.1 GCA_002438075.1 Clostridiales bacterium UBA6330
GCGTGGTTCACCGACACCGCAACGACTGCGGTAAACACCATTCAGGCGGGTACGCTTGACGTGGCGCTCCAAATGTCGACCGACGGCGGGACAACATGGGAAGATGCAGAAGGGAAAACTCTGAACTTTATGACCGTTGACAACAGCGAGAATATCCTCTGGGAGCCCGGCTGTACATATAAACTCCCGCTTCTGCGTGTGGTCAACAAGGGCAATCTGGCGCTGAAGTACAGAGTCATGATTACCGGAATCAAGGGAAGCGCAAAGCTGAACGAGGTAATTGAGTGGACCATCAGCGATGCGGACCTGAAGGCGGAGCATCACCTTGCAGCAAAAGCGGCTTCCGATGCGATTACCATCACGGGGCATATGAAGGATGATGCGGGCAACGAGTATCAGGGACTTTCCATCGATGGAATTTCCATCACGGTCTACGCAACGCAGGACACTGTGGAAAAGGACAGCAACGGCAGTGATTACGATAAGAATGCGGAGTACAATCCCGCAATCATTGAGGACAGCGAAGCTGCCGAATCGGAGTTGAGCAAAAACGAGGAGAACATCTACGTTGCGCTTGCGGGTGATATCACCTTTGACGTAAAGCCCTATGACCAGAAGCCGATGGGCGGCGATAAGACCAAGCAGATTGTGATTGATGGTAAGGGCTATAAGCTCACCTTCAATAACACCAACAGCGACTGGAACAACGTTACTTGGGGCAATGCAAAGCTCGTTATCAAGAATGCGGTGATTGACAACAGCGGCTACAATGCGGACGGTGGTCCTTGGAACAGCCATGATATTTCCTTCAAGGGCAATGTGGAATTTGAGAATGTCGTGTTTACAAACGCTGTCGCACTTGAGGGGACAGCGAACCTTAAAAACGTCACGATTTCGGATAAGAATGCAACGGGCGATACTTATATGCTTTGGATTCGCGCCGGTTCTGATGTGACGCTTGAAAATGTGACCATCGACGGTAAGAGCGCAGTCGGCAATAAAAACCGTGCAATTGCTATCAAAGACGAGTATGTGACGAATCCCGCAGAAACGACCCTTACGATTAACGGTGCAACCATCACAAGCGATAAGTATGCAGCTGTGTATGTGACTTCTGCAAGTGCAACGACAGTCAACCTCAATGGTGTGATTGACGCTACAGGAACGGCTGATAATAGCAAGGTTGTCCAGAATGGTGGGGCAACAGGCACAATCAAGGTCAATGACAACAGTACAAAGGTTGTGAAGGTGGCTACGCAGGAAGAACTGACAAATGCGATTTCGAGTGCAACGCTTGGCAAAAACTCTGTTACACGGATTGATCTCCCTGCAAGCACGAGTGTTACTTTTGAGAGCGGTGTAACTGCTGTACCTCAGGAGGAAGTTAAAAACATCGTAATTACTGGAGACAAAACCACAAAGATCAAATTCCAGAACACCAAGCCGGGTTCTGAAGGGGCACTCAGCTATCAGGATCGCGCAAATCTGACTTTCGAGGGAATTACGATTGACGCAGGTGAGATTAAAGGAATTTGTGCTCGTGGCGGCATTGTGACCTTCATTGATTGCACATTTGAGAGCGAACTGAAGCAAACCATTGCAAACAAGTTTGTATTCTCTGGATGCACTTTCAATCAGCCTGTTTCTCAAGTTGGTTACGGTTGCAAGGAGGTCGTTTTTGACAACTGCAAGTTTAACACCGATGGTTATGGCATCAAGATTTACAGCGAGGGTAGCACCCCTGTGAACCTGACGGTGAAGAATTGTGCTTTCAAGAACACATCGGATGTTGCTAAGTCTGCCATTTTCCTTGACCACATTGTTGACGGTATCACTTACAACATCACTGTTGACAGTTGCACCTTTGACGGCTTTACCGCAGAGCCGACCCCGAACTACAACAAGTGGGCTACCAGAGTGATTGTTGCGGATAGCTTCGTCAAAACAACGGATGGTCAGTACATCTTCTCCTATCAGACGGGCGAAGAGGGTGGAAATTACCACAAGATTCTGACCGCTGAACAGCTGGTTGTGACCGTAAAATAAAATATTTTCATACAAAGCAAACAGCCCCGCCGCCCGATTTCGGGCGGCGGGGCTGTTTTGTACTCTGTCAGTTATCCTTTTTCATCTGCCCCCGAAACACGACGAAGGACAGCACAACGGCGGCAACGAGAAACGCGATGATGGGAATCAATCCGAGCTTTGCCGCGCGGTCAAAGGTGTAGGGCGCGGCGTACATCGTTTCGTAGCTGCTGATGGAATGGCGCGCGCCTGTGATGATGCGTCCGAGCGTCACGCTGGGGTAGAACGGCAGGAAGCGGCAGAAGGTCTCAAAGCTCCCCATGGTGTCAAGCGGCATCCATGCGCCGCCGAGAATGCCCGATGCGGTAATGAAAACCGAGGTCAGCCCGGGGGCGCTTTTGTCGTTCATCAGCGCGCCGAAGAGGATGCCGAGGAACACGCAGAAGAGCAGGACGGGCAGCTGTGAGAGGACCAGCAGGAGCGCCGCGCCGAAGGAGAAGTAGTCCGCGCCGACAATTGCCGCGAGGATTGCGCCCGCTCCCACGCAGACAAGCGCTTGCGCAATGCCGATGACCGCGGCGGGGATGGCGTAGCCCAGCACGAACTGATAGGACCGCAGGGGAGAGGCGTACAGCCGCCGCAGGAACGCGGTGCTCTTGTCACGCGAGACCAGCAGGCTCATGGTCAGCATGACGAAGGTAAACGAGAACATCATAACCCCGGGGACGAGCGAGCGCGGCTCAAAGGTCGGGGTCGTTCCGTTCGTGTAATGGTTGATAATCTGGAACAGCGCGAGCATGGCAACGGGGAAGCCGAGACAGAAAATGTAAAGAATCGGGTCACGCACCGTTTCCAGCGCGTTCCGTTTTGCAAAAATCAGGGTCTTTTTCATCTCACCGCGCCCCCTTTCTCCACCGTGGCAACGAATGCGTCCTCAAACGATTCCTTGCCCGTCCGCGCCTTGATTTCCGCAACCGTCCCGATGTCCAGCAGCTTTCCCGAGGCGAGAATCGCCACGCGGTCGCACAGCGCCTCGATTTCCTCCAGATAGTGGCTGGTCAGCACAATCGTAATCTTCCCCCGCAGGGCGCGGATGATGTCCCACAGCTCCCGCCGCGCCAGAACGTCAAGCCCCAGCGTCGGTTCGTCCAGAAACAGCACGTGCGGCTCGGTGACCAGCGCCAGCGCAATGGAGAGCCGCCGCCCCCACCCGCCCGAAAGCGTTTTCGCGCGGCGGTCCAGTACCTCCTCCAGATGAAACGTTGAAATGATGTGGCGGAGGTTTTCTTCATCGGTCTTGCCGTAGACCGAGGCGAAGAAGCGGAGGTTTTCCCGCACCGTCAGGTTGGGCGCGATGGCGGTTTCCTGCGGCGAGACCGAAAGAATTTCCTTGATTTTCTCCATGTCGTGGGGGACCGAAAGCCCCTCCACGGTCGCGTCTCCCGAGGTCTTGGAGACCAACCCCGAAAGAATCTTAATCAGCGTGGTTTTTCCAGCGCCGTTGACCCCGAGAAGCCCGAACAGCTCCCCCCGACCAACGGTCAGGCTGACCCGATCCAGCGCCCGCACCGTGCGGTAATCCTTGCACAGGTCGGTGACGACAATGCTTTCATTCATGCTGTGTTTCCTCCCGATATTGACTGTAATAGAGCTTCAAAGCCCCGAATTGGTCGAGGAGCAGTCCGCGGATGTCGTCCCATTTCGGGGACGCAAAGCCGTAGACCATTTGGACCGCGATGCCGTACATGAAGAACCATGTGGCATAGTAGAAGCGCTCCGCAACCGCGCGGGAATAGCCGCCCGCGCGCATGATGCCCGCGACCGTTGCGTCAATGAATGCGCGGTCGGCGGGCGTGTTTTGAAATTGGTTTTCGTAGTAGACGAAGCGGAACAGGCGGGGCTTTTCGTAAACGAAGCGCATAAACCCGAGCGAATTGCGCAGAAACAGCGTTTCCTCCCGTTCGCGCACGATGTAGTCCTCCTGTACCTTGCGGCATTCCGCGACCAGAGCCGCGCGCAGGTCGTCCATGCCAGAAAAGGAGAGGTAAATCGGTTGCGTGGAGCACCCGAGCCGCTTTGCCAACGTGCGCGCATTGAGGGCTTCCGAGCCGTCGGACTCCAGCAATTCCATCGCGCACGACAGAATCGCCTCCCGTGGGACCAGCTTTCTTGCAGGCATAGTTCCTCCATTCATAACACTTGTTATGGTTCGTAATACAGTATAGCACACCCCCGCGCGTTTGTCAAGAGGAAAACGAAAAAAGCCGCAGATTTTCGCGTGGCTTGCGGGAGATTGGATTTGTTATGTTGGAAAATGGAAAGGGGATTTGTAAATTATGAAGAATGGGGCTTGACAGTGCTCAAAAAGTGTGGTATAATTTGGGTGCGACGGAAAGCAAAAATAATGAGCAAAAGGGAGTATAACAATGAATAAACAATATGAAACCGTGTCCGCGCAATTTCTTGCGGTGGATGCAAAGGACGTGCTTGCAATGACATCGGGGAACGAAATTCCGAAGGTTTCGGACCCGAACCAAACGGAATGGGACAAAAAAGTCGGTACCATAAAATAAGGGGGGAAAATCCAATGCGAAAAAGAATATTGTGGGCGGTTGGAATTCTGCTTTTGGCTACGCTGATATTTGGCGGCACGATAACGGCGCTGATTGCAGAGGAAACACCTGCTGTTTCTATTGAGTACTTTACGCTGTCGCACGACAATACGGTCTATATCAAATATGCGGTAGATTGTCGCAATTATGAGGTGACAAGAGAAAATACCGGAATGCTGTACTGGACGGCAGAACCGGAAAATGCGATTATCGGAACCGAGGAGAGCAGGTCGACAATATTAGGGTATGAACTGATTGAGGGGCAGAAATATTACATTTTCAAATACGACCGCTTGAGTGCGGCGCAGATGTGCGATGACATCTGGGCGCGGGCATATGTAACGGTCGATGATAAAACATATTATAGTGATGTTGAAAAATACAGCGTGGAAACCTATGCGGCACACAAGCTGGGGCTGGTGGAAGGCTCGGAGGCGACAAGCGATGAAACGCTGAGGGAGCTGTTGTATGCGATGCTGGAATACGGCGAAAAGGCGCAGAAGCATTTTCCCGAAGCGCGGAAGGACATCTTCCCGACAGACATCCTGCATCCATTTACCGTGTCCTTTGACGCGGACAACGGAACGGACACCTTCACGCAGACGGTCTATCGCAACCGCAAAGCCGCCAAACCGGAAGCTCCCGTCAAGGACGGCTGTACTTTTGTCGGTTGGTTCAACGGCGATACGGAATGGAATTTTGAGACGGATACCGTGACGGAAGATGTGACATTAACGGCAAAATGGGGAATTCCTTACTCTGAAGGGCTGTTGTTTACCTCTAATGGTGATGGTACTTGCGCTGTTTCCGGAATTGGCACTTGTACGGACACAGTTATCAATATTCCGCCTGTTACACAGGATGGAGATCGTGTGATAAGCATTGGCAATAATGCTTTCTACGGTTGTAGTAGGCTAATGGGTATCACGATACCGGATGGAGTAACGCATATCGGCAATTATGCATTTCACTATTGCAGTAGGCTAACAAACATCACAATACCCAATAGTGTGTCGCACCTTGGCAATTATGCGTTTTATGAGTGCAAAAGCTTGACGAGTGTCACGATACAGGGGAGTGTGACGAGCATCGGTGCTTCGACGTTTAACAATTGCAGTAGCCTGACGAGCATCACGATGCCGAATAGCGTGACCAGCATTGGTGAGTTTGCTTTTTATTGTTGCAGTAGTTTGATAAATATCATTATACCGGATAGTGTGATAAGCATTGGCGGTGCTGCCTTTCAGGGATGTAATAGTCTGACAAGTATTACGATACCAAACGGTGTGACAAGCATTGACAGTTATGTATTTTGCGGATGCACCAGTTTGACGGATATCACGATACCAAACGGTGTGACAAGCATTGACCGTTATGCATTTTACGGATGCACCGGTTTGACGGATGTCACGATACCGGACGGTGTTACAAGCATTGGCTATGATGCGTTTTCCAAATGCACCGGTTTAACGAGAATTTCGATACCGGACAGTGTGATGAGTATCGGCGCAGATGCATTTTTGGGTTGCAGTAGTCTGAAAATGGTATGTATTACCGATCTTGTAAAATGGAGTGGGATTTCCTTTGGAGATTATGACGCAAATCCTTTAAGTTGTGCGCATAATTTGTATTTGAACGGAACTCTTGTTACAGACTTGGTGATACCGGACGGTGTGACGAACTTCGGTTTTTCATTCTACGGTTGCAGTTGTCTGGTGAGTATTACGATACCGGATAGCGTAACAAGCATCGTTGACTATGCTTTCTATAGTTGTAGTAGCCTGACAAGCATCAAGATACCGGACAGCGTGACAAGCATAGGTTATGGCGCCTTCAAAGGCTGTAGTAGCCTGACGGACATTACAATAGGAAAGGGGGTGACGAGCGTCGGTAAGTTTGCATTTGAAAATTGTAGCGGTCTAACGAGTATTACAATACCGGATAGCGTGACAAGCATAGGTTTTGGTGTGTTTTGCGGTTGCGATAGTCTAACGAGCATGATGCTACCGTTTATTGGTACGCGAATGAATGAAACTATTTACTTGGGATATTTTTTTGGAGGATTGGATAATAATGATGTACCATCCTCTTTGAAAACAGTAGTAATAACAGGAGTAACGTATATCGAGCCGGATGCGTTTGAAGGTTGCAGTGGTTTGACGAGTATTGTAATACCGGATAGCGTGACAAGCATAGGTTTTGGTGCGTTCGAGGGTTGCAGTAGTCTGACGAGCATTACGCTACCATTTGTTGGTGAACAAAAGAATGAAACAGAGCATTTCAACTACTTTGGATACATCTTTGGGGCATCTAATTCCTCCAAGCATCCCACATATGTTCCGTCCTCTCTGAAAACAGTTGTAATAACAGGGGGAACGAGTATCAGCTCTTATGCGTTTGAGGGGTGCAGTAACCTGACGAGCATCACGATACCAGACAGCGTGACGAGTATCGGAGCTTATGCGTTCAGAGATTGCAGTAGCCTGATTCAAAAAGAGGGCGGCGTTTGGTATGTTGACAGATGGGTAGTTGGATGTGATACATCGGTTACAAATATTATTTTACGTGATAATACCATTGGTATCAGTGATTCCGCATTTTCTGGTTGTAGTAGTTTGACGTGCCTTACGATACCGGAGGGGACAATCGGCATCGGTTCCTCTGCATTCAAAGATTGCAGTAGCCTGACATCTATCACGATACCAGATAGCGTGAGAAGCATCGGTTCTTCTGCATTCAAAGATTGCAGTAGCCTGACCTCTATCACGATACCAGATGGCGTGAGAAGCATCGGTTCTTCTGCATTTGAAGATTGCAGTAGCCTGATATCTATTACGATACCGAATAGCGTGAGGAGCATCGGTTCTTCTGCGTTCAAAGATTGCGATAGCTTGATTCAAAAAGAAGATGGTGTTTGGTACGTTGACAGATGGGTAGTCGGATGTGACACATCGATTAGAAATATTATTTTGCGTGATAATACCATTGGTATTATTGATTCCGCATTCTCTCATTGTAGTAATTTGATGAGCATCACAATACCAGATAGTGTCACGAGCATCTGCAAAAATGCATTCTGGTGTTGCAGTAGTTTGCAAGCTGTATATATTACAAATCTTGTGACATGGTGTGGTATTCCCTTTGAAAACGTTAGTGCAAATCCATTAAGTTATGCGTATAGATTGTATTTAAACGGGACTCTTGTTACAGATTTAGTGATACCAGACGGCGTAATGAGCATTGGTGATTTTGCGTTCTATGGTTGCAGTAGTCTGACGAGCATCACGATACCAGACAGTGTGACGAATATCGGTAATTATGCGTTCTACGGTTGTAGCAGTTTGACGAGAGTTACGATACCGGACAGTGTGATGAGCATCGGAGAGAGTGCATTTTCCCGTTGCACCGGTTTGGTGAGCATCACGATAGGAAATAGCGTGACGAGCATCGGAATTTACACATTTTACGGTTGCACCGGTTTGGAGAGCGTTACGATCGGGAACAGCGTGACGAACATCGGAAATCACGCATTTCTCGGTTGTACCGGCTTGAGAAGCATTATGATACCGGACAGCGTAACAAACATTGAACGTGAGGCTTTTTCAGGTTGCACTGACTTGACGAGCATCACATTTATAGGAACCCAAGAGCAATGGAATGCGATCTCAAAGGAAAGTGGTTGGAACAATAATACCGGCTCCTACACCATTCACTGCACAGACGGAGACATTGCAAAATCCTGACCAAATCAAAGCCTTAATAGAGGGCAATTAAAAGGTAAAAAACACGGCGGGGCGTTTGAAAACGCCCGCCGCATTTTTGGTTTTACTGCTTTTCAAATACCACCTTGCCGTCTACCGCTTTGGCAAGGACCTTTTCGCCGGTGTGAATTTTACCCTCCAGCATCTCGGTTGAGAATTGGTCCTCAACCAAGCGCACCACCGCGCGGCGCAACGGACGCGCGCCGTAGGCTTCGTCGAAGCCCTCTTTTGCAAGCAGGGCAGGGACCGAGGGGTCAAATTCAATGCTGATATTCAGCGCGTTAATCCGCTTCTGCACGTCCGCGAGCATCAGCGAAGCAATCTTTTCGATGTCCGCTTCCTTGAGCGAATTGAAGATGATGATATCATCGATTCGGTTCAGGAACTCGGGGCGGAAGGTCGACTTCAGCGCCGCCATCATCCGCTCGCGGCGGGCTTCCTCGTCGGTTGCGGACTCGGGCTTGGAGGTAAAGCCGAGCGCTTTTGCCGCGTTCATCTCGGATGCGCCAACATTCGAGGTCATAATCAGAATCGTGTTGCGGAAGTCCACATGACGACCCTGCGAATCGGTCAGCACGCCGTCCTCAAGCACCTGCAACAGGATGTTGAACACATCGGGGTGCGCCTTTTCGATTTCATCGAACAGGACCACGGAGTAGGGCTTGCGGCGAATCTTTTCGGTCAGCTGACCGCCCTCCTCGTAGCCAACGTATCCGGGAGGTGACCCGATGAGTTTCGAGACGCTGTGTTTTTCCATATACTCCGACATATCAAGCCGAATCATTGCGGAGGCATCGCCGAACATGACCTCGGACAGCGCTTTTGCAAGCTCGGTTTTCCCGATGCCCGTAGGACCCATGAAGATGAACGAGCCAACGGGACGGCGCGGGTCCTTGAGCCCCATTCTGCCGCGGCGGATTGCCTTTGCAACCGCTTCCACGGCTTCGTCCTGCCCGATGACGCGGGCTTTGAGCAGGTCGGAAAGGTGCAACAGCTTGTCGCTTTCCTCCTCAAGCAGCTTGTTGACGGGGATGCCCGTCCACTGCGTGACCACATCCGCGATATCGGACGCGCTGACGGTCAGCGCCGCCGAGCTGTTGGATTTCTCCCAAGCCGCGCGCTTTGCATCGCAATCGGCTTTCAGCTTCTGCTCCTCGTCCCGCAGCTTTGCCGCCGCCTCGAAGTTCTGCGCCGAAATCGCTTCCTCCTTCTCGTGCGAGAGGGCTTGGAGCTTGTCCTCCATTTCCTTGAGGTCGGAGGGGGAGGTGTGCGCCGTGATACGGAGCCGCGATGCCGCTTCATCAATCAGGTCGATTGCCTTGTCGGGCAGGAAACGGTCGGCAATGTAACGAACCGACAGATTCACAGCCGCTTCCAAAGCCTCGTCCGAAATCTTCAGCTTGTGGTGTGCCTCGTACTTGTCGCGCAAGCCGCGCAGGATGGCGAGCGCTTCCTCTTTGGTCGGTTCGCCGACCATCACGGACTGGAACCGACGCTCCAGCGCCGCGTCCTTTTCAATGTGCTTGCGGTACTCGGCAATCGTTGTCGCGCCGATGACCTGCATCTCGCCGCGCGCCAGAGCGGGCTTGATGATATTTGCCGCGTCAATCGCGCCCTCGGCGGCACCCGCACCGATGATGGTGTGAATTTCATCGATGAACAGAATGACGTTGGGATTCTTGCGGACCTCGTCCATCACGCTCTTGAAACGCTCCTCGAATTCGCCGCGGTATTTTGCACCCGCCAGCATTGCCGCAAGGTCAAGCGAGACAATCACCTTGTCGCGCAGGTTTTCGGGGACCTTGCCCGCCACAATCCGCTGTGCAAGCCCTTCCACCACGGCGGTTTTACCGACACCGGGCTCGCCAATCAGACACGGGTTGTTCTTGGTCCGACGGGAAAGAATCTGAATCACCCGTTCGGTTTCGTTCTCACGCCCGATAATCGGGTCCATCTTGCCCGACTTTGCAAGCTCGGTCAGGTTTCTGCCGAAGTTCTTCAGCGTGGGGCAGGACTCCATGCCCTTGCCGCCGCCCGCCGCGCCGTCGGTTGCCGAAGCACCGCCGTAGCCGGGTCTGCGACCGCCAACGCTGTCGCCGCTTCCGCCCGTGGTCAGGAAGGTAATCAGATCCTGCCGCAGGTCGTTCACCGAGACGCCCGTTTCCTCCAGAATCGCAACCGCAACGCAGTCGCGCTCCTCCAGAAGCGACAGGAGCAGATGCTCGGTGCCGATATAGCTCTGTCCGTAGCGGTCGGATTCGGACAGCGAATTTTCAATGATGTGCTTGGTGCGCGGGGTGAGGTCGGCGGCGGAAACATCCGTCGGAGACCCTTCGCCCGAGCGCTCCACGATTGCGTCACGGATGCGCTCCGCCGAAGCGCCGCGCTCCGCAAGGCATTGCGCCGCAACACCCGAGTCCTCGCTCATCAGAGCGAGAAGCAGATGCTCGGAGCCGATATAAGTGTGTCCCAGATCGGATGCAACCTGCATTGCAATCTGAAGGACCTGTTGTGCTTTTCTGGTAAAGCGATTTGCCATATAGAATCATTCCTTTCGTTCGGGAATAGGGGATTATTTATTCGGGTTTGTCTCCGCCCGCGGTATCACCCGCGAGAAGCGACTGAATTTTCTGTGCCCGCAGACGGTCGCGCGCCGCATCGGTTTTCGGCGTTGACTCCGCCGAAAGTGTCAGCGTTGCGGGCATGACCTCCACAAGGAGCGTGCCGAGCTGTTCATAGGTAATGTCTTTGACGATTCCGAGCGCGATGCCGAACCGCACATCCGCAAACAGGCGGATGAATTCGGAGGACGACATCCGATAGGCGTAACGGAGCGTTCCCTCGGCGCGCAGAATCAAATCGGTCACGCGCTCCAGCTCCTCGCCGTTGATGGATTTGCGGGCTTTGCGCTCGCTTTCGCTGATTTGCGCCACCGCATCGGAGAGCTTTTCCAGCGTGTCCTCCTCGGTGATGCCGAGCGTAATCTGGTTGGAAATCTGGTACATACAGCCCGCCGCACCCGAGCCTTCGCCGAACAGCCCGCGCACGGTCAGTCCGATTTTCGAGAGCTGTGCCGCCAGCGAATCCATGTAGCCGCGCCGCGTCAGAGCGGGCAGGAACATCATCACCGAAGCACGCATCCCCGTGCCGAGGTTGGTGGGGCAGTGGGTGAGGTAGCCCAGCTTTTCGCTGTAGGCGAAGTCGAACTCCTCATCCAAGCGCTTTTCGATGCGGGAGGCGTTCTTGTAGGCTTCGTCAAGCGCAAGCCCCGGCAGAATGCTCTGAATCCGCAGGTGGTCCTCCTCGCAGACCATCACCGCCATGCCGCCGTTCTCCTGTAACAGGAGGGCGTGCGGCGTTTCCTTCTGCGCGAATTCGGGGCTGACGTAATGGCGCTCCACATAGGAGGTTGCCATCACGGGGGAGATATCCGAGAAGTTGATTTTGCGGAAGCCCGCCGCCTCCAGCGGTGCGCTGACCTTTTCAATGATCTCGTTTGCACCCGCCGCGTCCAATTTGGAAGCGAACGGGTAACCCACGAGGTTTCTTGCCAGACGGACACGACTGCTGATGACGGTGTCCGCATCCTTACCGATTGTATTATACCATGCCATAATCAGTTCCCTTCCTTCTCATTCTGATTTTCCAGCGCGCGGATTTCGTCCCGCAACTTGGCGGCGCGCTCGTATTCCTCCGCCTTGATTGCTTCGTCCAGCTCGCGGCGGAGCGTTTTTCTTTTCTCGTCCCGCTCCTTTTTCGCGCGGTGACGGGAGGGGACATTGCCCGTGTGGGTTGTGGTCCCGTGAACCGACTGAATCAGGTGGGAAAGCTCGTCCCCGAAGGTCTCATAGCAAGCGGGGCATCCAACCTTGCCCGATTCGGCAATGTCGGAGTAGGTCGAGCCGCAAACGGGACATTTCTTTTCGGGCGCGGCACTGTGCAACGCGGGCATTCCGAAGAAGCCCGAGAAGAACTGGTCGTGAAGCTCGGAGAACGGGTCCGCAAAGCTCCCGATCATCGAGGTTACGTCCTGCAATTCTCCCTTCTCCCGCATCTTCGCGGCGCATTCGGCGCACAAAGAATAGGAGCGTGTCTTTCCGTTGATATTTTCATTATAGAACACGGTAGCGGTTCTCTTTTTACATTTTTCGCAAAGCATTTTACTCATCCTTTCCTGCCGGAGGCTCCGGCATCAAGCCTTCTTTATTATACACGATCGGTCGGGAAATATTTGTCGTATTTTGGGACCGACTTCCAAATTTTGCAAGTTTTTTCTGCGTGACCTAAACGGTCATCAAAGCCAGAATCATTTGCTTGAAAATCTGCGCCCGCGCGGTGCTTCGCTCTGCGGGGGGAAGTCCCGCCAGCGCCGCACCCGAGACCGCTGCACAGGCAATGCGATATTCGCGCTCCTGCAACAGCCCCGTGCCAAGCAGATTCTTGAGGTAGGCAACCGCCTCGCTCTCGTCGATGCTGTCCCCGATGGCGCAGAAGAAGTGCATCAGATATTCATTCCTGCCCATCTGCTTCCGCGTGATGCGGATGCAACCGCCGCCGCCGCGCCGCGATTCAATCACATAGCCGCGCTCGGGGGTGAAGCGGGAGGAAATGACATAGCTAATCTGACTGGGGACGCAACCGAGCTTGGAAGCCATTTCGTTCCGTTGCAATTCCAGAATTCCGTGCCCCTCGTCCAGCATCTCCTCAATCATCTTCGCAATGGAGTCCGCCAACATCCTGTACCATCATCCTTTCTGCTTTCTTTTTCTTACGCGAATAGTATACACCAAAAGTCAAAGAAAGTCAAAGTCAAACAAGGTCAAATTTCAAAAGTCAAAGACGGTTACGGACGGTTAGGAGAGAAAAACGAGGCTTTTTCTCACTTTTTTAAGATTTTTTGCGATTTTTCAAAAGTGGGGAAGGTCAAAAAAGAAAAAGCCCCGCGCGCGGCGAAAAACCGCGAACGGGGCTTGACAGATTTGCCTTTTTGTGGTAAGATAATGAGGGTCTGGGACATGGAGGCGGATGTTGACCTTTACATACATGGGGATTGCAAGCGTTCGCCCTTGCACGGGTGCCGAGATCCCGCCTG
>DJSQ01000123.1:0-2865 GCA_002438075.1 Clostridiales bacterium UBA6330
CAGGCGGGATCTCGGCACTCGTGTAAGGCACTACATCATCACCCAAATTTTGAAAATCGGAGCATAATTCTTGAAAAATGGGGACCCCTCCGACGGAAAGGTCCCCACGCTGTGATTTACTTCAGCATACCCGCAAGCACATCGCCCGCCGCCACAAGTGCTTCTGCGGTCTTGGCAACCTCCTTGCCGCCCGCCATCGCGCTGTCGGGACGTCCGCCGCCCTTGCCGCCGACGGTTGCCGCAATCGCGCCGACCAGCTTGCCCGCGTGTGCGCCCGCCGCGACTGCCGCCTTGCCTGCGACCGCCAACAGCTGCACGCCGTCCGCCTTCCGCATGGCAAGCACTGCCACGACATCCTCCTGCCGCGCCTTGATTTCGTCCCCGAGGCTCCGAAGCGCATCGGGTGCGATTTCGCCGAGGTCAGCCGTTACCAGACGGACCGCGCCGACCTTTGTCGCCTTTGCAAGCAGGTCGTCCATCTTGGAGCCCGCCAGCTTTGCGTTCAGTCCGTCAATCTCCTTCTTCGCCGCCGACAGCTCCCCGAGGACCTGTGCCGCGCGTGCGGGGACGTCTGCGACCTTTTGCGCCTTGAGCGCCTTTGCCGCATCGTTCAGCAGGGCGTTCTTCTCGGCAAGCAGTGCAAGGATGCCCTCGCCCGTCACCGCCTCGATTCTGCGCACGCCCGCCGCGACCGATGCTTCGGAAATGATTTTGAACATTCCGATTTTCGCCGTGTTGTCCACGTGCGTACCGCCGCAGAATTCGATGGAATGTCTGCCCATGCGCACCACGCGGACGGTCTTTCCGTATTTCTCGCCGAACAGCGCCATTGCGCCCAGCTTCTTCGCCTCGTCAATCGGCATTTCGGTCATGCTCCCGCGCGCCGCCTCGAAAATATCCGCATTGACCAGCGCCTCGACCTGCGCCAGCTCCTCGGCGGTCAGCGCCGCGAAGTGCGTGAAGTCAAAGCGGCAGACCGTATCCGAAACGTAGGAGCCCGCCTGCTCGACATGGTTGCCGAGCACCCGCCGCAGGGCGCTCTGGAGCAGATGGCAAGCCGAGTGGTTGCGCATGATTGCCATTCTCCGATGCGCGTCAACCGCCGCCGTGACGGTATCGCCCTTCTTCAGGATGCCGTCCGCGACCGTGCAAAGGTGAATGTACACGCCGTCGCTCTTCTTGGTGTCGGTCACGTTCAGGACCGTTTTTCCGACCGTCAGCGTGCCCGTGTCGCCCACCTGACCGCCGCCCTCGCCGTAGAACGGGGTACGGTCCAGAACCACCGAGCAATCGCCCTCGGAAATCTCGTCCACATTCATGCCGTCCGCGAGGATTGCAAGGACCTTGCCCTCATCCTCGATTCGCTCGTAGCCCGTGAACACGGTTTTGTCCAGTCCCTTGATGAGACTGCCCGTGGCGTTCGACCAGCCCGAAATATTCGCTCTCGCCTCTCTTGCGCGGACCTTCTGCGCCTTCATCAGCTCGTCAAACTTCGCATCGTCAAGCGTCAGCCCCGCTTCCTCGGCGATTTCCCGCGTCAGGTCAATCGGGAAGCCGAAGGTATCGTACAGCTTGAACACGTCCGCGCCCGAAAGCTGTGTTTTGCCCGCCTTCTTTGCGTCCTCAATCATGCCCGAGAGAATCGACAGACCCGCGTCAATCGTTGCGTCAAAGCGCTCCTCCTCCATCGCAATGACCTTGAGGATATAGTCGCGTTTCTCGTCCAGCTCGGGGTATGCGCGGTCGGATTCGCCGATTGCAACCTTGCAAAGCTCGGGCAGGAAGGAGTGGTTGATGCCGAGCAGCTTTCCGTGGCGGCAGGCTCTGCGCAGAATGCGGCGCAGGACGTAGCCTCTGCCCTCGTTGGAGGGAATCACGCCGTCCGAAATCATGAACATTGCCGAGCGGATGTGGTCGGTCACCACGCGGATGGAAATATCGGTTGCCGCGTCCTTGCCGTAGGTCTTACCCGCAACGGCGCAGACCGAATCCAGCACCTTGCGGATGGAGTCGACCTCAAACATATTGTCCACGCCCTGCATGACGCACGCGAGGCGCTCCAGACCCATACCAGTGTCGATGTTCTTCTGCTTCAGCTCGGTATAGGTGCCATCCCCCATGTTGTTGAACTGCGAGAACACGTTGTTCCAGATTTCCATATAGCGGTCGCAGTCGCACCCGGGCTTGCAGTCGGGCGAGCCGCAGCCGTACTTTTCGCCGCGGTCAAAGTAAATTTCCGAGCAGGGACCGCAGGGACCGGTTCCGTGCTCCCAGAAGTTATCCTCTTTCCCCAGCCGCACAACGTGCGCGGGGTTCACGCCCACCTTGTCCACCCAGATGTGGTAGGCTTCCTCGTCATCCTGATAGATGGAGGGCCAGAGAAGGTCGGTCGGAATTTCCAGCACATCGGTCAGGAACTCCCATGCCCACGGAATCGCCTGCTCCTTGAAGTAGTCGCCAAACGAGAAGTTCCCCAGCATTTCAAAGAAGGTCCCGTGCCGCGCGGTGTGTCCCACGCGCTCGAGGTCGGGCGTGCGGATGCACTTCTGGCAGGTTGTCACGCGGTGTCTCGGCGGCTCCTCCTCACCCGTAAAAAATTTCTTCATCGGTGCCATGCCCGAGTTAATCAGCAACAGGGATTTATCGTTAATCGGGACCAGAGGAAACGAGGGCAAGCGCAGATGCCCCTTGGATTCAAAGAACGAGAGGTACTTCTCCCGCAAATCGTTAAGCGACGTCCATTTCATGGGTAAACAGTCCTTTCCTATTTTCACTACGGAAAAATTACAGATATCTATAGTATATCACATTCCCCTCCGCTTGTCAACCTTTTCAGACAAAAAGACACACGGGAAAGACCTCGGG
>DJSQ01000123.1:2939-9921 GCA_002438075.1 Clostridiales bacterium UBA6330
CCCGAGGTCTTTCCCGTGTGTTTATTTTTTCTTGAAGATGCGGGCAACGGCGACATCGGCGGCGGCTACGATTGCAGCCGTGATTGCCATCGCGCGGAGGGAAGCACCGGAAGTCTTTTGGAATTCAAAGACATCCACAGGCTCGGTGTCCTTCTTGTTGCGCAGGATTTCGTAACGGTAAGTCGTCGTAGCGCGAATGTAGGGGTTTCCGTTTGTCGCCCGCATGTCATCCGCAATGCGCTCGGAAAGCGCGCGGCAGTTCTCGCGCAGAGCGTTCAGACGGTCGCGCAGACTCACAGCCATTCCCGCGTCCTCCGGCGCAAAACCGTCCGGATCAACAGAGAATTCCGGATCAAAATCATCTCCGTCATCCATGCGGCAGGCTTCGGTTTCCGCCGCGTTCTCTTCAGCGGCGCGCTCGTCTGCCTGCGCGTTCAGATCCGCTTCGGTCACCTCGTCCGGCTCATCGGCGAAGAACCGGATCTCATCCTGCATTTCGGCAGATGCCTCGGCTTCGGAATAGTCGGGAGCAGCGTTTACATTCTTCTCGTCATTGTATTCCATCTTTTCTTCCTCCGTTTCTCATCGTATCGGAATCGGCCTTTCCTTATATCCTATGCAATCAGCTTTTGCTCAGATTCACCGTTACGATGAAGCCTTTCATGTTGTCGCCCGAAATGGTGTACGGATAGTTCTCTGGCACAGGCACTGACATCGTGCCTTCGGCGGTCGCTTCCACGTAGTAAACCTCGTAAACCGCGTCCTTCGCCTTGACCGCCTCGCCCGCCGCATTCAGAAGCAGGTGCGACTTGGAGTAGGTGTAATCCGACTGCAACAGGTTCAGATAAGCCTCCAGCGTAATTCCCTGACTTGTGATATATCCCGCATGCGGAACGCCGACATAGCGGAACACGTTCGTGCACCCGCTTGCGCCGGTTTCGGAAGCTTTCCCGTTCGGGAAGCGCTGAATGATACCGAATCTCGCACCCTCGGAAATCAGCTTCTGGCAGGTGTCCGACCTCAGCGAAACGTCCATATCGTTGTCAATGCTTGCGGAAAGTCCGACCTGTTGGTCATAATTCCCGTTGGTGACCGAGGATTCCTGCTGATAGCCTGCCCGAACGAGCAACTGCTCATCCGTCTGGTTGTAGTGGTAAGTCAGCAGATCGCCCATCGCCTTTGCGGCTTCGGGAATCATATAGTAATTCTTGCTGTTGGGAAGCACATAGTAAGGATACGTGTTTCCGACCATTACACGGTACGTCATCAGCGAGTAAGCGTTCTTCTCGTTCTCGGTCATATCTTCGATACGGGTTTCCGGATAACGGTAGGAATGCGTCTCGTTGACAAGGATCAGATTGCCGCGGTAAACACTGATGTCCGCGCCCTCGTCCCACGGCTCCACCTGCCGCGAAGTGTATTTCACCTTGCCGGAATTTCCGCCGCTGCCACCGCCGGCTGACACATTGTATCCGATCTGGCAGAACAGGAACACAAGTCCCGTCAGCGCAAGCGCGAGAATGAGCACACAGATCGTAAGCAGGAGAATGCGCGCTTCCTGCAACCGCTTGAGCCTTGCGGAGCGGTTGGAGCGTTGAAGCGTATTGAAGCTGCGCGGACCTGCGGAACGGTTGTTCATGCTTTCGGTTCTCCTTTCATCCGCGTTGTGTTACGCGCGTTTTTTCAGTCGTCCAGAGCGTCCTTAATGGAGAAGTCCATTCTGCCCTTCTTGTCAAGGCCAATATACTTCACCTTCACCACGTCGCCGAGTTTGAGGACATCCTCAACCTTGTCAATGCGGCGGGGCGCAATCTTGGAAATGTGCACCATTCCCTCTTTGCCCGGCGCGTACTCCACGAAGCAGCCGAACTCCTTGATGCCCGTAACGGTTCCGGTGTAAACCGCGCCGACTTCCGGCTCAAAGACGATTGCGTCAATGCACGCCTTGGCAGCCTTTGCCTGCGCGTCGTTGACCGCCGCGATGTGGATGGTTCCGTCATCGTCGATGTCGATCTTCGCGCCCGTGTCCGCCACGATCTTCTGAATCACAGCGCCGCCCTTGCCGATGACCTCGCGGATCTTGTCGGGGTCAATCTTCATGGTGGTCATCTTCGGCGCGTACTTCGACACCTCCGCGCGCGGTGCGGGAATTGCCTTGAGGAGCACTTCGTCGATGATATAATCACGACCGATATGGGTCATTTCGAGTGCCTTTTTGATGATTTCGGGGGTCAGACCGTCGATCTTGAGGTCCATCTGAATCGAGGTGATGCCCGCATGCGTACCCGCGACCTTGAAGTCCATATCGCCGTAGAAGTCCTCGAGTCCCTGAATGTCGAGCATGGTATCCCACGAGCCGTCCTCTGCGGTAATCAGTCCGCAGGAGATACCCGCAACGGGCGCTTTGATCGGCACGCCCGCGTCCATGAGTGCCAGAGTCGAGCCGCAGACCGAGCCCTGCGAGGTCGAGCCGTTGGAGGACACGACGTCGGACACCAGACGGATGGCATACGGGAACTCCTCCTCGGAAGGAAGCACGGGAATGAGCGAACGCTCTGCCAGTGCGCCGTGACCGATCTCACGACGTCCGGGGCTTCTTACGGGCTTTGCTTCACCCGTCGAGAAACCGGGCATATTGTAGTGGTGCATATAGCGCTTGGAAGTCTCGCTGTCGATGCCGTCGAGCATCTGCGCCTCGGACAGTGTGCCGAGCGTTGCGGCGGTCATGACCTGCGTCTGACCTCTTGTGAACAGACCCGAGCCGTGGACGCGAGGAAGCAGACCGACCTCTGCCGCCAGCGGGCGGATTTGGTCCATTCTTCTGCCGTCCACGCGCTTCTTGTCAACCAACAGCCAGCGGCGGACAATCTTCTTCTGAATCTTATAGACCAGCTCGTCCATCATGCCGGGCAGTGCGGGATATTTCTCGGTGAACTTTTCGAGAATCGCGTCCTTAATCGGCACCATCTTGGTGTCGCGGACGTTCTTGTCGTCGGTGTCGAGCGCTTCCATCACGTCCTTTTCGCAGAACGCGAAGATTTCGTCGAACATATCGTGGTCGAGCTCACAGGACGGATACGAGAACTTCGGCTTGCCGATTTCGTCAATGATGCCGTTGATGAACACCAACAGCTCCTTGATTTCCTCGTGCGCCTTCATGATGGCTTCGTACATCGTCTCGTCGCTGACCTGATTTGCGCCCGCCTCAATCATCACGACCTTCTTCATGGTCGCGGCAACGGTCAATTGCAGGTCGCTCTTCTTCTGCTCCTCGGCATTGGGGTTGACCACAAGCTTGCCGTCAACCAGACCCATGAACACTCCGCCGATCGGTCCGTTCCACGGAATATCCGAGATGGACAGCGCGATGGATGCGCCGATCATTGCGGTGATTTCGGGCGAGCAGTCGGGATCCACCGACATTACGGTCAGCGTCAGCGCCACATCGTTGCGCAGGTCCTTCGGGAACAGCGGGCGGATGGGACGGTCGATTACACGGGAGGTCAGAACCGCCTTTTCGGAGGGCTTGCCCTCTCTCTTGAGGTAGCCGCCCGGAATCTTACCTGCGGCATACATTCTTTCGTCAAAGTCGACCGACAGCGGCAGGAAATCGATTCCGTCGCGCGGCTTCTCGGATGCGGTGGCACAGCAGAGCACGGCGGTCTCTCCGTAGCGGCAGAGGACCGAGCCGTTTGCCAGTCCCGCCATTTTGCCGGACTCGATGACCAGCGGTCTGCCCGCAAGGGTATAGCGGAACACCTTATAGTTCTTGAACTCCATGGGTGTGCTGATAGGGTTGGACATGATTTTTTCCTCCATAAAATATAGGTTTCGTCCCACGGAGGTTTAGCACTTAACGGCGCGTACAAACGGCTTGTCCGCTTCTGCCCGCGGTTAACTGCTAATCGACCGTAAGACGATGGATTTCGGAATGAAACAGCAGGGAGCAGGAGCAGTAGCTTCTGCCGCTGCTCTCTGCTCCTCGGTGATTATCTTCTCAGACCCAGCTTGCTGACAATGGCACGGTAGCGCTCAATATCGTTGTTCTGGAGATAGTTGAGCAGGTTCCGTCTGTGACCGATCATCTTTTGCAGACCGCGGCGGCTGTGGAAGTCCTTCTTGTTCTGCTTGAGGTGCTCGGTCAGGGTGTTGATGCGGGAGGTCAGAACTGCGATCTGAACCTCGGGCGAGCCCGTGTCGCCCTCGTGCGTTGCGTACTGACTGATAATTGCCTGCTTTTCGTCTTTGGTCATCATGGTAAGTTTCCTTCACCTTTCAAAAAAAAATTTTGATGCGCAAGGCTCAGCAACCGGCGGGTGAAGGACTGCGGCGGCAAGCGCACACAGCCTGTATCCGGAAACCGGGCAAGCGTCATACGAAAGTATTATAACACACTTTCCCTCTTTTGTAAATAGCTTTTCCGAAAAAAACCGAAAATTTTCGTGTCAGTCCTTCACAAATTCCCGATAAATCGCCCGCAGAGCCCGTTCCAGGTCCTTTTCCTCGACTCCGACGATGATATTCAGCTCGCTGGAGCCCTGGTCAATCATGCGGATATTGACCCCCGCGCCCGAGATGGCATCGAACACCCGCGCCGCGGTTCCCCTCGCCTTGACCATGCCGCGTCCCACCACGGCAAGCAGGGCGAGCCCGTCCTCGCAGACGATGCTGTCGGGGCGGCAGATGCGGTTGATGGAGGCAATCAGCTTTTCTCGTCTGCCCTCCAGCTCGTTGCTCGCCACAATCACGCTCATGGTATCCACGCCCGACGGCAAATGCTCAAAGGAAATCTCGTTGTCCTCCAGCACGTCCAGCATCTTGCGTGCAAAGCCGATTTCGGAGTTCATCATGTCCTTTTCCACCGAGATAACCGAAAAGCCCTTCTTCCCCGCAATGCCCGTGATAACGGTTTTCGCATCGTATTCGTTGGTCCCCGCAACAATCATTGTCCCCGGGGCATCCGCATCGTTGGTGTTTCGGATATTGATGGGGATTCCCGCCGCGCGCACGGGGAAGATTGCCTCCTCATGCAGGACCGACGCGCCCATATACGAAAGCTCCCGCAGCTCGCGGTAGGTCACCGTGCGGATTGGGCGCGGATTTTCCACAATGCGCGGGTCCGCCATCAGGCATCCCGAAACATCGGTCCAGTTCTCGTAAAGCTCCGCCTCCGCCGCCTCTGCAACAATCGAGCCGGTAATGTCCGACCCGCCGCGCGAAAAGGTGCGGATGGTCCCGTTCGGCATCACGCCGTAGAAGCCCGGGATGACCGCGCGCTCGTGCTTTTTCAGCTCCTCGCGCAGGGCAAGCCGTGTCTTTTCGCCGTCAAAGCTGCCGTTTTCCTTGAAGAAAATGACCGCCTCCGCATCGATGAAATCATATTTCAGATACTTTGCCAGAATCAGCGATGACAGGTATTCCCCGCGGCTTGCGGCGAAATCCCGTCCCGTGTGATGGTTGATGCCGTCGCAGATATACGCCAGCTCGCCCGAAATGTTATAATCCAGACCGAGGTCGCGGATAATCGCGTTGTAGCGCTCGGCAATTTTCGCAAAATAATCGGTGATATCCTCCCGCGCCCGTGCCATTTCGTAGCAACGGTAGAGCATATCGGTTACCTTGATATCGTCGGGGGTCCGCTTCCCGGGTGCCGATGCAACGACATACCTGCGCGCGGGGTCCGCCTGCACAATCTCGGCAACTCTGCGGAACTGCGCCGCATCCGCCAGAGATGACCCGCCGAACTTCACTGTCTTGATTCCCATGGTACTCCTCTTTTCGTGTTGTTTCTTCCTTTGTTTTTTATTATATGCGTTTTTCGGCGTTTTGTCAAGAATAATTTTCCTCGTTTGAAGGCTTTTGCGCAATTTTTGTCAAAGTGAACGAACAAAACGCAAAAAAGAGGAAAAAAATAAATCGTTTTTCCATTGCAAAAGCGAAAAAAGTATGCTATACTATCAGCAAATCCGAGAAAAGGAGCACCGTTATGAAAATTTCCACCAACACAGGCTTTTCCCCCGCCCTGTCAACCCTTGCGGAGGCAATTCCGCTGATCCGTGACGCGGGCTTTGACTGCTTTGACCTCTCCCTGTTCGGCATGAAGTCCGATGACGACGAATTCAACGGTCCCGACAATGTTGCAAAGGCGAAGGAATTGCGGAAGATTGCCGATGCTTGCGGCATTCCCTGTAACCAGTCGCACGCCCCCTATCCGACCTCTTATAACGATGACACGCCCGAGCACATCGAAGCCAACGGGAAGCTGCCCGACAAGCTCCGCCGCTCGCTGGAGGTTGCGGCAATCGTGGGCGCCAAAACGATTGTGGTACATCCGAAGCAGCATCTGCACTGGACCACGCACACCGAGGAGCTGAAGGAGCTGAACCGCGCATTCTACGCCTCGCTTCTCCCCGCCTGCCGCGAATACGGCATCCGCGTGGCGGTGGAGAATATGTGGCAGCAGAACCGCTACGGCAAGGGCATCATCGATTCGACCTGCTCCCGCCCCGACGAGTTCGTTGCCTACATGGAAATGCTGGACCCCGAGTGGTTTGTTGCCTGCCTTGACATCGGTCACTGCACGCTGACCGACCACGCGCCCGCCGACATGATTCGCGCGCTGGGGCACAAGCACCTGCACACGCTCCACGTGCACGATAACGACGGCATCGGCGACCTGCACACCCTGCCGTTCCAGCCCAAGCACGCGAAGGTTGACTGGGTCGGTGTGACCGATGCGCTGGCGGAGATTGACTACGATGGCGAGCTGACGCTGGAGGCGGACTACTTCCACACGAACATTCCGCGCGAATTGCTCCCCGCAACGCTCCGCTACATGGCAGAGGTCGCGCGCTACCTCGCAAACGAGGTCGACCGCAAGAGGGCGGCGAAATAAAAAAGAGGGCGCTTTTTACCATCGGGGAAATTGAGGCTATTCCATACAGAGAGCAACTCCGATATTAACGCCTTACACGAGTGCCGA
>DJSQ01000078.1:0-4760 GCA_002438075.1 Clostridiales bacterium UBA6330
CTTAGGGGACTTCTCCTTAAGAAGTCCCCTAAGCGGGGCTTGGGGCAGAGCCCCAAGGTCTAAAAAAAGGAGGAACATATGGTCGTTTTGGTAACAGGCGGGACAAGAGGAATCGGGAAGGCGTGTACCCGCGCGTTTTGCGAGAGAGGGGAGCGAACCTACTTCTTCTACCGTAGCGCGAGTAGCGAAACCGTGAGAGAAATCGAGCGGGAAACGGGAGCCATCGGTATGCGGGTCGACGTCGCGGACCGCGAGGCGGTGAGACAGGGCATCGACCGAATCATCGAACGGGAAGGACGGCTGGACGTGCTGGTCAATAACGCGGGTGTTGCAAAAATCGGTCTGTTTACCGATATGACAGAGGCGGAATACCGAGCCCTGCGCGGTACCAACCTCGACGGCACGGTCTTTTGCGCCCAACGCGCCGCAGAGCAAATGGTCAAACAGCATAGCGGACGGATCGTCAATATCGGCTCCATGTGGGGCAAAACGGGCGCATCCTGCGAGGTCGCATACTCCGCTACCAAAGCGGGCGTGCGCGGGCTCACCATGGCGCTTGCAAAGGAGCTTGGACCCTCGGGCGTGACCGTCAATTGCGTGGAGCCAGGGGTCATCGATACCGATATGAACCGCGCGCTGGATGCCGCAACAAGGGCGGAGCTCTGCGATGAAACCCCGCTTTGCAGACTCGGAAAGCCCGAGGAGGTCGCCGCGGCGGTGCTCTTCTTTGCCTCGGAAGCCGCAGGCTTTGTTACGGGTCAGATTCTCGGCGTGGATGGGGGCTTTGCGGTATGAAGCGCCGTAAACGACGCGTGGCGGTGCTGATTTCGGCGGCAGTGCTCCTGCTTCTGCTCGGCGTTGCCGCAGGACTGCTGACATGGCGCGGCGATTGGCGTTACCACGTCTTTTACGCGCTTTCAAGGGTGGAAAAGCCGAATTTGCGGGCGGTCACTTTGGAAGGCGAAACGGTAACTCTTGACGATGCGGCACTGCTCGCGGACGAACGGGTGACCTTTGCGGACAACCTGATGCTGGTCAACCGCGATCACCCAATCGATGCGTCCTTTTCTCCCAACGTGACCGAGCAGGACGGCTGGAGCATGACCGCCGACACCCGCGCGGCGTTTGAAGCGCTCCGCGAGCGCGTGGAGGGGAAAACAGGAGAGCGGCTCCTGATTCTCAGCGCCTATCGGACCGATGCGGAGCAACGCGAGGAGCTGGACGCAAGCGGGGAGGCAATCGCGGCGCGCCCGGGGGAGAGCGAGCATGAAATCGGGCTGGCGCTGGATGTCTGCATTCGCGGGTGCGGCGGGAAGTCCTTCCTCAAATCGCGGGCGGGGAGATTGGTCAACCAATCCTGCGCCGAGGAGGGCTTTGTCATTCGCTATCCGATCGGGAAGGCGGAGGTGACGGGCTTTGACTACGAGCCGTGGCATTTGCGTTACGTCGGTGCGCCGCACGCAAAGATTATGGAGCGCTCCCGCCTGACGCTTGAGGAATACCTCGACCTGCTCCGCCTCGGTCAGTGGTACGAGACAGCCGACTACCTCATCCTGCGCACGGGGGAGGCTTCTGTCACCCTCCCCGCGACCTTCACCTCCTGCACCGTCTCCCAAGACGGCACGGGTCACCGCATTTTTACGATAAAGAGGTAGGGAGACCTCGGGGCGTTGCCCCGAACCCTACTTAGGAAACTTCTTAGAAGAAGTTTCCTAAGAACCTTCAAGAATTTCACCACAGGGCGGGATTCCCTACGGAACCCCGCCCTGTGGTGAAAGTTTTTGGAGATTTTTAAGAGACTTTTTTCAAAAAGTCTCTTAAATGGGGTTTGGGGCAACGCCCCAAGGTCTCCCACTTCTTTTTTGTAGAATTGCGCGGAATGGTATTGCAATTTTGAGGGGAATAGAGTATAATATAGAGTGGATGATGTCGAGCGAGAGGGGGGAGAGGATGGATGCTGAGCGGTTCGTGAGAAATGGAATCCCGATGCGGGAGAATTGCCCGCTTGCGCCGCTGTCCTCCTTCCGCATCGGCGGGACCGCGCAGCTGGCACTGTTCCCGCAAACAAAAGCGCAATTGCTCACCTGCCTTGACCTTGCAAGACGGGAGAACGTCCCGTTTGAGGTCGTGGGGAACGGTTCCAATCTGCTCTTTCCCGACGGTGTTTATACGGGACTGATGATTTTCACCCGCAGCCTCCGCGCGGCGGACCTGACGGGGGATACCGTCACCGCCGAGACGGGCGTTCCGCTTCCCGCGCTTGCGGGAGAGGCACTGCGGGCAGGGCTTTCGGGGCTGGAATTTGCGCAGGGCATCCCCGGGACGGTGGGCGGCGGCGTGTTCATGAACGCGGGCGCGTTCGGCGGCTGTATGGCGGACGTGACCGCGTGGTCCGAGTGGTACGACTGCGAAACAGGGGAAACGGGACGCTTTGCGGGGGACAGCCAGCAGTTCGGAACCCGCACCAGCATTTACGAGCGGGAAAAGCGCTATATCCTGCTCGGCGCGGGGCTGAAGCTGCGGTCGGATGACCCGAGCGCGATTCGCGCCCGCATGGAGGCGTTCCGCGACAGGCGGCGAAGGACCCAACCGATTGACCTGCCGAGCGCGGGGAGCATTTTCCGCCATCCCCCGGGCGCGTTTGCGGGCAAGTTGATTGAGGACTGCGGGCTGAAGGGCACGCGAATCGGCGGCGCGGAGGTGTCGGAAAAGCACGCGGGCTTTATTGTCAACGTTGGCGGCGCGACCGCAAGGGATGTCGCGGACCTGATTGCCCTGATCCGCGAGCGGGTCGAGCGGCAGACGGGATATCGGCTGGAATGCGAGGTCCGCACCGTCGGATTCCGATAAAAGTAAAAAGTAAAAAGAGAAAAACAAGGAACACGAAACATAAAGGAGAAGCTATGGAAGTCAAGCTCATCAATTACACAACGAATCCCGTTGCCGCAATCGAGGAGGCGGCAACCACCTGCTACGACAGTCAGCCGACCGATGGCAGAATCATGCGCCACTGCTACAAGAGCGGGCACCACAGCGTGCTGGAATTCGCCGATTTCACCTTCCGCATCAAGGGTGTGAGCCGTGCGCTGACCCACCAGCTGGTCCGCCACCGCATGGCGAGCTTTGCCCAGCGGAGCCAGCGCTACTGCGTGGAGGACGGCTTCGAGTACGTCACCCCCGCAAGCGTGAAGAAGGACCCGCAGACGGCGGCGCTCTACCGCGAGACGGTGGAAACCATTCAGAGCGCTTACCGCCGACTGGTGGAGGCAGGGGTCCCCGCCGAGGACGCGCGAATGCTGTTGCCGAACGCCTGCTGTACCGAGATTTGCGTGAAGATGAACCTGCGGGAGCTGATTCACTTCTCAAACGAGCGGCTTTGCGCCTGCGCGCAGTGGGAAATCCGCACGCTGGCGCGGGAGATGGTGAAGGCGGTCCTTGAGGTCGCGCCCGAGCTGAAGGCGTTTCTGGTGCCGAAATGCGAGGCGCACGCGCCCTACTGCTTCTGTACCGAGTCGAAGTCCCGTTCCTGCGGCAGACATCCGCTGATCGGAGAGGTCTGCCGCAAGGAGGAGAGCGCGGAAACATGAGCTTTGCCGACGAGGTGCGGGACGAGCTGTACGAAGGAATCCCGAAAAAGCCCTGCTGTCGGCGGGCGCTTGCGGCGGGGCTGTTGCTCGGCGCGGAGGCGGAGGACAAGACCGTTACCGCACGCTTCCCGTCGGAGGCGTGTGCCGATTACGCCGAGGAGGTTTTCCGCACGCAGTTCGGGCGGGGCTTGACCTTTGCGCGCCGACCGCTTCCGCGCGGAAGCCGCCTGTCGGTCTTTTCCTCTCCCGCCGCCGCAAAGCTGTTGCACGCCATGCGCGAGCCCGATGCGGCGGAGCACCTGACGGGCGGCTGTGAGGGCTGTCCCTCGGCGTTTCTGCACGGGGCATTCCTGTCGGCGGGGACGGTCAACGACCCGCACAAGTCCATTCATCTGGAGCTTTTCCTGCGCGTCCCCGCATATTTGCCGCTTGCAACGGCGGTTTTGGAGGGCTGTGGCTACCCGCCGCGCGTTGTTGCGCGCGAGAACGGGACGGGGCTTTACTACAAGGACGGGACCTCGGTTGAGGACCTGCTGACGCTCTGCGGCGCGGGGCGGGTTGCGATGGAGCTGATGAACGTCCGCTTTGAGCGCCAGCTGCGCGGGGAGGAAAACCGCGCGACGAACTGCCTGACGAAGAACATCTCGAAAACCGTGACGGCGGCGATGCGGCAGGTGGACGCCATCCGCGCCCTGCGCCGAAGCGGTCGGCTTTCGGGGCTTCCCGCAGGGGTACAGGAGACCGCCGCTCTGCGCGAGGAGAACCCCGAGGTTTCCCTCGAGGAGCTTTGCGCGCTCCACAACCCGCCCATCACGAAGTCCGGCTTAAACCACCGCCTCAAGCGCCTTCTGGAGGAAGCGGAGGGATGCGGGGGACGCAGGGGATGCGCCAAAGGGGGCTTTTAAGGAACGCAACGCTTCGCTACTGACGGTCGCAAAGCGACCGTCACCCCTCTGGACTCCCGCAAACCTTTTCACCAAGACGTACAGAGTGCGAACATAGTGCCACTGAATTTTGGAGATGCTGTTTGCGGGTGCGGGTGTCCGTATATGGATGGCATTATATAAGCGGTCAAAAAGTAACATCCACCGAAACGGAACGACACATGGGTCGTTCCCTACAACGTTTCGTTATTGACGGGTTACGCAATCCTTAGGGTCGTAATCCGTAGGG
>DJSQ01000078.1:4860-5042 GCA_002438075.1 Clostridiales bacterium UBA6330
CCATTTCTATCCGGTAGCGGAGAGAGGCGACAGCCGTGCCAATCCCGCTGGACGGGATTTGGTTCGTAGCAGCCGGAATTTGTAGCACGGAATATGGCTACACCAAATTTCGCACAATGTAATGACAGAATCAAAAATCCAATTGAGTTGAAGGTCTTGAAGGTTCTTAGGGGACTTCTCCT
>DJSQ01000078.1:5151-10656 GCA_002438075.1 Clostridiales bacterium UBA6330
ACAGAGTCCCAAGGTCTTAGCTCTTAAAAATCTGTGAGTTCGTAACCATCCTCACATAAAACAAAACTAAGGAGAAAACTGAAAATGAAAGCACGAACCAATCGAAAGCACATCCTGTACGTCTGCCAAGCGGGAATTGTCGCCGCACTTTACACCGTCCTCACCTGCGTTGTAGGAGAACTTGGTCTCGCAAACGGAGTAGTCCAGTTCCGCGTGTCGGAAGCGCTGTGCGTGATGCCCGTGTTCTTCCCCGCCGCAATCCCGGGGCTGACGGTCGGATGTGTTATCTCGAACCTTATCACAAGTAAAGGAATGTGGCAGGACGTCGTGTTCGGCTCGCTCGCAACGCTCATCGGCGCACTCGGCGCATATCTGCTCCGAAAAGCCCCCGCATGGCTCACTACAGCGCCAACTATCCTTGCAAACGCCCTTATCGTCCCGCCGATTCTGGTTTATGCGTATCATATGGAGGGCGGTCTGCCGTTTATCACCCTCACCGTCACCATAGGCGAGCTCCTGTCCGCAGGCGTGCTCGGAACGCTCCTCTGCATCCTTGTCAGACGGCGGAATCTGTTCGGACAACGGCATCATTAACTTTGCGAAAGGGGGACCGCGCATGGAACCCATTGTACTGTCCCCCGCCGCAGGGGAGGCGCTCCAAAGACTGGAGCAAAACGGCTTCGAGGCGTATGCCGTGGGCGGCTGCGTAAGGGATTCCCTCCTCGGCAGAGAGCCGAACGACTGGGACCTGACCACCAATGCCCGCCCCGAAGCGGTCCTTGCCTGCTTTGCGGACTGCCGCACCGTGGAAACGGGACGCAGGCACGGAACCATCACCGTCCTGTGGGAGGGGGAGCCGCTGGAGATTACCACCTACCGCCGCGATGGTGCGTATGCCGATAATCGCCACCCTGTGCAGGTCACCTTCTCGGATACCGTGGAGGATGACCTCGCCCGCAGGGACTTCACCGTCAACGCGATGGCATATCACCCGAGACGCGGGCTGTGCGACCCGTTCGGCGGAAGAAACGACCTTGACGCGCGCGTCATCCGTTGCGTGGGGGACCCGACCACCCGCTTTTGCGAGGACGGTCTGCGCATCCTGCGCGCGGTGCGGTTTGCGGCAACGTTGGAGTTTGCAATCGACCCCGCCACCGCAAACGCCGTGCGCGATTGCCGCGCCCTGCTGGATAACATCGCAAGGGAGCGCGTGCGGGTCGAGTGGGACAAGCTGTTGCTTGGCGCGGGTGCCGTGCAGGTCCTGCGCGCGTTTCCCGAGATTGTCGGACAGATTTTCCCCGAGGTGACCCCGTGCTTCGGCTTTGCGCAGAATTCCCGCTACCATTGCTTTGACGTCTGGGAGCACACGCTGGCGGCGCTGGAATATGCAAAGGCGGACCGCATCGTTCGTCTGGCGCTGTTCTTTCACGACATCGGCAAGCCCGCCGTTTACCGCGAGGATGCGCAGGGCGGGCATTTCCCCGCGCACGCAAGGGTCAGCGTGGAGTTGGCGCAGGCGGCAATGGAGCGGTTGCGGTACGACCGCGACACGACCGCGCGGGTGTTGGCGCTGGTGCGCGACCATGATATGCCGCTTCCCGCGCAGGAAAAGGGTGTGCGGCGGCTGATGATGCGGTTTGACGATGCAGACATCGTGCGGCTGTTGGAGCTTCAGCGGTGCGACCGTCTGGCGCACCATCCCGATTTCTGCGACCTACCGCAGGAGTGGTACGCGCTGCCCGCCGTGGTGGAGAAGCTGCGGGCGGAGAATGCGTGTCTGTCTCTGCGCGGTCTTGCGGTGAACGGGCGCGACCTGATGGCGCTCGGAATTCCTGCGGGTCCCGAGGTGGGGCGGATTTTGCAGGAGCTGCTTGACGCGGTGGTGGATGGGAGGCTGGAGAATGTGAAGGAAAAGCTACTCGCGGAGGCGGGGAAGCGGATGAGGATAAGATAAGAGAAAGCAGGAGCCGTGGGGACGGCTCCTGCTTTTTAAGGGAATAGGGGATAAGTGAAGAGTGAAGAGTGAAGAAGTAATAAGTAAAACATCCCGAGCAAGCTCGGGATGTTTTGGTGGGAGATGGTGGATTCGGACCACCGAAGTCAGCGACAACAGATTTACAGTCTGCCCCCTTTGGCCACTCGGGAAATCTCCCATATTAGAGTTCACGTTGTGTGAACTCATTGGAGCTGGTGATCGGAGTCGAACCAACAACCTGCTGATTACAAATCAGCTGCTCTGCCATTGAGCCACACCAGCGACGACCCTTGCAAAGGTACCTTCGCTTCGGAACACTTGTATTATACCATAAACCCGCTCCTTTGTCAAGCCCTTTTCAAAAAAAAATGATTTTCTTCCGACTTTTTTTCAAAACCATCTTGACAAATCGACCGAAATCGGGTATAATGATATATGTTCCGCTCGGGTGGCGTTCTCCTCTCCTGTCCGCCCGTCGGTTTTTATAGCCGGTCTTACCGGTCCTTGATATGCTGGTGTAGCACAGTGGTAGTGCAGCTGATTCGTAATCAGCAGGTCGTAAGTTCAAATCTTATCACCAGCTCCAAAAAAAAACGAACGCTTCGGCGTTCGTTTTTTTATTTCTATCTTGACTTTTCTCGCTTTTTATGTTATACTTTTCCTACAAGTATGACGAAAGGGGAAGGACGATGGCAAAGGGAAAACAGATTCTCGGTCTGCCGAAGGGGAAGCATCTGTTCGGCACGGCGAAGGTCGGGGAAAAGGGACAGATTGTGATTCCGAAGGAAGCGCGCGAGCTGTTCGGCATCAAGCCGGGGGACACGCTCCTGATTCTCGGGGACGAGCGGGTTGGCATCATCGCAACGGCGCCCGATGTCATGAACGACACCGCCTACCGCGTGTTCCACAAAATCGAGGACGGCTGACGGCGCGGCGCTCGGTGGATTGGTTCATTGTTTATCATTTGACTTGGAAAGGATTTTATTACAATCATGTCTGTTATGCAACGTTTGGTATTGATTTGCGCGGGGCTGGCGGCGATTTGTGCCGTGAGCCGCGTTGCGTTGAAAAAGAAGCGCGCGGAGCGCGGTGAGGGCACGGAATCGGCGGAGCCTGCGCTTGCGAAAAAGCCCGTCAATCGCGGAATGCGCGCGGTCGGATTGATTTTGGCGCTCCTGCTGTTCTGTGCCGCGGCGGTGCTGGGCGGGACGGCACTGGTGCGCATCGGGTCCGATGCGGGGGAGATTACGGGTCCTGTGGCGGCGGAATTCGTTCGCGCGAACACGGCGGAGGACGAGGGCTACGATGAGGACAACACGGTCTGCCGCGTGGAGTACACGAGCGACGCGACCGACGCGGTGCTTGCGGTGGAATACAGCTACGAGGAATGGGAGGCGCTCCCCGAGGGGCACCGTCTGACGGGGTACATCTACCACTCCGAAAAGAAGGATGCGGACGCGGTGTTTGCATCGGTCTCGGATGACGCAACGGTCCGCGCGGGCTTGCGCGAGGTGATGACCGACCGCGAAGCCATGCGGCTGAATGCTGCGCTGGCATTGCTTCTGGTGTCGGTTGGGGCGGTCATCATGTCCTGCGGCTGGCAGTTCTACTCGGCTTACGAAAAGATTTGGTTCCTCTCGATTCTGGTCCTTGCGGCGGTTTTCGGGATTCTGTTCCCCGAGGAGGACTGCAACGGCATCAGCGGAATTGCAATCATGGCGCTGTATCTGTTGGACACGCTGCTCAACATTTGGTGCGAGCTGTTGATTTCCAAGCAGAGCAAGTGGAATTTCATTGTTTCGGTATTCGTGGAGATTGCCGAGATCGGCATTTGCGTCCTGCTCCGCTACCGTTTTGCGACGATGGCAACGACGCTGTTCTTCTGGCTGCCGATTGACATCATCAGCTTTGTGAACTGGCACCGTCACCCCGACCGCCGCGAGGAGGAGCTGACCGTGGTCAGGACCCTGCGCGGCTGGCAGGAGGCGCTGGTTCTGGTCGGGATTGCGGCGTGGACCTTTGGTCTGGGATACCTTTTGACCCGTTTGGACGTGGGGACCGACCTGTTCGGCGGGAACGAATTCCTTGCAACGCTGGTCATTTATCTGGATGCTTGCGCGTCTGCGGTGGGAGTGGCGAACGGCTTGTTCATCCTCTTCCGCTTCCGCGAGCAATGGATTGCGTGGATCACCTGCGCGATTCTGGAAGCCGTCATCAACGTGCTTTCGGGTCAGTTCGTGCTCCTCGTTCTCAAGGCGGGCTACGTGACGAACTCGATCTACGGCTACGTGAAGTGGACCAAGTACATCAAGGGTGCGGAGGAAGCGAAGGGACGCGCCAGAGGGAACTTTTGAAAAAGTTCCCTCTGGACTCCCTCAAAACTTTCAACCCAACATAAATAGTGCGAACATAGTGCCTTATCCATAAAAGGGGTTGAGCACTATGTTCGCACTTTTCAAATATGGGTTAAAAGGTTTGGGGAGTCCAGAGGGGGCTTTCCTTAAAAGCCCCCTTTGGCAAGAATCGAAAGAGGAAGGGGAGCGCGGAGGCGGGGAGCGCAACCATTACGAAGTAGCGCACGCAAACGCCCGCGCGGAGACCGAGCAGCGCGTTCAGGGGCGCTTTCAGGACGGCGCGGAGACCGAGCATCAAGCCAAGCCCGAGCGCCACTTTGAGCAGCTGACCCCACCAAACCGCCTCGGTGCGGTAGCGGGTCTTGTAGCGGTCTGCGGCGTAGGCGACGGCAAGCCCTAGCACCATGCCGAGGATTTGCCACGCCACCTTGACGGCATCGGTGTAGTTGGTCGCGTCCACGTCGGCGGGGAAGCGGTAGAGCTCCACGAACAGGAGGTTGCCGAGCGTCAGCGCAAGCGCCGCGCCGAAGAACCGCCACAGCCCGCCGCGGGTGCGGTCGGCGCATTGGGTGAGGTATTTGGTTGCAAGCACGACGCAGACCCCGATGGCGAAGGAAACGCCGACGTCAAGCGGGGTATGGACGCCGAGGTACATACGGCTGAAGGCGACCAAAACGCACGCGACCCAGCCGCCGATTTTCACGGCTTTGCGGTGGGAGGAGGTTGCCAGCCCGCCGAAGAGGGTGACGGCTGTTTGGGTATGACCGCTCGGGAAGGAGTACCCCGTTGCGCCCGCGCGGGCGTTTTCCACGATTTGAAAGGCGGGGTCGAGGACCCACGGGCGGGGGATGCGGAATGCCATTTTGAGAATCTGGACGCTGACCAGACCGAAGAACCCGCAGAACAGCAGGTAATACCCTCTCTTTTTATCGACGCACCACAGCACGACGAGTGCCGCGACGATAAAGACCACTTCGCCGCCCGCGTAGGTAAGCGCGCCAAACACGGCGTCAAAAACGGGATTTCGCCACGTGGCGATCCATCTGAGAAAATTCATGTTGCCTCCTTTTAAGACCTTGGGACTCTGTCCCAAGCCCTGCTTAGAGGACTTCTTAAGGAGAAGTCCCCTAAGAACCTTCAAGACCTTCAACCAATTTGGGTTTTTGATTCTTTCTT